>CALFCG010000121.1 GCA_937951315.1 uncultured cyanobacterium
CAGCTATGCCCCGCGAAAAAAAGGATATCCCAATGCTGCTCCCAAAGCTGCTCATTCAGCTGCTGCCGATTGGGTTCATCGAGAAAGTGAATATGAGCACCAGGAAGCTGCTCCAGGAGTGCTTGATCTGCAGAGAGATCAATTCCATCACTATTGCCCAAAATGGCAAGGATTCGAACATCCGCCGAGACAGATCGAGCTTGAGTAGGTGGGTTGGCGTAGGTGGGTGCTGCCAGCGCAATCTCGGTCAAGGGGTAGCGTTCTAAAAGATCCCAAGTATGCCAAGGAAGTTTCTGAAGCTGCAGATCATCGGTTTGCAGCAAAATGCGAATGCGATCGCCAGGTGACAACTGCTCTAAAAGCTTCTCTCGCAATGGCCTGAAAGCAGCAGCGCAGAGCCAATCATTCATCGACTGCCGGAGCACATTTGCAGCCTGTAAACAATCGTCCAGACGAGAGACATTCGTTACCTGATCAACAACAGGCTTAATCCGAGACGGCAACCCAAGCCTTTCATACGTAGTTTGCCAACGTTGGTAATGTCGTCGCAGATGAACAGCAGACGGAAGACACCCCGTCATTTCTGCTGAGGGACGAGCGCCCTCACCCCCAACCTGCAAGGCGAGCGTAAATCCTTGCTCAAAACTCCCTTGCTCAAACTTTAGAACGACAACCTGATCTGCCACTGTTGCCCCCAATGGCACTAAATAACAAAGTTCTCTATTACGGCAGCATCACCCAATTCAATTTTGATACTAAATCGCTCGCCCGGATGCCCACTAAACTGACGCTGGATGTAATCATCACGCTGTCTTGACCTCGCTTCCAGCAAAGGCTGAGAACCTTCATCCAAAATCGTTAATCGCAGATCAGCCGGCAAGTGACCGTTACTAGAGAGGGGATGGACTTGCACACAGAATAAACGTTGCCCTATTTCAGGCTTGCAATCCATCAGCAAAACAACGGGCCCTTGTTCCGGCAATAAAGATATCAGCTTTGCCCGCTGAACTTGTCCCTCCAGAAGCGGTGCTGCATCACTTGCCCCGGCCCGCCGAAAACTCAATACGGGTTGAGCCTCACCCAGAAGCGCATCAACCGCTTGCCAACCATCAGCAAACAAACCACTGAACCACAACTCTAACTGAGTCAAGCATTCTTCTACCAACGGAGGCTGTGCCAAGCTAAATTCACTTAAATGGGCCAGTAAGGACTCCATTGGCTTGAGTTTCGTCAACGCAAGGCGATCTGTCGAAACAGTCGGTGTAAAACCCAATAGACTAGCCTGACGCAAATTCTCCGAAATCTGAATCACAAGGTAACCGATCCGATCGCTCCAAACCTCGGGCGGAACGTAACAGGTCTCTTCATGGGGCTGGATGGCCCGACATTCGAGTCGACCGGAGGTCGCGACCTCTAAATCTGCAACATCGCTGCAAGCCCGAACAACAGGATTCCAGCTATCACTAGATTCCATATTGGAAGGGATGCCCATCATACTTAAGTAGTCGTGGGCAACCCATACAGCTAAAGTATTGAGGCGAACCTGCTGAGCCTTATCAGGTGCTGCCTGCTGGGCTGAAAAGGCCTCAGCAGTCTGACGAGCCGTGGTGGTAATCGGCAGGATTAGAGCGTGATCTTGAAGGTGCATGAATGGGCCCAATAGAGACTCCTATTATAGATATCCCTGACATTGCCCAAAGTTACGCAAGCGAGTCATACATTTTCTCTGATAAAAACTGCTTAGCGTAGAGACAGCCACACCAAATTCAGCCGACAAATCCTCCCAACTGGTTTCAGGCGGCAATCGTCGCAGAATCAAAGTCTGACAGTTAATTTCAGGTCGGTTTTGAATATGGGTACCGCACAACTCTCCCGTCTCATCTAATTCAGCCCAGGCGCGAGTATCTTCGAGAATGGGTGGAACATCAGGACGAGAGGGAATGTTATCCGTCACATCCCGTACCCGACTCATACTGCCAGGGGCAGGAGCAGAGACAAACTTCGTCTGCTTCGTTTGCTTCGCAATTCTAAAGTCTTGCAAGCGCCATTTGAGATAGCGATTGAGCCAGGTAATCACGCTACTGCGGTCAGGATCGTATCGTTCTCCGGTTCCAGCCTCACAAATATTTTGACAAAAATAGACCCACATTTGTTGCTTAGCATCTTCATAAAAAGGCGTGTTTTCATGCCAGAGCTTCTGCGACTGCTCAATCAGCCGGATAATTTGAGTCAGGCATTGCTGACGTCGAAGATGTCCTGGAGCATATCGACGGGCTTCCGTCACAAGGGAGCGAATTTCCTCTTCGATAGTCCTGCGTTGTTTAGTCAGTTGCATACCATCACCGTTAAACAATGAACCAATTAAGTCAGAAGATTGCAGTGGATCAGGCGTTGAACAGCAAGGTAGACAGCAAGAAATTCAGTAAATAATGATTTAAGAATCAATAGTAGTGAACTCACGCCAGGAACACTGCCGTTAAACCCCATTAGTGAATACAGTAAGTAAGTGACTGGAGCCTGCCAGTGAGATAAATCACAATGGCGCTACAAGTTCCCCTCCTTATAATTTCTCATGGGAGCTGATTTTGGACAATAGTAAGTCAGATGATGATAAGTTCTGTCAATTACTCCATTTTTGTTGTCGTAAAGTAAAAATCGTAGGTCTAGAGCAAACACTGTCATGCAGGGTCTTGAAGCACAATGACACAGGATCAACCAACTCCCCCCTCAGGCTCCACCGAGCCTAAAATTAATCGAGTCAGAAACCTCTTAGTTGCTTTATCGGCAATGGTGTTGGCAGTTCTCCTATTTATGGGAGTCCGCGGCCAGACTCAACAACCGTCTCTGAAAACTTTAGCCACAAACTCCGTTCCACTAGATTCAGCACTCATTAATGGCCAGCCAACGCTACTGGAATTCTATGCAGATTGGTGTACCAGCTGTCAGGCAATGGCGGCTGATATGACCACACTAAAACAGCAGTACAAGGATGTTAACTTTGTACTGCTTAATGTAGACAATACAAAATGGCTACCTGAAATTTCACGGTTTGCAGTTGATGGCATTCCTCACTTTGTTTTTCTTAATCGCTCCGGTGAGGTGTTAGCCAACGCAGTTGGACAACAGCCGCGAGGAGTACTGGCAGGCGACTTAGCAGCCCTGTCGGCAGATCAGCCGCTGCCAGCACAACAAATGGCAGGGCAAATGTCATCATTCACGGCGGATGTTCAGTCTCGCGGGTCCGATGATCCCCGGAGCCATGGTGGACTCCCTGCCAGCTAGAGGAAGAAGCACCAACACCAAGGGGAAACCCGTTCCTCAAAACCCCTGTTTTAACTAGTAGTCTCACTGAACAGAGGTGTATGCCCACAGCACATGCCCGCTTAGCATCAACAGCCCAATGTGATTTCATGCAATGGCTGACATTCAATCAAGAGCCCTGACCTGACTTCACCACCTCGCAAATGAGTTGGGCAAATTTTTCTGTACTGTCAGAAGTCGATAGCTGTTGAGCCTGGATTGCCATCTTTTCAAGCGAGGATTGCGATCCCAATAACTCCAGAACCGTCTCGGCAAAACGTTCCTCTGCAATTTCTGCTTCACGGAACATCCGGGCAGCCCCTGCTTCGACAAAAATTTCAGCATTATAGGCCTGATGATCCTCCGCCGCATAGGGATACGGGATCAGGATAGAAGGTGTCCGGGTTGTTGCCAGCTCAGTCAAGGTGCCAGCCCCCGCACGACTAATAGCGAGATTGGTCCGCTGCAACAACCCTGCCATATTGTCGAAAAAGGGCATTGAAATGTAGTGCGGATGGGCAAAGCTATCGGCCTCATCGTCTCGCTCCCCCGTGAGGTGAACAATCCAGGCCCCCGCCTCCAGCCAAGTCGGGGCACATTTACGAACCAGCTTATTCACCGCCACAGCCCCTTGGCTGCCGCCTGCCACCGTAATCAACACCGCATCGTCAGGAATATCAAAATCAAGAGGTGTCGGCAACAAAAAATTGGCCCGTACAGGTGTCCCCACCGTGACCACATTCGCTTTGGGCAAATACTGGGTCGTGGCCTCAAAACCTAAAGCGACAACACTACACCAACGGCTAAACCACCGCGTCACCTTACCTGGCAAGACATTCGACTCATGCAAAATACTCGGCACCCCCAAAGAGCGAGCCGCAATGATTGCCGGAGCCGCAATATACCCTCCGGTCGTCACCACACCTTGGAACTGTCCTTGCTGGAGTAGCTGCCGCGTTTGACGTATGGAACGGACTAATTTACTCAGAACAATACCAGTCTTGAGTCCTAAACTCGTCTGAAAGCCCTCCATGGGAACCTGACAAAGCGGATACTTAGACGGCAGCAGACTGGTCTCAAGACGATTATTGACACCTAGCCAAGTTATTTCATAGCCCAGCGCCTCAAGGGCTTCTGCTGCAGCCAGTGCCGGATAAAGATGGCCTCCGGTACCGCTGGCTGCCACCAAAAGTCGGATCGGCGGAGCCGGAACTGCCTGCGTAGAATTCAAGTCTGGAGCATGAGTGGGCATAGTAGCGGGTTCAAGTTTTAAACGCTAGGTTACTCTTTAAGTGAACTAGCTGGGGTGAACAAGACCAAGTGATTGTAACAATCATCTGACCTTCTGATGATTGGTTGCCCATATGAGGAGATACCACTCCTATTTCACGGCCCTTTTGAAATGTCGGTTGTTTCTGGAAATCTTTAATATGAACGACTCCGCGATCAAGTCACGGTCCCCCCACGCCTTTCTGTCTCTCTCAGGCAGTTTAGCCGGTGCGGTTTTAGGAGCTGCTGCCTTGATGTCGGGCAATGTGGTCTTTGCTCAAAACACCACAGATCTGCCCACGCCAACCGCTGATGTCGTCCCCCCCGGAGCAGACAAGGTTCCTAGTGTTCAGCTCCCCCAAGAGGTAGCCCAGACTTTAACTGCAATGGATAAGGCAGCCACCGATCAACAACTCAAACGCCTACTCCGTTTCTACCACCCAGAATTTCAACACAGCGACGGCCTGACACGTCAGTCCCTTAAGTCAGTTCTCAAAGCCTTCTGGAATCAATATGAAGATATAAGCTACAGCACGGAAGTGCTGGCCTGGGAAGCAGATTCGGAAGGTGGAGGAACGGCCACCACAAAAACCACGATCACCGGCCTCCAGACCTTGGAAGATCAAGAGATGAGGCTGACAGCCACGATCAAATCTCGTCAACGCTGGCTCAATGGGCAAATGCTTGAGCAGACGATCACCGCAGAGCAAAGTCAACTCACCAGCGGCGACAATCCACCCAAGATTACGGTGAGTCTACCGGAACAGGTGAAGATTGGCGGAACGTTTAACTTTGATGTGGTTGTAGACGCCCCCTTAGAGAAGCGCCTGCTGTTAGGAACCGCCATTGAAGAAGTGATTTCT
>CALFCG010000122.1 GCA_937951315.1 uncultured cyanobacterium
GGCTTTGACGTTGTTTTCACCACGATCCCACCTTTTATCGATGTACAACTGCGAACGCTCTATACATTAATGCTGACAATTAACCGGGAGAAGAATCGTACTGCTTTGGCCACCTTATAGTGCTTCGGCCACTTTATAGAGTGATAGCTGTTGTCTGCTGTTTCTGATTCCAAAGATGGTCAATGGTGACAAATCGATAGCCCCGACTCAAAAGCTGGGGCAAGAGTTGATGTGTTGTCCGGGCGACGTCTTGCCCCCCGCATAGACCGTCATGCAAGACAACAATCGAGCCGTTTTGGGTTTGCTTCATAATGCGCTGGGTGACAAGTTCAATACCGGGACATACCCAGTCCACAGGGACGACACTCCACATCACAGGACGATAGCCTCCTGCTTTGAGTTGTGAAAGGGTCGCAGGGGTGAAAATACCGTTTGGAGGGCGGACATCTCGTAGAGTCTCTGGATCGAGGCTGCAGGTGGTTGCGATCGCATCCCTCGTATTTTCTAAGCTTTCTAACAGCTGTTTACCATTCATTCTGGGGAAAGATTGATGGGTATAGCCATGCAGCCCCAGCCAATGCCCTTGTTCATAAACGGCTTGGGCCACTTTTGGTGCCCGCTCGACGCAGACTCCCAGCCAGAAAAAACTAGCCGTCACCTGATACTCAGAGAGCACCTTCAGTAACTGCAGCGTGTGTTCAGGGTGGGGACCATCATCGAAGGTCAGTGCAATTTCTTTGCGTTGTGGGTCACCTTGCCACAGACAGCCTGGGAACAGTGGACTCAGAACGTTATGAACATAGGGGAGTAAAGGAGCAATGCCCATCTTTAGTCTAGAGAACAGCACCCATAGCGTAGCGCTACTCCCGCATGACGTAACCCACCCCCCGAACAGTTTGAATCATCCGTTTTTCGTTATTTTCTTCCAGCTTCAGTCTTAGATAACGGATATACACCTCAATGATGTTTGAGTCGCCCATGAAGTCATAACCCCAGACCTCCTCTAAGATCCGATCTCGCGTCAAAACCTGTCGAGGATGACGCATCAGATAGACGAGCAAGTCAAATTCCTTGGCCGTTAATTCAATCGAACGCTCGCCTCGATAGATTTCGCGGGTTCGCTGATTGAGCGATAAATCAGCAAATTGTAGCTCGTCTGGATCATCTTCCTGGGTGCGTCGCAAGTGTGCCCGGACCCTCGCGAGCAACTCCTCAATGCTGAAGGGCTTTACCAGATAATCATCAGCTCCCGCATCTAAACCCTCAACGCGATCGTTAATTTCATCCTTCGCGGTCAGCAAAATAACTGGCACTTGATCACCCGTGGCTCTCAGGCGACGACACACCTCAATACCCGTGAAACCCGGTAGCATCCAGTCCAGAATGATTAAATCTAACTGCTGTTCTCGGGCAGACGTGAGGCCGGTCATACCATCGTGAGCGACAGTGACTTCATACCCTTCCTGGGTAAGTTCTAGCTTTACAAATTGGGCCAGTTTGACTTCGTCTTCAACTAATAAAATATTTGCTGTCATGGTGATGTTGCAGAGATGGGCAATGTAACGGTGAAAGTACTGCCTTTGCAGAGTTCAGAGGAAACAGTTACCTGTCCCCCCATGCCCTCCGCAAAGACCTTAACAATGGATAACCCAAGTCCTGTTCCCCCCATGGAACGGGTGCGGGCTTCATCTAAACGATAAAAGCGGTCAAAGATTCGAGATAGATGCTGAGGAGGAATGCCGGGACCGCGATCACAAACATGAATCACAGCTTTCTGATTGATTTGCTCCATCTTAATGTGGACCGGCTCGGCCTCGTCCGAATACTTCAGTGCGTTTTCTACTAAATGGCTCAAGATTTGCTGGAGTCGATTTGCATCTGCATAGATCGGAATTAATGATGACTTGGCCTCCACTAAAATCGTCCGCTCGAAAGACTGTCCTGCGACTTGCACCACGTCGGCCACAATATCGTTGAGAATCAAAATCTGAAGATCATAGGACAGATAGCCACCATCGGCCCTCGCTAAATTGAGTAGGTCCTGTAGGAGCAGAATCGTATGATCTGCTTCACTTGCTGCAACTTCGAGGGCCTCGCGCTGATAATCGAGCAAATTATCACTGCGACGCAATGTACTTTGCAAGTAACCGCGAACGATCGTGAGGGGGGTCCTCAATTCATGAGAAGCATCGGCCACGAATTGTCGTTGCCTTTCCCCAATACGTTGCTGCTGGGTCCAGGCTTCTGAGAGTCGATCCAACATCATATTGAAGGTATTGGCTAGCGCTTGAATTTCACTCGGGGCTTTGGGGAGGACAACCTGGGTCTCGCCTAAATCTTCCGCAGATATCTGTTGGGTCATTGTTTGCATCTGACACAATGGCAGCAGCGAGCGCCGAATAAAATAGGCAATGGCAAAGAGTGAAAGAACCATGGCTAGGCCTGTGGCTAGAATCAATGTCTGGATATTGCCATCAATTCGCCGTTGATCCTGTGTTATGTCTTGGGCGATAAACAGGGTCCCAAGCGTTTGATTAGTCAGAACCAGAGGGCTATGACAAGCCACTAGCTGACGCTCTCGAATTTGGTAGAGATCAAAGGGTTCATCCCTTCTGAAATGAGAGGAAAGTTCATTGGGATGTCCAACCCGTTGCCATGCTGGTCTGGCGATTGCCGGTGACGTTGCTGCTATAGATTTATCATCTTGTTCAACCCAAAGTAAGAGATTTCTGGATGATCGGTTGTCAAGTGCCTTTTGCAGGCTCTTTTCCATGGGCAGCATTTCACTATAGAAGGTCAGATCTTCTGTGACTTGACTGGCGACGGTAAAGAGGTTGTCCTTGTGACTGTCAATTAAAATTCGCTGCATTTTCCAGCTAGTCCAAAATGCAACACTACCTAGTGAGAGAGCGAATAATGTCCCCAGTCCTAAGGTGAGCTGCACCTCTAGGGATGATAAATTGATCCACTTTTTGAGTTTTGTGGACAGGTTATGAATCCCCTGGGAAGCAGCTCGTTTCATCTGTATAGAACGGCGCAATTTAAAACTGCTGAGCCGTATGGGCTTTGGGATCAAACCTCCAGCGATTTTTGTAATTGGGTGCTCCATAAATATTGAAACTCACGGTGGGTTCGTCTCCCAATGCTTCAACGGCATGAATCGCATCTGGCATAAAGCTAATAATGTCCCCCGGATTTAACACCAATTCCCCTGTCGGTTCAATCCGATCAGGATAAGTGTCATCTCCAGCCCGACGCCAAAATCGATTTTTTTCTTGACCGCTGAGGAGTGCCACAATGCCCCATGTTGCATGATTATGAATAGGAGACTTTGCGCCTGGCAGCCATGCGACCATTTGAATGGTTAGAGGGAATTGCGGTTCTTCATAGAGAAAATTCACCGACCATCCCGTCTTCGGGTCAGGAGGCTGGGCAGTGAACTGTAGCCAAGTGGACTCCGTGAGTAACTGGCGGACAAGAGGGCGCATTTTCTCTAAACGAACCTGTTCTTGAGGGTGACATTCTAAAATGTCTTCTACGTTAGTAAGAAAGCGATAGAGACGATACTGAGTTATCCCTGGAGAGGGAACTGAGCTATGACAGGTTTGCCACTCTCCGCCTTCTGTTTCTAGCCAATCTTGGTTAACCACGATAGATACCACTTTGTTCAATAATCTCGGTTTGGTCTGTTTATAGGGGGGGACAGTGGTCTCTTTTGCTGCTATTAGCAAGGGTGAAACCTCTCGACTCTCCACCTTTCCCTAATACCCTAAGCCTAAGAGATAAATATAGGGGCGCCAAAATTGTAACTACGATTATCGATATGTCATGTCTAAATCTAAATGGATAAGGCTGATTTTGCCCTGACGATCAGATAAGTTTTAACTGAGAGCGCTCACGTTCGTACCGATTGTCATAATCAATCATGATCTTTGAAAGTCTCTCGAAATAGGGGGATGATGCTTCCTTGTATCTCTGATGGAACTACGAAAAGCTGCTATTGTGATTGCCGATGCTGCGAGTTTTCGAGTTGTTATATCACCGAGCTGGCTGCGATAAAAATCTTTGAGGTGACCATTGTTCTCGCCAAAATTGGTAACTCATTGCTATGATTGCCAGGATAAAGCCGCAACTTCGGTGTGTTTGGTTCATTTGATTCTTTAATCAACGGAGAGAATTATGAAAGTTAATTACATGGCAATGGTTGCCGCTGTTTCTTTACTTGGTTCAGGAGCAATGGTCACAAGCTGTGCTCAACCTTCTACTGATGCACCTGCTGAGGCTGACGGTGCAGATCCCTGTGGTGCAGCAGCAGATCCCTGTGGTGCCCAGTAAGACTCCTTAGTTTTGGTACTCAATCAGCCAAACTTTCAGATCAAAAGTTTGGCTGACCTAGATCTGTAGAGCTAGCAGATAGCGCTAGAATATTTGAGGTGGCTATTAGCCCACCTCTTTTTACTGTCTCCCAGTTTGCTCACGGGTGTGTTGGCGCAGGTTGTCCAAAACTGAGTTGAACTTAGAGCCAGAAGTCGTCGAGAATTTTCTTTAACGGATACCTATGAGATCAACGATCACGCTCCTTTGGCGCTCTCTGCTCAGTCTCTCGCTTGCTGGCTGTCTGTTATTCGTTGGGATTTGGGTGAGTCCTGACGCTCAAGCTGTTACTCAAATCAAGCTAACGGACCTTGCCGCTGATCCTTGTCCTGCAGATGTGGGTGAAGGGACCGTAACCAGTGGAGGGCCAACTTTGAAGCTGGCGAATTGTTTCCTCATTACTGGTACAACAAAAAATCCCTCAAGCAACCCTGTTCTAGATGCTGATGTTTTTGGTCGCGTCTATGATGCGAATCATAACCCCGTTATGGAAAACCGTACTCGCTTGGGTTCTATCACTGAGGTAGATCCAGGGGTTGGTACCTTTGAATTGCGCATCAGTGTTCCCGAAGGTCTTGTTCCCCCCCTAGAACTTGAACAGTTCAAAGCCAGTGGCTTTGCTGCTAAAGTTCGCTAGAGATGTGTGGTTTTCGGTAGAGAGAAACCTTGGACAAAATCCCTGTAGCTTGCAGGGTTTAGATCATATAGGGAATTTTAACTAAGGCACCTTGCAGAATCTGAAGCAGGATAAAGCCTAAGATCGGTGATAGATCGAGGCCTCCTAAGGGAGGGATGATCGACCGAAAAAGATTTAAGTATGGATCCGTTAACTGGCTAAGGATAGAAAAAGGTGGGTTCATCCAATTAATGTTGGGGAACCAGCTCAGTAACACACGAGCAAGCAGGAGATAAAGATAGATCTGCAAAAACGTAGCTAGGGATGTGATTAGTAGAGTAATAGGGTCCATAACAGGTTGTTTATCTTAAACGACGGACGGTATCTAAAGTTTAGCTGATGTCATTACGTGGAATGCCCACAGTTCTAAAAAGAATCAGAAGGTTTCGAACAATGAACACGGTTCTCTATTAGTCTGAGGCGTTGCCGTTCACTTCGCTCAATTGTTCGCGAGCCTGGTCAATGGCGGAGTTGAGTTGAGAGATTTTGTTCTCAAGGCTTTGACGGGCATCTTCCATTTCTAAGTCGCTACTGCCCATGAACGAGGGTTGTCTAAATTGGGGAGGATGCTGATCGTCGCTCTCTTCGGTATGCGTTTCAGACGAGAGACGATTGCTTAGTTTTGTGGCAACCCAGGCACCTAAAAGCCCTCCGGTAATGCCTCCAAAGATGCTCCCGGCTAGAAACCCCCCCCCGAATCGATCATTGTCACTGCTCATCAGTTTGTCCTTTAACTGCCTATTTCTAGCTTAGCGATTAACCTCAATTTTAGGTTGAGGTGACTGTATTTCTTTAACCTCGTGCTTAGGTCTCAAAGGCACGGTCACCTGCATCCCCCAAGCCTGGCACAATGAACCCTTGATCGTTAAGGGTCTCATCAATGGTCGCTGTGTAGATTTGTAGGGCTGGATAAGTCTGTCCTAGTTGCTGGAGGGCTGGTGGCGCTGCAACTACAGAAATAATGCGAATGAGAGCTGGATTGGCTTGTCGCTGGGTGAGTTCCTGCATCGTTGCCATTATTGAACCGCCTGTGGCCAGCATGGGTTCGCTAATCAGGATGCGGGTTTCAGGTTCAAAGGTGGCGGGCAGTTTGTTGAGATAACAGCGGGGTTGAAGCGTTTCTTCATCTCGTGCGAGTCCGAAGTGGTAGGTGGCTGCGCGCGGCAAAACTTGCTGCGCCCCTTCTAGGAGTGTGAGTCCCGCTCGCAGAATGGGGACAACCGCGATCGGGGTCTCTGGGTTCACGATGGTGGCGGCGGCTGGACCGATGGGGGTCTCAACGGCGGTTTCGATGATCGGTAACCAGTCCTCACGCATGGCTTCATAGGTTAACCAGCGCCCTAGTTCCGTCATTGCTGTTCTGAAAAGAACGCCAGGGGTGTTTTTGTCCCTTGCCATGGCTAGCCAATGCCTGACGAGAGGGTGGGGAGGGACGTAGACACGGAGTTGGATCGACATTGCTAGCGAAACCTTTGCATCGATAGTCTAATTGTGATGGGTGGCCTGAACCATCATAAGCTTTCCTTGGTATAGACAACCTGATCGCATTGACTTCGTTAGTCTTTCGCCATGATACTGCCTGGTTTAACTGGGACGTTGGCACCTACTTCTGCTGACATTGAGGGCAATAGTAATAGCGCCGTCCATTCGTCATTTCTTTGATGATGGGAGTCTGACAAATAAAGCAGAGTTGCTGGGCTCGGTTAAAGACCCAGTGCCGGTAGTGCCGCCGAGCGATGCCTTTGGCTTTAAGCTGCTCAGCCCGTTTGAGATCATTGGTAATGCCACCTGTTTTGTAAGATTGTTGAGATATGGAAAGAATAGCTGTAGATAAATGTTTGAGTTGGCTCGATGTGCAGTCGATGGGGCGCAGTTTCGGGTAAATCCGAGCTACGAACAAGATTTCACTGCGAAGATAGTTTCCCAAGCCGGCTAAGAAATGCTGATCGAGCAGAAGGGTTGTGAGTTGACGCCGATGAAACCGTTTTGAAGTCAAACGTTCCTCAATTTCTTGGATGCTAATCTGCTCGCCGAGGACATCAGGGCCAATGCTGCTTAAGAAGGGGTGGGCTAGAATTGTGTCTTTATCTAGAATCTCAATTTCGGATGCGCTGTAGAGTAAGGCTGATTTGCGATCGCAATGAATCGCTAGTCGCAGTTGCCGATTCGTTTGAGGATAGTTGTATGCCCGACGCACCATCCATTTCCCGTACAGTTGGTTGTGGCTATAGATACTGAGGTCGTTGCTAAACCGAATTAGCATTGCCTTGCCCCATGTTTCTACTGCAGTTACCTGACTTGTGCTCAGGGCTGGGCCGAAGGCGTGAAGATGGGGAAAGGCAAACCAAACTTCTGCTAGAGGCTGCTGCACGATTGCCGCTGCGATTCGATCCGCTGCGCGTTTAATTTCTGGACCTTCAGGCAACTGAATTCTCTCCGTGGGGCAAAAAAATGGAGGCTATGAAAGCCTCCATTTAAAATTAAATTGAATTTTTATAAAACTCGAGCTTATCCGGCAGCAACGGCAACAGCAGCCTCTGGAGTCTCAGACGTTTCTTCTGATTCTAAGCGCAAGCTAGGAAAGAGAAAGTGGTTCTCTTCAACATACTGAGCACCAAATAAACCCTTCTCAGCCCAAAAATAACGGTCTGTTGTATGTTCGTTTCGCTTGACTAATAGTAGAGCTGGGGGAACAATGCCCGCTGTCTGAATATACTTCCGAGCTGCAGTTACGGGCTTGTCTTCACCGCTTTCAATACTGAACTGGGGTATACATTCTAAAATCCTACGCCCTTCCTGACGACGACGACTCTTACGCTTCCGTCTTCTTGCCAAAGCTAGACCTCCCTTGCGACTACTTATCGATCGATCTATTGTAGTTCTTGTTACAAAACCGACCCTGATTATAGCGATTTAACCCTGAAAACTCAAATTTATTTAAAGTTTCATGACGAGCACTCTGTGCAAGCCCTATAAACTCGTGCTGAGCGTGATTGCCTGTGTAAGGATTTGTAAAGTTTCGTCTAGCCTGAGGTGAGTAAAAATTGAAGCTTTTGCTAGAAAAACTAACTCCCTTCGACTAAGGTTCGGTAATCAGCTACCGATAGGGCATCTTTTAGTTCTTCTGGGTTGCTAACCTGAATTTTGAGCAGCCAGCCCGCTTTGTAAGGATCTTCGGCTAGCATCTCGGGACTGTCGACTACGGCTGCATTGCATTCGATGACCTTGCCTGTGATGGGGGCGTAGAGATCTTCAACCGCCTTGACTGATTCGATGTTGCCGCAGGTTTCGCCTTTTGTCAGTTGTTCGTCGACTTCGGGGAGTTCAACAAAAACAATGTCCCCCAGTTGATCGACGGCGTAGGCTGTGATGCCTAGGGTTGCCGTGTCGCCATCAAGGTGAACATATTCATGCGAATCAAAATACTTAAGAGTCTCTGGGTATTCAAAGCTCATGGGGGGCTCCAATCAGTGAATTATCTGGGTCTGCTGTTATTGAATCTAGAGAATATTGTGCCTGACTTTTGCTTATTTAGGACGGCGGTAGAAAGGCCGTTTGACGACTGTCGCGGAGCATTGTTTGCCCCGGATTTCGACTGTGACTGATTGGCCTGTTTTTGCATAGCGAGGTGGGAGATAGGCTAGTGCGATCGCAACTCCCAACGTCGGAGAAAATGAACCACTGGTGACGGTGCCGACAGCTTCACCATCTAAGCAAACTGGATAGTCATGGCGGGCAATATTTCGCCCTTCCATTTGCAAGCCAACGAGGCGTTTGGGAATGCCTGATTCTTTCTGCTGTTCTAGTGCTGAACTGCCGATAAAATCGCCTTCAAAATTGAGCAGCCATTTCAGTCCCGCTTCCAAGGGCGTGGTTTTGTCATTGATATCTTGTCCGTAGAGTGCCATGGCTGCTTCTAGGCGGAGGGTATCACGAGCACCTAGGCCGCAGGGGGCCACGTCATGCTCCAGGAGGGTTGTCCAAAGGTTGCGACCTACCTCAGATGTGACCATGACCTCGAAGCCATCTTCGCCGGTATAACCTGTGCGAGCGAACCAGGCAGGCTGGTCTAAGATCGTGCCTGTTTGGTGACGATAGTTGCCCACGGCTGATAAATCCGTTGGTGTTAAGCTTTGCAAAATCTCGACGGCTTTTGGACCCTGGACGGCAATCAGTACCCGTTCTGCGGATACATCTTCGAAACCTAATTCTTTCTCGGAGCAATGCTCTAAAAGCCAAGCTTTGTCTTTGTCGGTGGTTGAAGCGTTAACGATCAGT
>CALFCG010000123.1 GCA_937951315.1 uncultured cyanobacterium
AATGCTCTTCTGCAAATCTAGATCCGGTATATAGATAAACTCAATGCCCTTTTTCTCGGCGAGAACCTGACAGGTTTCAACGACTCCCTGCAAGCCTGCCGGTGAGTGTAATGCCAGAGGATGAACAATTGAGAATATTCAACAAACAGCACAATATTTCAATATGAGACCTAAATCAGCATGAAGAGAAACAGCTCTATTCAGAAGACTCAGTCCATAAAACTTAGTGACTACATAAATAGACGCTTGCAATGATAGATACAGTAGATACTTGCGATTAATGTTGACGTTGTGCAGAATGACGATAATGGTGCTTATATTTAATTTGCCCATAAATCCATATTTATGAGCATTGAATAGGTTTAGTTGTAAAAACTGTATTTGATCAGCACCGGCCTGTAATCCAGAGAGTTTCTCTATCGCCTCCTTCTCCTGAGATGAGCCCTGCTGAACCATGCAAGTGGCGCCACTACCCAGCTGAAATCATCCTGCTATGTGGGCTGGTATTGTCGCTATCCCCTGCGTTACCGAAATATAGAGGGAGAGGATGCTCGCGCGAGGTTTGGACGTAAATCACAGCACATCAATCGCTGACTAGTTGTCTATGGCCTTGAACTTGATGAACGAGTGCGTCAATACTTCAACTGCACAAATGATTCATGGGAAGTGCAGGAAGTTTATATCAAAATTCGGGGCTTAGGGGTTTTGAGTCAATGAACATGATTCTCTAGGGCCGAGTACAGTGTGTCCGGGAAGGCGATGTCGTCGGACAGATCTCTTGCATCAATAAAATCTTAGGAGTAGTAGCTTAGAGCCGAAAGGGGGCGGGTGATTCTGTTCGCAAGGCTGACTTTTTGCGGCATAGTCAACAGTTGAATAGGAGCCTGGGAATCTAAAAAATCAGTAAGCCCGTTGTTCACTAATTCTATTGGAATAAAGTCAGCAGAGGCGTCAGCATGAGGCACAGGTTGCGGCCATTCAACGGCAGACTGAAGAATGATGTGGGGCAACGACTTAAACACTTGTCGATTGTGATAGTGGTCAGCAAAATATTGCTTGATACAACAGACTCCCGCCTGTTGATATGCAGGCGGAAGTGAGGCAACAAAATAACGGGCCAATATGGAAACCGCGATTGCTTAGAAGTTGGCTAAATTGATCCCAGCCTCTCTGGCGAAGGCACTCAGGCCTTTCTTCTCCAGAGTCTTGATCGCTTTAGTAGAAAGTCTGAGCTTGACCCAGCGCTTGCCCTGAGGCCACCAGACCCGCTTCCATTGTAGGTTTGCTTCCTGCAGCTTTTTGGTGCGACGGTGCGAGTGCGAGACGGCGTAGCCGTTATTTGCCTTCTTACCGGTGAGTTGACATTTACGGCCCATGTATCTAATCGTCCTGTTTAAAAAGCCTTAATTGCTGTGTAACTAAAGCGGAGAGGGAGGGATTCGAACCCTCGATGAGGTTTAATCCCCATAACTCCTTAGCAGGGAGCCGCTTTCAACCGCTCAGCCACCTCTCCAAGTGAGCAGATCCAATAATAACAGATCTCCCTAAGATAGGCAGCATGTTTCCGAAGTCCTTAAAATCTTAGGGCTGATTAAAAAGATTTGCGGTACCCAGATGCTTGAATTCATCGAACAGAATAGGTGCTGTAATTCCTTCGCCTGTTGTCTCCGCAGCCCCCTGGTTACGTTCCGATAAGCTGCATCCCTGCAATTTCAGCGGCCGAGTAGCCAGCGTTATGTGTGGCTAACTCAGCTTGGTTGAGGTGGCAGAGCGCCCGTGCAGCCCAGCCATAAATTTCAAAGACCAAATCTTGAGCGGAGGAATCCGCTGCATCACCTGTAGTCCAAGACGTCGTACCTGCATCAATGGGAACCACTGATTGGAAAAGGTGCGATTGAGAATATCGGTAAAACCTAGTGAAAGGAGATTTTGCTGACGCCGCCAGTTCTGATAGCGATGCAGCACCATTAAACTGCCGATATCTTCTTTATGTTGATGGGCGACTGTCAGCACCTGGGCCAGGGTCGCGGCATCACGAATGCCTAAATTTAAGCCTTGACCTCCGACCGGATGGCAAGAGTGGGCCGCATCTCCCACTAATGCTAGACGGGTTTTCACATAGCGATTAGCATGCATCCATTTGGCTGGAAAGAGATGCCGTTTGCCCACCACTGATAACTGTCCCATCTGTTTGCCGTAACGATGGTAGAGCCGGTCAATAAACTGTTCGTCATTGAGTTCAACGAGGGCTTGGGCTTCTTGGTGGGGAGCTGTCCAAACGATTCGGCATTCATCTTTCGCCGCAGGCAGAATGGCAAAGGGACCGCTGGGCCAAAACTTTTCGTAGGCAATGTGGTCATGATGTTTTTCTGGAGCAATGGTGGCCACCACACAGGATTGCCAGTAGGGCCACCCGTGGGTTTTGATACCGGCCTGCTCCCGGACTTGCGATCGCGCACCATCTGCGGCCACCACCATCCGCACCCGTAGGGATTCGCCTGACCCCAGCTGAAGCGTTGCTCCCTTGGCGTCATAGGTTGTCGTTGTCACCAGAGCTGGACAGAACCAGGTCACCTGCTGACAAGTCGCCAAAAAATTCTGCAGTTCTTTGAGTAAAACCTGATGTTTTGCCACATAGCCGATGGCCTGAGTTTGCAATTCCTTCGACTCAAACTCCACAACGTGAGGGGAATCTGCATCGGAAAGACGAACTTGCCGAAAATATTCGATCTGGGGTTCCATTTCTGCCCAGACGCCAATTTCTTCAAAGGCCTGCCGGGAGCTTTGATGAATGGCGTAGGCCTGTCCCTTGGCGACAGCTTCTGACTGGGATTGGGCCTCAACAATGGCAATCGATAACCCTGAATCCTTGAGCGACGCTGCAAGAGTGGCACCGACCACACCTCCGCCCACGATGGCGATATCGTAGTCAAAAGCCGTGGAAGCGGTGCAGGTTACATCCTGAGCCATAGGAAGCGCTTTACAGAACATTACATTTCTATTCTGACCTGTTTAGAGGCTTCCAGGCAACATGGCGATATAGACCCGTTACCTCGAACCAAGTTAAGGTGAGCGCCAGAGCTGTTGCGCTTCCTCCTTGAACTGGATATATGGCGAGGCCCTTGTTTTCCAATCGTCGTTTTCAAATCACCACTGTTCTTCTCCTGATCACGACTGTGATCTTCTTGGGCTGGAATTTGGGCGGTTATAGTCTGATCAATGTTACCGAAGCACGTCAGGCAGAAATTGCCCGTCAGATGTGGCTCACCCATGACTGGATTACGCCTCGCTACAATGGCGACCCCTATTTTGATAAACCGGCGCTGCTGCACTGGCTGATTGCTTTCGGCTTTTCGATCTTTGGTCCTCATGAATGGGTGGTGCGCTTACCTTCACTGCTGGGTGCGATCGCAACCCTCCTCGCCACTTGGATTTTTCTCAATACTGTTGCGACCCGTCGGCTGGCCCTCATCACCACGGGAATCCTGGCTGCCAACCCCTTTTCTTGGGCATTAGCCCGTATTGGCTTCCATGACATGCTGATGGCCTGTTTCATGACGCTGACGCTCTATCTATGGTTTTGGGCCGATCATCAACCGCAGAGAAAAGCCTACGTCTTCTCCTGTGCCTGTCTTGCCCTTGCCACACTAGCGAAAGGACCGCTGGCGCTTTTGTTGTGTCTATTTATTGTTCCGATTTACACCCTCTGGTCAGGACGGCGGCCTCGATCGGTGCCGTGGGGTTGGGGATTGCTGGTCTTTATCGTGCTGGCCGGTCCTTGGTATCTACTGGTGATTCAAGCCAATGGCTGGGATTATATTCGCTATTTCTTTGGTGACAGCAATGTCAGTCGCTTCCTCAGCGTCAATCAGAACCAGTGGGGGCCGCCCTATTACTATCTCTTGAGTTTGGGCATCTTTTTCTTCCCTTGGATTCTTGCGGTGCCGACGGCTATCTGGCGCACTCTCCGACAGCGATGGCTTAAGGACGGGATTATGCTCCGTGCCCTTGATCAATTCATGGTGGTCTGGGTTCTCGCCGTTCTGATATTTATGAGCTTGGCGGCCACCAAATTGTCTTGGTATGTTTACCCTGCTCTACCGGCCTTTTCCTATTTATCTGCGCGAGTCTGGGAATCGCAGTTGTTACCGCCCCATCGTGGTTTTAAATGGACGGCTGGACTGATGGTTTTGGTCTACGGCGGTGTGATGATTGCCTTGGCCACGGGACATCTCGGTGATCCCGCCCTGTTGCAAAGCTTGGAAATGGCGCATCTTCGCTGGCTGTGGTTGGGGCTATTTGCGATCGCAACCAGCCTCATTGCTTTCTGCTTTTATCGTCAGCAAGTTGGATTGACCGTGGTGGTGGGGGTGATCACCTTTGGCTGCATTGGCTTAACGGGGGCTCACGCTTTGATGCCTGTGCTCGATGTTCGGGTTTTAGATCGTCAGCTCATTCCCATTGCTCAGACCTTGCAAGAGGTCACTTGCGAGTCCTGTGATGCAGGCCGAATTGCTGTTTTAGGTCTTCGATTGCCCAGCCTTAACTTTTACAGCGGTCTGACAAAAATTGAGCGACTGGATGAAATCTGTCAAATTCCGGCCCAACTTCATCCTCGCCAGAAACTTTTTTTGATTTCCACATCAGAAACATTAGAAGCCGAAAAATTGACCTTTGAGACCCATCAAATGCGCCAAAAATCTGGGGAGTTTAGATTGTTAGAGCTGCTGCCATCAGAGCAGAACAACTTAAGGCTTATCATTGAGGAACGTTGTTCTCAAACCTAACGTCGGTGAGATGAACTGATTCGGCCATCGGTGTGCATACTTTTCTAAAGACGGGATTTATTCAAGCGCAGAGAAATTTATTGCACGCTAGTATAATTTTCATCTGCCAGGATCTTCAGAACTAAAATTAGGAGGATGTCAACATGACCGCTAAGCTATTGATGCCACTAGCTTTGCTTGCTGTTCTAGGGCTGCCAGCGAAGGCCATTGCCCATGTTATCGAGACAGATTACCTCTTACCTTCTCTAGGGGCTGCTGCTGCGCCAGATGCTCCTAGCATAGAAGCAGATACTTCAGATAGTTCGGCCATTAAGTTCACCTCCAAATTCACCTCGGGTGAGCCCTTCAAAGAGGGCAAAATTACGATCTATGCACCCGGTAATGATCAGGAACCTTGGCTGATCTCTAAAACAGACGAGAATGGCGAGTTTGAGTTTGAGCCAGACAAGTCTATCGAAGGCGACTGGACCATTGAGATCGGCGAAGGCGGACATTGGGATAGCTGGACTGTACCCGTTAAAGCCAAAGGTAAGGGTGTTGCCTATGGTGAAATTAGCGATGCGTCCTCCATCCTGCCAGAGATTCCCTCGCAGCTTTTGGTGATCGGGGCTGCCTGCGTTTCGGGAGGTCTTGGTTCTGTGCTGCTTCGTCGTAAGCGGTCAATTTAGCTTTTCGTTCTCGAAATAGCCTTTTTAAAGCAAGCGGTGCACAGAGGCACCGCTTGCTTTTTTTGAGAGCAGATACTCTTAAACCACAAAACTAGCGGCAGAGCCTTGAGAGGCCTGCCAGCTTCGGGCGTCAAAATATAGATCTTCTAGGGAAATACTGTGGAGGGCTTCCTGTAGTTTTTGCTGGAGGCGCTGCCAAAGATTTGCCGTGACCCAGTCTTCTGCTTGGGCATTAGAATCGACGACCCACGGATCAATCGATTCACCCACCGCTTCTAGGATGGAACCCAAGGAAATTTGCTGGGGGACTTTTGCGAGCTGGTATCCTCCCTGAGGACCACGAGTTGATTGGACGATGCCTGCCCGTCGTAAATCTATTAAGAGCTTCTCTAGATAAGGGGCCGGTAAGGTTTGACGAGTTGCGATCGCTTTCACAGAGGCAGGACCATAATTTGGCTGCAGCGTCAGATCTAACAGGGCTTTAACACTGTACTGTCCCCGTGTCGTTAGCTTGAGTTTCATTCTGGTTCAGCTGACTCCCATCATGAATTCGGTTGAAATGCTCGCTTGGGTAACTTGTGCCCCTAAACTATTAAGTTGACAGCGTAATTGATCTTGCGCTGCAGCGTCTATTTTAACTCGGGACCCTATACTGCCATTCATGAGTTCGTTAGATTCACGCCGCCGCACCAAAATTGTTGCCACCGTTGGCCCTGCGATTGCAAATCCAGAAATGTTGAGGGCCGTCATAGAAGCCGGAGCCACGACCCTTCGCCTCAACTTCTCCCACGGCACCCATGAAGACCATCAACGGGCCATCCAATTAATTCGGCAGATTTCCTACGAACTCCATCAGCCCGTCGGCATCCTCCAAGATCTTCAAGGCCCCAAAATTCGCCTAGGCAAGTTTGAAGACGGTCCCATCACCCTGAAGCGGGGTGACCCCTTTATTCTTACCAGTCGTCAGGTTCCCGGTACCCAGGAAATTAGCTCCGTCACCTATCCATTGCTGGCGGATGAAGTCCCGGACGGTTCCATCATCCTCTTAGATGATGGTCGCGTTGAAATGAAGGTAGAGTCTGTTGACCAGGCAACCAAGTCTCTTCATTGTCGCGTGGTTGTGGGCGGCCCGCTCTCAAATGCCAAAGGCGTCAATTTCCCGGGTGTCTACCTCTCGATTAAAGCCTTAACTGATAAGGACCGGATTGATCTTAAATTTGGCCTTGCCCAAGGGGTCGATTGGATTGCCCTCAGCTTTGTCCGTAATCCGCAGGATGTTATTGAGATTAATGAAATTATCTCTGCTGCTGGTAAATCGACCCCCGTCATTGCCAAGATTGAGAAGCATGAAGCCATTGAGCAAATGGAAGATATTCTCTCTCTTTGTGATGGCGTTATGGTTGCTCGGGGTGATCTCGGAGTAGAACTGCCTGCAGAAGAAGTGCCCATGCTGCAAAAGCGTCTGATCTCTACAGCCAATCGCCTCGGTATTCCGGTGATTACCGCCACGCAAATGCTGGACAGCATGGTCAACTCTCCTCGACCCACACGCGCCGAGATCTCGGACGTGGCCAACGCTATTTTGGATGGCACTGATGCCGTCATGCTTTCCAATGAAGCTGCTGTGGGAAATTACCCTGTGGAAGCTGTCGCTACCATGGCAAGGATTGCAGAGCGAATTGACCAAGAACGCAGCCTCAACCAAGAGCCCACTGTCGGGACGGCGGAGCGATCGATCCCCAATGCCATTAGCCAAGCCGTGAGCCAGATTGCGCATCAGCTTAAAGCTAAGGCGATCTTGACGTTGACGAAAAGTGGTTCCACTGCCAGGAACGTTTCCAAATTTCGACCCAATATTCCCATTCTCGCGGTGACGCCTCATATGGAAGTGGCCCGTCAACTCCAGATGGTTTGGGGTGTGCATCCTCTGATGGTGGTGAACTTTCCCTCAACCAGTCAAACGCTGCAAGCATCGCTGAATACGGCCCAGGAGCAAGGTTTAGTTGTTGAGGGAGATCTGATTGTGCGAACGGCAGGAACGTTGCAGGGGGTATCTGGTTCGACTGATTTGATTAAGGTTGAGATTGTGACCGCTGTGATGGGGCATGGCAGTGGCATCGGGCAAGGCTCTGTGAGTGGAAGGGCAAGGGTTGCCAACCACAGTTCTGAGCTCAGAGATCTCAATGAAGGTGAAATTCTGGTGGCGCCTTTTACCGATGCTTCTTATGTTGATGCCATGCGTAAAGCTGCCGGCATTGTGACTGAAGAAGATAGCATTAATGGTCATGCGGCTGTGTTAGGTCTGAAGCTAGGAATTCCTGTTATTGTGGGGGTCCACAACGCGACTGAACTCATTCGCAGCGGTACTTTGTTGACCCTAGATGTTCGCAGAGGTTTAGTTTATTCGGGTGAACTTTCGGCCAGTAAGAATAATTTGGCCTAGCCCTTGTTTGCCAGAGGTTTATTTGGAGTCTCTGCATCCATACCCTCTCCTTTTTCCTTGCGGGTGTTGCCAAAATTAGTGATGCCTTTGGGGCTTTTACAAAAACGAAAAGCGGGCTGCTTCATCTTTGTGGAGTGTAAAGCAGCCCTGCTGCAAGTTTTCAAACGGTCGCTGAAAAGCAATGCTGTCTCCTTGGAAGCATTCAAACAGCTAGATTCTACGCATTGGCCTCAGGACTGAGTTCAGCCCAGCGAGCCTGAATATCCTGGATGGTAAAAATAGTTTGAAACGTTAGCTTATGCTCGGCATACAGCTCTTGGCCCCCCTGTTCGCGGTCCACCAGTGCCAGAATGTGGTTCACTGTGTACCCAGCTTTTTGTAGACGTTCTACCGCCTTGAGGGCAGACGCGCCTGTTGTGACGACGTCTTCAAGCACCACCACTGAACTTCCTGCGGCAAGCTGTGGTCCTTCGAGGTAGGCTTGGGTGCCGTGACCTTTGGGTTCTTTGCGAATAATTATCCCTGGTAACGGGCAATTCTCGAAGGCGGAGACGACGCTGACAGCAGAAACAATGGGGTCAGCCCCCAGCGTCAGGCCGGCGACTGCTTGAGTGTCAGGTGGAAGCCGTTTCAAAATCAACTTGCCAATGGCTAATGCCCCGAGGGGGTCTAGCGTAACCGGTTTGCCGTTGATGTAATAGGTGCTTTTCTGGCCGGAAGAAAGGGTGAAGTCACCTGTCTTATACGCAACCTTACAAAATAGGTCGAGAAGTGCCTGCTGAAGTTCTGGAACTGAGGCCGTGATGAAAGAGGCTGCGGATTCAAGCATATGGAGAAATCTGGATAGAATAAAGAATTTTTCGAAGTTGAAATGGGTAAGCTAGATCAAAGACCGATCAATTTTGAAGGATGATGTCATGGGTGTAAATATCAAAAAATGGGGTGGGGTTGTTGTGCTTACTGCTCTAATGTCCTCGGTGGCTTCAGTTGCACTTGCCGAAGAAAAAGAATCTGAATTACCCCCATTGCGTGAGTCCAGTATTCCTGAGGTTCTTGATCTGAATACTAAGCTTAATTCTTTCTATGATCAGGCCTTCACGACAGGCGATGCTAAATTCTTGTTTAACCTTAGCAATGAGGATCTTAAGATCATTCGGGATTCTCGCAGGATTCAGGCACTGTACGAAGATTTACTAGAGCAGCAAGATCGTGACCACCCCACGGTTCGTACTCGAGATTTGCCCAACCCCTACGATACTTCAGTCTTTGAACTTCAAGGGCTCTAGACTGCTTCTATAAAGACTATCTAATTCAATCCAGGGTGCAGGAGTTGAACCTGCCTAAGGCGAATTATGAGTTCGCTGCCTCAACCGCTCGGCCAACCCTGGAGGGGATTTGCAGCTCAAGTTCCTTTATCTCGGGGCTTGGGCTGTTGTGCGATTAGCGATGCTGTGTCGCTATAGTGTTCATGGTACATGATATCTGCTATAGTCCATTTCTAGAACCCGGCGCCATCAGTGGCTGGCGGCATTCTATACACCAGCTCTCGTTCGGTAAATTAAGTTGGCTAAGCAGCGTCAAACTTCGCCTAAGAAACGCTCCAAACTGAATAAACGTTTGGATGTCCGTGTGAGTCCGGCTGTGCGTCGGACCCTGTTCCTGATGGGTTTTATGCTGGCTGTTGGGGCCGTCTTTGGATTAACGGGGTACACCATGGGGTACCAGTCCCTCCGCGGAATCACCCAACCTGCCCTTAATCCTGTACTGAACGGAGGAGATTCCAGCAAGCGACGCCCTCAGCAAGGGGCTAGTTTGCTGACTGAGAAAGAAATTATCGCGAAGGTCAAGACCAAAACGAGTGGCTCAAAAAAGCCAAAGACCCAAAAGCCAAAGCCAAAGCCCTCTCCGAAGGAGAGTAAGAAGGAAGAGACAGAGAAGCCCAAAGAAGAGGTGAAGCCTGAGTCTTTCCCCGTCAAGACAGAGGCCAAGGGTATGAATCTTGAGGTGCGCTCTTTGTCGCAGGATGATGATGGGTTAGTACTGAATGTGGCACTCCAAAATAGTGGTTCGAAGCCGGTTCAGTTTGTCTATACGTTTCTTGATGTTGTCGATAATAGGGGACGAACTTTGTTAGCCGAGGCGCAGGGTCTTCCCACTGACTTCCAGGCCAATAGCGAGACGTTCTACGGCACGATTAAAATTTTAGATGTATCGGGTGACAATATTGAGCGAGTGTCGCTGACGCTGACAGATTATCCGGATCAAGCGATTAAGTTAGAAGCCTCGAATATCCCTGTATTAGAGTAATTTTAGGATGTTAGGTTTGTGCTCTTTCTCTGGGTAGACAAGCTTGGGACTTTTCTGTAACTTTTCGGTACTCGGCAGGTCGATTTTAAGCGAATATGGTTAGCCTGCAGGCTCTATTCTCAGTCAACTTTATTGTTATTGCTCAGACGACCCTGGCGGGGTCAGAAATCTTCTCGCGATGTTTTGCGATCGCAACCTTGATTGCCATCAATGCCTTTTTTGTGGCGGCGGAGTTCTCCATTGTGGCTGTCCGTCGTTCGCGCATCAATCAGCTGGTGCAGCAGGGAGATGCTCAAGCCAAGACGGTTCAAGGACTGCAACGAGAATTAGATCGTCTACTCTCGACGACACAGTTGGGGATTACATTATCCAGTGTCGCGCTGGGCTGGATTGGTGAAAAGACCATGGCCACCGTGATGATGGTGTGGTTGCAGAACTGGGCGCTGTCGGAGAGCACCCTCAAGACCGTGGCCCATTCTGTGGCGGTGCCCTTGGCCTTTGTTGCGATCGCATATTTGCAAATTGTCTTTGGTGAACTCTTACCGAAATCTCTGGCGCTGATTTATCCTGAGCGATTAGCACGGTTACTAGGGCCCACGAGCTTAAGCATTGCCCGTCTTTTCAATCCCTTTATTTGGGTTTTGAAGCAGTCTACGCGCTACCTCTTGAGAATTGTGGGCATTCGCTATAACACTCAAAGCTGGGCGAATGATGTTACCCCTGAAGAACTTCAGATGATTATCGCCACCTCTACGACTGTCACGGGTTTAGAAGAAGATGAGCGAGAACTGCTCACCAACGTGTTCGAGTTTGGTGAAGCACAAGTCGAAGAGGTGATGGTTCCCCGTACGAGTATTGATGCGATTCCTGAAAAAGCCTCTTTAAAAACTGTCCTTGAAGAAGTGGCCCGCTCCGGCCATGACTATTACCCTGTGATTGGTGAATCCCTGGACGATATTCGTGGCATTCTGCGGTTTAAAAATCTGGCGGCCGCTTTGGCCAATGACCAGATCTCTCCAGACTCTTCTATTAAAGAGTGGACCCAGGCGGCTTGGTTTGTGCCCGAAGGAACCCCCATCCGAGAGGTTCTGCAGCGGATGCAGAAATTTCACTTGGCGATGATGATGGTCCGTGAAGATGAATCGGATGGCACGGCAGGACTGGTAACCCTTACAGATCTGGTCAACGAACTCTTGGGCAATGATGACGAACCGCCCCCCAGTATGCCGGGACCCCTGATTCAAGAGCTAGACAACCATACCTTTTTAATTCAAGCCCAAACCGATCTTGATCTAGTCAATGAACAGCTTGCCATTGAGCTACCCATTACAGATGAATATCAAACGTTGGGCGGTTTTATTCTGTGTCAATTACAAAAGATGCCGCTGCAGGGCGAAGATTGCTTCTACGAAAATCTCAAGTTGACGGTAGCGTCGGTGGAGGGACCTCGCTTAGCCTTGATCAAGGTTGAACTGTTAGAGTCCTCTAAACATGCAGGTGTCTCTGAGAATGACCCCAGTTCAATGGAACCATCGACCGCGAATCCCGTTGAGACGAGTGAAGAAGAGCTGGCAAATTAGCCGCAGTTTTGTAACTTCACCTTTAGGTAAATGTCAGTGTAATAGGGATTGCACTGCATCGCTTTGCGATAAGCGGCAACGGCTCCCCTGCGATTGCCGGTGATCAAGTGCAAACAACCCAGGCCATAATGGCTATCGGCATGTCTGGGGTTAATCTGAATGGCCTGATCGTAGGCCATCATGGCTTTTTGATATTTTCCCTGTCGGTGGAATGCGATGCCCAAGCCATAGTATGCATTCACGGGATGGTTTTCGAGTTGGATCGCGGCTCTGTAGGCTAAAATCGCACCTTCTAAGTCATTCAGCCAGTAAAGAGCACTGCCCAAATTACAGTGGAAATAGGCACAGTCTGGCTGCAGCATCAATGCCTGACTGAAGGCGACTCGTGAGGCTTCAAAGTTTTTTTGGACGTAGAAAACATTGCCTTTGCCATTGTGGGCGGCGGCTAAATTGGGCTGATGTTGGAGCGCTTGATCATAATTGGTGACTGCTTTCTTATAGTCACCCAGCCGAAATTTATGGTGGCCCCGCTGGAGCCAGACCTCCGCCCACTCAGTCTGTTCTGCAGAGATCTGCTTACTGGTTTGGACTTGAAGGAGAGTTGGGACCTCGGTCGGGAGCTGAGGCGGATGGACGACCGTTGCCACCGTTGATGGGGTTTGCACGTTAACGGTGGGGCTCGACTCAAGCTCAGTTGCTAAGCGTAAACCACGCGTAATCAAGTGATTGACTTGATCCGTTTCTCGCAAAGTTGTAAGCATTGCACTTTCGACAGTCATCAGTTCACATAAACGGTTGCCAAATATCTTAGCCTACCTTCGCCTTGAGGTTGTTGAGACGGGTTTGGGCTTTCATAATCTGTTGATCGACTTTTTTCGCCATTTCGCTCAGTAAATCGCGGCCTGCGCTCTGCGCTTTGTGTGCCTTGAGTTGAAGTTGCCGGAGTTCTGTTTTGTTTAAAGATTTAAGTTTCTCTTCAATCATCATGAGGCGATGCTGACTCTGGGCAATTTTACGAATCGTACGCATGAGTTCGGCTTCGGCTCCTTGGCCGACGACGGATTCTGGGCTGAGGGACCAGGTGCTGAGAATCGCCTGTAGCTTTCTTTCATTCCCTTCTTCATAGGCACGATTGGCTGCTGCCATGAGTTCGACTCGCTTGGCTCGTTCTGCGGGATCTGTCGCGAGATCGGGGTGAATCTGCTTGGCCACTTCTCGGTAGAGTTGCTTGAGGCGATCTGAGGGCCGAAAGTCTTTATTGGCTTCTAGGTGAGCGATGTATTCTGCAATTTGGGCTTCAATACGGTCCAGTTCTTGATGCCGGATACCAACGGCTTGCAGGTAACGATGCTCGAAGGCATGTAACTCAGCCTGAAAGGTTGCCAAGTCCAATTCCCGTTGCGCTAACTGGGATTCTAGCTCGGCTAATTCTGTTTGCTTTCTTTCGAGTTCTACTTCTTCGGGCGAAGGCTTTCGAACTATTTGACCGCTCATGAATGCACGCTCTCATCTCAAAGATGCGTCTTCCCTGTGGGGATAGGCGCTTCAGTCACTCTTCCACTGTCGGTGACTTTTTCTATATCTGAGATTAAATTATATTTCATTATGCATAATTATCGTTTCTGCTTGCAGGTCAGTAATACCAAGCAACTGAGGGTTGCTAATGCTGTTAGGAAGCCATTCCCCCAGCGTACGTAGGGCGTTTGGGTTTGGCGGCGATAGATCTGGTGTAAATGCGTGGCATAGGTTAGTCGGGGAGACAGCCACAGGGTTTGGCCGTGGGGATTCACAATGCCGGAATAGCCAGTGTTTGTCGCCCGTACGGCCCAGCGATCACTCTCAATGGCTCGCATCACATCGTGGGCATGGTGTTGCAGCATCATCCGATGGCTGTAGGGGTCGTTATTGGAGGCGGTCATGATAAAGGCTCCGCCTCGAGCCACCTGGTCGCGAAATAGTTCTGGGAAAACGGAATCAAAGCAGATGCCGACGGCGACACGACCGATGGGGGACTCAAAGGTTTGTCCGGCTGTGCCGGGAAGCATTGCAGATTTGAGGGGAGAGAGGCGTCCCATCAGTTGACTTAAGGCGGGTGGGATATATTCCCCGAGGGGAACGAGCTTGACTTTGTTGTATTGGCTTTGAATATCGCCATCTGAGTTGAGGGCAATGAGGCTTTGGGTGACGATGGTTCTCGCTGGGTTTTGCGGGATAAAAGTCCCGATCCAAGCGGGGACCTGTTGTGATTTCACTTCGTCTAATAATGCGTTGTGCTGTGCTTCTCCCCAGTGGAATGGGAAGGCTCCCTCTGGCATTAGGATGGCGTCAGCTCCCTGTTGTGCTAGGTCTCTATAGCCGGAAACGTAGGCATCAATGCCTTGCCCAATCCCTTCTGGAGTGAGTTTGATGCGGGTGGGAATATTGCCCTGAACGATGCCCATCTGGATGGCTGCGTCAGGCTTTTCGGCCAGGGGCTGGCGATAGAGGCTATAGCCGATGAGATGGAGTCCCAAGACTAAGGCTCCGGCAATGCCCAAATAGCGCCAGCGGTGAGTGATGGTGTTAATGCTGGCGGCGATCAAGCCGTTGACTGTGACTAAGGCTGCGGTAATGGTGGTGGTTCCGCCGAGCTGTCCGAGATGGAGGATGACTAGATTGGTGGGGCTTTGGGTGTAGGCCAGGGTTGTCCACCACAGGGGAGACTGGGTCCACAGCCATTCAAGGGAGCACCAGAGGGTTGAGCCTACGAGGAGTCGGGCGGCGAGGTTGTAGCGGGGAAGCATCCAGGCCATGATGCCGGACCAAATGATCAGGATGGGGAGGCCCCATAGGGTGATTAGTAGCCAGCACAGTATGGAGATTGCAATACTTGCCAGCCAGGGGATTCCCATCCAAGTGAGGGGATGCAGCCCGGTAATCCAGGATAGGGCGGCACCGTGATAGCCCATGCCCCAGAGCGCGCCCAGGAACATGGCCGAACGCACTATTTTAGTGTTGCTAATTAGCCACCAGAGTGGAGCGAGGGCAAACCAGGCGACCCACCAAGCATTAATGGGAGCAGGGATGATGCCCATGAGGAGACCGCTGCTGAGGGCAAGGGCGCAAGCGCGAGGACCGTGGCCGAGGTACTTTAGGTTCTGCATTGCCCCCCTCGGCTGACCCATTTAGGGGAGAGAGTAACCTGAGCTTTTGTAATTTCCCCATCCGTACTTTCTGGAATGAAAGCTATCGGTAAGGGAACATGCGTGGTTGGGTATGCCAATTTTGCTGACGATGAGTGATGGACGATTCGGCAAACAATTCTAGATCACTGATGTTGTTCAGTTGCGATCAGTGCCTTGATGGATTTTCTGGGCCACTTGTGTTGGTATCAAGTTACCGTGCCTTGCTAGACCTCCATTGTGCCGTTTGCAACTTGACACGCTTTTAAGTTTTTTGTTGCAAACGCATCATGGCCCAAGCAGCGATCACCCTCAGACATAAAGGATAGAGCGTACAGAAGATATGGCCTATAGCGTGCGTGAACGGTACAACTCATCGAACACATTCAAATGACTTAAAAAATAGACAACCGAGAACGCATAGCCCCGCAGCTTCCCAAAATGTGATCTCTCGCCAACCTGTAATGCTTGGTACCAGAGTGTTCCAAAGTGCCTGCGCCCAGACAAAGAAGATGGGGGATAACACAAACATAATTATCCCTAAGGCAAATGCCTCTGAATCACTGTAATATTTTGGCTCTGTAAAGCTCTCACTGGAGAGCAGAATTAAGATAAATAACGTGAGTACGGGTTAAGCCATTCCTGGTAAAGCCCACTCCATTTGTAGCCCTGGCTTTTTAGGCTGGTGACAATAGGCAATCAAACCACAGACAACATTGACCAGAAAGTTTATCGGACTTCGATGCCTTGAATGCT
>CALFCG010000124.1 GCA_937951315.1 uncultured cyanobacterium
TCAGGATTAGAAAACTTGCCCAAGAATTGTTTGATGCTCTAACGCTTGCTCCCGACGAATTTGTCGATCATCTGCCGTCAGACGTTTCCCTTGGCGATACTGTTCAGTCCAGACCTTGCTAATGGCGTGAATATCATCCGGCAGATTTTCCAGATCCCATCCAGGACAGTTAATCTCTGTCATCAGCTGTGTCACTTTAGGGTCATAGCTGAGGCCCACACAACGACAGCCCTCCGCCGCCGCCATAATCAAAGCATGAAGGCGCATCCCAATAGCCATATCCACCGTTTGAAAAATCCCTTTGAGCTGACGCGGATCGCTCAACTGCAAAACTTCGCTTGGCCCTTCCAGCTTGGCCTGCAACCCCTGAGCAATCTCTAAATCTTGGCGGGGCTGAAAAGGCAGTAGCAGAATAGAAGCCTGGGTTTGCGCTTGGAACGCGACCAATGCCTCCCCAAGAAGTTGCAAGCGTTGGGGGGTCAGCAACGGGTGCTCGCGCAGTGAGATCGCAATGCGAGGGTTCGGGAGGTTAACGAGATGGTAAACAGAAGTAGAATCCAAAGCCCAAACAGGGTCAGGTGCCTGAAGAGCTTTCAGTTTCCACTTTTGGGCAAGGGTTGTGGAGTTTAAATCGCGGACAGAAACCCCTGTACAAGCTCGAAAACATTGTTTCGCCAGCCAGCGATTGCGAGGATTGTTGAGGGGACCAATACCTTGCGCCCATGCAATGGTCTTAAGTCCCAACCCCTGGGCCAGAAACATCAGCCCTGTATAGTAAAGCGGACTCAAAGTGCTCGTGGAGTCTTGAATTAAACTGCCGCCGCCCCAAATAAAAGCCTGAGAGGACCGGAAAGCAGACAAAACGGTGGGGAAATGGTTGCGATCGCAACTTTTCACGCCATGCAATTTTTCAGTCGCGGGTGGATCACTCGACAACACCAGCGGCGTCACATGATCCGGCAACATCTGGAGCAACGATGCCAGCAGTGCCTCATCTCCTCCATTCCCGAAGCCATAGTAGCCACATAAAACCGCTTGGATCTGTTGCAAACCGTCTCTCCTACCACCACACTTCTGTAAGATTATCCTAGACTCACCCGGACATTGCCATGCACGCCCTCTCAATCCCAACTTGGATTATCCACATTTCGAGCGTGGTTGAGTGGATCGCGGCCATTTGGCTAATCTGGACCTATGGTGACGTGACCGAAAACAAGAATTGGCGCTGGTTCTCCTTAGCCATGCTACCCGCCTTGATCAGTGCCATGTGTGCGATTACTTGGCACTTCTTTGATAACGCTCCCCAGTTGGAGTGGATGGTGACACTCCAGGCCTCCATGACCATTGTGGGGAATTTCACCGTTTGGCTTGCCGCCTGGTGGATTTGGCATCAGCATAAGGCCGCGCAGAGCGATGCTGCTTAAGTTTCCTGCCTCTCACCGCTAGACACTTTTGAGACTTCACCATGATTTCTAAGGACACCCTCTTTGCCCTCTCCCTGTTCCCCTACTTGGGCTTTCTCTGGGTTATCACTAAATCGGGCTTATTCCCTCGACTTGCCGTGATTGGTTTTTATCTCACGCTCTTATTTGTAGCCGTGACCATTCCGGCAGGTGTCTATGCACTGCACAAATATAGCCACACCTTGGCCGATGTTGATTTTTTGCATGGCGGCGCAGAAGTGTTTCTAACGCTCTCCAATATTTTGGTTGTGCTGGGCTTCCGACAAGCCATTCAGGAGAGTTCCAACAGCTGAGCCCTACATCGCCACCAACCTCCTTCACCTGCGTAGTCGGTTGAGGTTCTAAACGAATGAGAGGCTTAACGAGCCTAGCAACACAGAGGAAAATCGCTCTCGCCTCTCCGTCTTCCGAACGCTAGCGTTTTCCACCTTTATGTATGACGACAGGTCGATGACAATATTCCTGCAGCCACGCTTGAATCAGGACCTTCAATTTTGCCTGATCTTCTGGATCAATCCCTTGCGGATCGAACCGATAGCGATACTGTAAATCAACAATCTGCTGCAGCTCATCGATTTGATCTGCGGGTAGCTTTTGCTTAAGGCGCAGTATCCATTGTTTGGGCGATTCGGATGCATCGCGCCGAAGATTCCATTCAGCCAATCGTTGCTCAATGAAGTGGAATTCCGGCTCTAATTCCTGGGACTGGCGTTGAGAGAATCCGCCCTTTGCTGCCATGCCAGATGGATGGGGACGAAGCTTGCGATACAGCTTCCAGAGGAAGTAGAAGAAGAAGTAAAGTGCGATCGCAACAGCCACAACAACCACAGCCGCCAACAACAACAGAGGAACAAGATTCTCAGGCGCTTCGGACAACGCCGTCGATAAGGTTTCTGCTAGTTTGTCGACAACCGATTCACGCGCCTCAATACGGCTGACTTCTCCTTGATTTGCGCCATTCTTTGAACCTGTCGCATTCTGTGAACCCTCGCTTTGCTCGGCCCCCGTTCCATGCTCTGAACCTGTTCCTTGCTTTGAACCCTGAGCTTGCTCGGACGTCGCTCCTGAACTGGGTTCACTCTTCGGGTCCCCTTGTTGTGCTGTGCCGACATTTGCCCTGACGCCTTGAGACGCACCGCCCCCCGGTGTCGTTTCCACCGTGATCCAGTTGCCGTTCACATAGGCCATCACCCAAGCATGGGCATTGCTGGCTCGAACAATATATTGTTTCTCTGACGGGCTATATTCATGCACGTAATAGCCACCAGCATAACGAGCAGGGATACCTGCCTCCCGCAGTAACAGTGAGGTTGCAGACGCAAAGTATTCACAGTGCCCCGAGCGATGATCCAGTAAAAAAGCGGCCAGGGGAGTGCGATTTTTTGGAGGTGGAGCCAGTTCTAGCGAATATTTAAAACCTGATTTAAAGAAGGTCGAAATAGACTCAACCACTTCTGCATCTGATTTTCCCTTCAGATTGAGTGATTTTGTCACCTTCTGCAGGGTCTGACGTTCAGACTTGGGCACAGCTCGATCGGCCGGGGTCGGTGGGCTATCTAGAGACCGGCTGGGGTCAAACTGAACGGT
>CALFCG010000125.1 GCA_937951315.1 uncultured cyanobacterium
TGCGCATGGTGGCATCGCACACTTCTCGCAATGCCGCCCAATTTAATTGACGATTCACTGCCGCTAAAGCGATCGCACCTACCGAGCCTAATGCACCAGCTTCCGTTGGGGTAGCAATACCAAAGAAAATACTACCAAGTACTACAACAATGAGTATTAACGGCGGAAACATTACGGTTATGACTCTAATCAACAGCTTTTTACCGCCAATTCTGACGCTAGCAGGTAAAGCGGGGGCAACTTCTGGCTTGAGAAATGCCACAATTAGGACATGGAGAGCAAAGGCTGTCGCCATCATTAATCCAGGAATCAACGAGCCAATAAATAAGTCACCAACGGGAATACCTAACTGATCGCCCAAAACTACCAGTACGACGCTAGGAGGAATAATTTGTCCGAGTGTTCCCGATGCCACAATTACCCCCGCAGCCAATTCTTTGCTATAGCCATAGCGCAGCATAATCGGCAGGGAGATCAGTCCCATCGCCACAACTGATGCAGCAACAACCCCAGTGGTAGCTGCCAGCATGGCCCCGACAAAGATCACAGCGAGGGCCAAACCACCTCTAAGGGGCCCAAACAAAATCCCAATGGTTTCAAGCAGCTTTTCAGCCAACCCCGATTTCTCGAGCATCGACCCCATAAAAATGAAGTAGGGAATCGCCAAAAGCGTGTAGTTGGACATCATGCCAAAGATCCGCTCTGGCATAGCCGTCAGCAAATTGAAATCAAAGAGTTCTAGCCGGTCCCCCAAAGGCACAACGTAGGACATCAAATCATCAAAAACTTCTAGACTGCTGCCCAGCAGTGCAAATAGGATCGCCACACCCCCAAGTGAGAAGGCGACAGGATAACCAAGAACAAGCAACACTAACGCCGCCGCAAACATGGCGGGTCCCAACCACTGGGGGTCTAGCCAAAACCAATAATAAAGAGCTGCTGAAATGATCAGAGCGGCCAGCGTCACCCACCGATCTTTGGTCAGTGCCGTTCGCCAATCCCATTGGGGAAGCAGAACCTGCAGAGCAAATAAGATTACAACAACAGTAAAGATTGCGGCCCCGACCAATTCAATCCCCATGGACCTGCTCCTCATTCTCTAGATGGCTGAGAACAGCCCAGCTTTTAATCGCATCCGAAAGGCCCTGCAGCCCAAGCAATGTACAGCAAATTAAGATCACAGACTTAATCGGATACCGAGGCAGTCCACCGGGATCAGGGGAGATCTCACCTCGGGCCCAAGAGGCCAGAATGCTGCTCCAGGATGCAGCCATCACCATCAAACAGAAGGGAATTAAAAACAGAAGGCTGCCCAATAAATTAACGAGGGCTTTCTGGCGAGGGGACCAGTTGCTGTAGAGGACATCAACCCTGACATGGGCATTATGGCGGAGTGTATAGGCTGCACCCAATAAAAATACCAGGGAAAAAAGATACCATTGACCTTCGATCAGAGCATTCGAACTTAGGTTCTGCCCCACAAGTCGTCCAAGATAGCGACCGACCACATTCCAGACGCCCAGCAAGAGCATCAAGGGCACTAGAAGCGTAGCAAAATAACCGATGCGGTCATTGGTTCGATCAATCCATCGGGATAGCTGCAGTAGCTTTTGCAAAGTATCCTCCCATCCACTGAAAGATATCCTCTCAAATAAATGGAGATCTATCTCAGAAACCATCGATTTGTAATAGCTGAAGGGCAGTCTAAGGTCAGACCGATTACCATCACGACCGATAGGGTCGGAGGAGACTCAAGGTGAAACGACTCTTGCTTGCGACTGTAATGATGCTGATGATCTCCTGCAGCGCCCTGACGCCAACAGAGGACAGAAGCCGGTTAAGGCAGATTTCTCAAGATCTGTTTAAAGGACAATATGAACAGGTAGAGCCTGAGGCGCGGGCCTATATCAAAGAGTATCCAGAGTCTGGTGAAGGACATCGACTTTTAGGCTGGATCGCACTCAAAAAAGATAATTTTGAAGAAGCAAAAACCTACTTTAATAAAGCAATTGAGCTCGATCCGAAAAACGATAATTCCTATGTTGGCCTGGGTTCCCTTGCCCGCCAAGAAGGGAATTTAGAACAAGCCATCAAATATTACGATCAGGCGCTAGAGATAAAATCGGACAATCCCGAGGTCTATGGCAGTTTGGTCGTCATTAACATCTTGCAGAAGGAGTATGACGTTGCGATCGCAAATGGTGAGAAAGCCTTGAAGTACAACTTTGACGATCCCACACTTTATGCCAACTTATCCGTTGCGTACCATTTTTCCGGCGACAAAACCCAGCGAGACAAGTATTTCAATCTTGCTAAAAACGAAGGTTACCCCAACGCTCCAGCCCTCCAAAAAATCTTTAAAGGCGAACTTGAGCTTTAGCATGGTCAAACCTGGGAAAAGGCAATGGCGGCAGGCTCTGAAAGGGTCGATTGCCATTGGTTTGATGTGGCTAACAGGTCTAGGTTGGCATATTGCCACTTTCTCTTCCCCAAGCATGACAGCAGAAAAAGCCATTGTTCTAGGGGCCGCCATCAATGGCGATCGGCCCTCCCCGGTCTTCAAAGCTCGGATTGATCACGCCATCGATCTACTGCAGTCCGGACAGGTGAAGTACTTGATTTTCACAGGTGGTATCGGCGAGGGAAAAACCCTAGCTGAATCAGAGGTGGCCCAAGCCTATGCCCTAGAAAAAGGAATCTCAAACAAACAAATTTTCATTGAAACAGCATCTCGGACCACCTACCAAAATCTCCAGGAAAGCCGCCAATTTATTGACCATCCGCAAAGCACCCCAGTGATGATCATTAGCGATCCACTACATCTTGCGCGAGCCAAGATGATGATGAATCGGCTGGACATAAAGAGTACAACCTCTGCCACACCCTACAGCCGTTATCGCACCTGGAAAACACAACTGCCCTTTCTACTACGGGAAATCTATTTCTGGCACCACCACATCATTACAGGACGCTAACCTGCAAAAACAGGGGTTGGCACCACACCATCCCAGAAAACGATGAACTCAAAGTGTAACTTAAGTTTTCTTCTTCACGGGATTCTTCTTAAAGTAGGCTTCTAGCACTTGACGAACAATGGGACCGCAAGTGGAACCACCGCCCCCACCGGTATTTTGTCCGAAGGCAACGACTACAATTTCAGGCTTATCGAAGGGTGCATACCCCCCAAACCAGGTATGGGTCTTGCGAGGCGGATCTTCCCCTGTACCGCTCTTACCTGCAGAAGGAGGAAGTGTCGGAACATTCAAAGCTTTACCCGTACCGCTGGTGACCACATCTCGCAACCCCGCCTGAATGGTTTTGACAGTGCTGGGTTTTAGCTCCAAAGAGGTGCGATAACTCTCAGGAGGGTCCTCCGTCTTGCGGAGGTGAGGTGTGACTCGATAGCCATTATTTGCGATCGCAGCAAACATCGCCGCAACCTGAAGTGGACTCGCCTGCACAGCCCCCTGACCAATGGAAACCATGACCGAATCAGCCGGGTACCAGTCATTTTTGAAGACCTTGCGCTTCCAGGTGGGGTCCGGTATAAATCCAGCAGACTCACTGGGCAGATCAATTCCGGTTTTTTCTCCCATCCCAAAATTACGAGACCATTTGAGCATTTCATCTGTTCCCACCTTCACCGCCACTTGGCCAAAAAAGGTATTGCTACTCCACTGCAAAGCCTGCCGAAAACCAATCACCCCAAACCCAGCCCCATTCCATGAACCGACACCATGAATAGAGGCAAAAGTCGCTAACCTTGCATCAGGAGAATACTTTCCAGACTCCATTCCGGCTGCAGCCGTAATCACTTTAAAGGTACTGGCCGGGGGAAAAGTACGGGTCGCACGATTCACCAGTGGAAACTTTCGCGTTTGGATTGTTTTCCATTGTTCAGTGGTGATTCCCCGAGCAAACCAATTGGGATCAAATCCTGGATGACTCACCATCGCCAAGACCGCCCCATCTTTAGGATCCAAAGCGACAACAGCCCCCGGCCGATTGTCTAGGGCCAATTCAGCAGCTTTTTGCACATCTAAATCTAGGGTTAAGTTGATGTTATCTCCAGGCTCTGGCGGTTTCTGGCCCAGAACCCGCACGACACCACCCGCACCATCCACCTCAACCTGCTGCCCACCCCAGACGCCATGCAAGACCTCTTGATACTGCTTCTCAAGCCCTGACTTACCAATCACATCACCGAGCCGGTATCCCTTTTCTTTTTTCTCTGCATATTCCTCTGCATTAATTTCGCCGATATACCCCAACACCTGAGACGCAAGCTCACCATGCGGATAGGAGCGAATCGCCTCTTTATCTAACTCAACCCCCACCAGCTCAGTACTGCGCTCAGAGAGGGCCACCACCTGTGCAAAACTGAGTCCTTGAGAAATACGGACTAGAGAAGGCGAGTTTTCCCCCGCTTCCTCTAATGGCTCCTGAATATCAGATTCGGGAATCTGCAAAATACTGGAGAGAATCTGGAGGGTACGTGGCCATTCAGGATCCGTTTGCACAAGGGGCCACACAAAAACCGAGTATGTAAAATCGCTAGTGGCCAACTCTCGTCCCTTGCGATCACGAATTTTGCCTCTCTCTGGCCGCTTCGGAATCAGCCGAATTCGATTTTCATTCGCAAGTTCTCGATTCCGCTCCCCTTGCATCAGCTGTAAAATGCCTAACCGCGTTCCCAGCGCACCAAACAATACAAGGGTCACAAAACCGACAAAGACAAAGCTACGTAAGCCTTCGCCAACTATGCGTTCAGAACCAGAGCGACGAGATGAAGGTTGCAAAAGCATGGATTAGTTTAGACAAGGATAAGGACAAAAAGTGAGTATTTACCGTGCGAAGCCAAGTCTTATAACCCTAAAGTGAAATGCAAATCGCGCATGGTTAATAGTAATCTATACCTACAACTGGTATTAATTTACCTATACTAAGTGTTAAGCTGACGTACGTTTATGGTAGAGAAATACATTAAGCCGTAAGGCTAAATCGATTGTAGCTTTTGTGACAATTTACAGCTACGGTTTGGGCATCATACTGTTTTGGTTCATGTGGAGTGTAGAAATAATGGTTACGTCCTCCAAGGTTTTCAAATCTAGTCAAGACACCAGTACACCCTTATCCTCTCGCCCAGAAGCCAGAACACCCTTGTTCGGGACAGACGGAATTCGAGGACAAGCAGGCCGAGACCTAACCCCTGCACTCGCACTCCATGTAGGTTTTTGGGCCGGTCGAGTCCTACAGAAGGGTATCGAAGGTAAACATCCTTTTATCATTGGCCAAGACTCCCGCAACTCCAGTGACATGCTGGCAATGGCGCTTTCAGCAGGTTTAACCGCTGCCGGTCTAGATGTCTGGAATTTGGGACTATGCCCAACGCCAGCCGTAGCCTATTTGACGAATGTCACGGATGCCCTCGGTGGCGTTATGATTTCGGCTAGCCATAACCCTCCAGCAGATAACGGTATTAAGTTTTTCGGCCCAAACGGCGCCAAGCTTTCTAGAAACCTACAAAAAGAAATCGAGTCTCATCTGCGTATCAACCAGATTGAACAGCTCTCAAGCATGACCTCCTGGGGACATCACTCGCATCGTCCTGAGCTGACGCAGAAATATACTGAGGCCCTGCTCAATCCCCTCCAAGAGGACCTGAAAGGCTTGAAGATTGTTCTCGACCTTGCTTGGGGTGCCGCAACCTTGACCGCACCAGACGTTTTCCGCAGTCTGCAAGCTGAAGTCATTTGCCTTCATGACCAACCAGATGGCAATCGGATCAACGTCGGTTGCGGCTCCACCCATTTGGACTTACTTCAGGCAGCTGTCCTTGAGAATCAAGCAGACATCGGCTTTGCCTTTGATGGTGATGCAGACCGAGTTCTAGCCGTAGATGCCCAAGGTAGAGTCGTAGACGGTGACTATATCCTTTACCTCTGGGGCCAGCAACTCCGCCAGCAAAAGCAGCTCCCTGAGAACCTGATTGTCGCCACAGTGATGTCTAATCTCGGCTTTGAACGAGCCTGGGAAGCCCAAGGTGGCACCTTAATTCGCTCCGCCGTGGGTGATCAGTATGTACATGCTGAGATGATCAGCACCGGGGCAATGTTAGGGGGTGAGCAGTCGGGCCATATTCTTTGCCCCCATTACGGAATTGGGGGGGATGGGCTACTGACCGCACTCCATCTGGCAACCATCGTTAAACAAACAGGGGGCTGCTTAGTTTCCTTGCTCGACGATAGTTTTAATACTTACCCGCAACGCTTAGAAAATGTATGCGTCGAAGATAGAGAACGTCGGCGAAATTGGGAAGAATGTCAACCACTGCAAACAGCCATTGATCGAGCTATCGATGATATGGGTGATCAAGGACGGGTCTTAGTACGGGCATCCGGAACCGAACCAGTAATTCGTGTCATGGTTGAAGCTTCCAGTCAAGCATTAACGAACCAGTGGACAGATCATTTAGTCGCTGTTGTGGAGAAACATTTGGGAAATTAGCCATCATATCCCAGGTCTGCAATTACTTTAGAGTTCAAAGCCAGCTCAAAAATTGTTCCTAGTAAGCAGACAAAAAGATTTCAGGATTTCCTTCCTCATGGAGGCAGCTATTGTGCAGGAAAGGGAGTCTCGATTCACCCTTCAGCAGACATTATTATCAACCATCGGCAGCAAATTGCGCTCCTAGATTCAAACACCTAGAAATATTGTGTGCACCGACTACAGCAGGGAACAGCCTCGGGAGAACTCTACTTAGGGCTTGCTGAAAAAGTCAGCTTCCTATGCAATAGACAATGCGTTTGTGACTTGAGGCATCTCTAGTCTGAAATCCTGGCGACGGTCCTCTCCCGCCTTTAATTCATCACTTATCAAGTTGAAGACTGCATCGCCCTCTCCACAGCGTTTAACAGCTTTATGGCAACCCCAATAGAGCCCAAAAAGAAGCGAGAGCAGCTGACGGAGCCAGCGCTCCAAGTTGATGACCAGGAAGGTGATAGCAATGGCGCACTGGGCCGTTTGGGCCAGCTTCGGCATCACTCTTGCCAGTGAGAATCGCCGCTTGGCTTGTCCAAACTTGCCCTCAATCGCCACGCGAGTCTTCTCGTCTTGCCGTGCCTGTTGTTTGAGTTGCGATTGCACCACCGGGTCTTTCTTGGGCCTGCCCAACGGTGGTCCACTGAGTCGGATGCCATGAGCCTTACACCACCTGCAATTCGCTCGAGTTCGATACACCTGATCAGCATGAACCGATTGCGGATAATGGCCAAACCGATTGCGAAAGGCTTCCACTTGCTCTTGGAAGTGGGTCGATTCGTTGAAGTTGTCCCAGCTGAGAACATCAAGAAACACACAGCCGTTGAAACAACTGACTGATAACTTGGCCCCAAACTCTACTGGCACTCCCGCCTTACCTCGGACAATAGGCCGCACATAGGGCTGAGTGATGCTCACAATTCGGTCATCAATCCGATGTGTCTGGTTTTGATACATTTGCTGTTGTTGGCGATAGACTTCGCTGATGACGAGCAGTAACCGATACTGTCGCCGACTCAATTTAGCTAGCGACGCCCCAGCCTTTAGCAACTCATCAATATGTCGGAGGGTGCGAGTGAGATAGTTGAGTTGTTGACGAATCCCTTTGCGTCTGAGTTTCAGGCTTGGTCTGCGCTTCTTTGCCACCGACAGATAGGCTTGGCGTGCAAGCTTGCGATAGGTGCGAGGCTTACTCTTAAACTGATGGCTCACTTGCCCATAGAGCACATCAAGTATCGCTTCGCTATGGACTGACTCTTGCTTCATTCAATAAGCTCAAATCAGTCGGGTAATGAATGTCCGCAGGAGCGCAGGTGGCATCGACGAGCAATTGGCCTTGATGAGGGGGCGGGGGCGGTTCATCATCATCCGTATCTTGTGGGTCTGACGATTGACTCACTGCTATGGCCTCACTTGCAGGGGAGGCACCCTTAACACCGAGGATTTCTTGAACCACCTCTTCATTCACCTGAGCCACCAGCTCAAGGCTCAAGCGTTTGCGAAAATGAACCAACATCGAAACATCAAATGGGGCAACATCTCGATACTCACTGAACCCCAGAAAGTACTGCAAGTAGGATTCTCGCAGATCTGTTGAACGGTCTCCTCATGACTGGTGCCCAGTTTCTCTTTGATGATGAGCGCACCGAGAGCTAAGCGAAACGACTTGGCTGGAGCGCCCATACTATCGCTAAACTGCTTGGCATAATCCGCTTCAACGGTTGCCCACGGGATTAGCTCAGCGAGTTTCACCCACCGGTTGTCTCCTGATAATTTGCCACCGAACGGTAGATAGAAATTCTCAAATGACAGTTGGCCTGGGGAGGGGGTGCGATACATGCCGATGCAAATGCAGGGGTTTTGACCATTTTTCACCTTTTCCCTTGCACTTCTCAACCTCGTCTTGCACCGAAAGGACTGAAAATTACTGGGGTCTCTACCTTTTCAGCAAGTCCTACTTAGCGAGACTTGGGTTAGGGCTATTTGTGGCCTTCTGCTTATTTCCGAGCAGAAATCTGCGATCTAACCACATTCAAGGGAAAAAACATCCTCAGCACGGCTTTTACCTCAGAAGCAGTGTTGAGGATGTTTATCTGATTAAATATGCTCAGTTGTGAGGATCTTCTCAATACTAGGCCTGGGCCAGAAAGAAACATCGAAGCAAATATTGAGCAAAGAATATAAATCCTCTAAGAGACACTGGATTTATGGGTCTTTAAGCAGGCAAAAAGCAATTCTACTTGGGTGAATCTGCAACCCATAATTTCTTGAGGTTGAGGCGTGATTCTTCTAGCGCAACTGGGGTATCTTGGAGCTCAGCATCAGATTTGGGGACTAGCTTAGACCAGTCAGGAGTAACAATCCCACCAGAAATCACCAGTTTAAAGGCATCCTCAACAGGTAAATCAATATCTATAACCTCGGCTTCAGGCACCAGAGAATACCATCCGGTTGTAGGATTTGGAGCAGTGGGGATAAATAGGCTAACCATAGGACAGGGCATCGCGGTTGTAATCGGCGTAGTAATAGTGCCTGTTACAAATGCAATCGCCCATAGACCTCGCCGCGGGTACTCTACCAACACAACACGACGGAACTTACTGGGCGAGTCTTTGAGGATAGTTTCTAGAAGCTGTTTGAGTGTCTTATAGACATTCCCGACGAGTGGTATGACAAGTAGTGTACGTTCTGCCCAGTCAAACAACCAACGTCCAGCAAAATTGCGCGCCATCAGACCGATCAGCAGAATGCTGAGTAGCGGCACCACCAAACCAACGCTTAGATCAATAATCCCCAACAGAAATGGGTTGATGTCCGGGAAAGGATTTAGGCGACTCGGAATTCGAGTCAGATAACGGATCACCCAAATAGAAGTCGTGACTGATATCCAAATTGTTGTGGCTAAGGGGATGACCACCAATAAACCAGCGATCAAGTCTGTTTTGAGATCCTGCTGGAACCGCCCTAGGAGCACCTTTAATCGCCTGTCCACGAACTCTTCCAGCTCCTTGACCGCTAAG
>CALFCG010000126.1 GCA_937951315.1 uncultured cyanobacterium
CCTTTGCAATTCAACTGGTTCGCCATGTAAAGCGGTACCACAATCAGCCAGATCAAGTCAGCAACTGTAAGTTCTTTGCCGTTAATCTTCAGTTCGTAAGTGGGGTGCTACTTGCGATCGCATTTACCTTGCCTAGACTGATTTAGAACCTGCCCACAGAACAATCAAAATCAGAAGAACTCCTAGACTCTCCCCTCTCGAATGAATCTGGGAATGGGGCGATCCGTATCTCAAGTTGTCATCGTTGCAACAATCATGTTGTTTGGGCGCAAACTCCGTTATCATATGCGTTGCGGCTTTTTTAACGTTCGATTTTAAGGCACACAGCAGCATGAAAATTCAAGCAACCGATACACGCCCCCTTGATTGGTCCGGCGATTGCCTCGGCTTAGGCTTTTTCGAAGAGGCCGTAGACCTGCAGGCCTTCAATGCTGACCCCGATCGCCTGAGTCTGCTACAGGACTTAGTGAACAGCTCCGAATTTAAGGGGAAGGCTGGCGAAACAGCCTGGACTCGGATTGCTGGCTCTAGCCCTGTGCGATTTGTCATCCTAGTTGGCTTAGGAAAGTCAGAAGATTTGCAGCTCAATCATCTGCGCTTGGCTGCTGCTGCCATTGCCCGAACAGTGCAAAAGCAAAAATGTAAAACTGTCGGCATGCATTTGCCGACTTGGAAGCAGGATAAAGCACAATCAGCCCAAGCAATCGCTGAAGGCATTGGCCTTGCGCTCCATCAAGACAACCGCTTCAAGTCAGAACCAGAAGGTGGTCAAACCAACGGTCTCCCGGAACAAGTGGAGTTACTAGGCATTGGTCAACAGCTTGAAGCCATCAAAACAGCCCATCAAGTTTGTCAGGGTGTCATCCTCGCGCGTGAACTTGTCGCAGCCCCAGCCAATGTCGTAACCCCCACGGCACTAGCAGAAACCGCTGGTACCATTGCTTCAGAACATGGATTAACCCTTGAAATCCTTGAGCAAAAAGACTGCGAGAAGCAAGGCATGGGCGCTTTTCTCGGCGTTTCTAAGGCTTCGGAAATGCCGCCAAAATTTATTCACCTCACCTATCGCCCCTCTGGTGCCGCCAAGCGAAAACTGGCCATCATTGGTAAAGGGGTTACCTTTGACTCCGGTGGTCTCAATCTCAAGACCGGCGGTAGCGGTATTGAAACCATGAAGATGGATATGGCAGGTTCTGCCGCAACCCTGGGTGCGGCGAAGGTCATTGGACAGCTAAAACCTGACACCGAGGTCCATTTCATTGTGGCTGCTGCAGAAAACATGATTAGCGGACATGCCCTTCACCCCGGCGACATTCTCACGGCGTCAAATGGCAAAACCATTGAGATCAACAACACAGATGCTGAAGGACGGTTAACACTCGCCGATGCCCTCGTCTTCGCAGAGAAGCTGGAAGTTGATGCCATTGTTGATTTGGCAACCTTAACTGGAGCCTGCATTGTGGCTCTAGGGAACGATATTGCCGGTATGTGGACCCCGAAGGACGAGCTAGCCCAGGAACTCACCCAAGCCTCTGAACGAGCAGGCGAAAAGTTCTGGCGGATGCCCCTTGAAGACAAATATTTTGAGGGTCTCAAGTCGCCCATTGCTGACATGAAGAATACAGGCCCACGTCCCGGTGGTTCGATTACAGCGGCACTTTTTCTACAGCAGTTTATTAAGGATACGGCTTGGGCTCACCTAGATGTTGCAGGACCGGTCTGGACCGACAAAGAAGGCGGCTACAACAATGTGGGAGCAACAGGTTTTGCCGTTCGCACATTGGTCAATTGGGTTTTGGGATCCTAAACGTTTAGATGCGACTTTCTACTCAACGGTAGATCTTCTAAAGAGATCAATATAATTTCAACTGCTGCAGGGCCTAGGTACTGTGCCCCAGGGATCTTTAGGGATCTCTCCATGACCTTTGCTATCTCAGGTCATCTTGTTGTCCACACTATTGAAGCTGACTGCCGATATTAATGGCTAAGATAGCCATTAGCTTCCCATCACTCTGCTCACAATCAACACGCTGAAGCAAGCATGAGCCTTCCCTCTGAGACTGAGACTTTTCCTGCTGTACCCCAAAGCCTTTTAGGCATCTTTCTAAGCTTTTTGCGTCGGCCGGTTTATTCTGAGAGACCCCATCCGAGCCAGAATCGACGCGCAATTCTGAGTGAGGTCTTAAGGCTCTATAGCTTAATGATTACAGCTTTGATACCGATCGTATTTTTGATTTCTATGGTTCGAGGTCAAGTCGGTGCTGAGGAGGATCCTATTGCTGAGTTTTTGAAAAAAACGTCTCTCTTAGTCCTTCTGCTTGCTGTGGTTGTCGCTGCTCCATTGCTAGAAGAGATGATCTTTCGACTACCGTTAAGATTTTCTCCACTGAATGTATCGCTGCCTCTTGCCTTCGTACTTCTGATTATTAATATCGGGAATCCTAGCATGAGATTGTTGTTGGCCGTGGCTGTGGGATTGCTGCTCCGATATCTGTTGCATCATCGCATCAAGAGAACAACCGGTCATGCCTTCTATGCAAAATACATTGGGTGGCTCTTCTATGGCTCAACGGTATTGTTTGGGGCTATCCACATTTTTAACTTTGATTCTAAGACTTACTTTGTGGCACCGTTAATCGTCATGCCACAAATCATGGCCGGCCTCTTTTGTGGTTTTATCCGGCTAAGGCATGGATATTGGTGGGCGGTGTTTGCTCATGGCTTTCATAACTTTTGTGCCATCCTCCCCATTAGCCTGATGAAATTTGGCTCAACGGAGCTACAAACGAATGGCTTTTCAGATCCAACAAACGCGTCGTTGAGCGCAACCGATTATGTTCTCATAGTTTTCCTCCTCCTTTATGTTGGAGGAGGATTATTCCTCTGTCTTCGATCTGCATGGAAAATGCTCACAGAATGGCGACTGGAGCGTAAAGCAGCCAAGCTATCGGTAGAAACCTAGAGCAGATAGAAACTCATGGGCCATCAACAACGATAGATATAGCAGCAGTGCAAAGCCAAGATCGATAGGTGAACAACCCCAAGGGAAATAGGAATCCTTACACCTGACTTCCTTCGGTCACCTCAGTCTTCGGCTTCATTAAGGTCGCAGTAGAAACTCTTTGATTCCCCCGGTTTTGAATACTTTCCAAAATTTCCCCAAGGCCCAATAAGGGGAAGCCATCGACACATTAATTTGTCGATCTATTCAAGCCTCAGAGTATTTGTCCATTATGGGCGTTTGGTTTAATCAATCTGCTTGCGGACCAACACCAAATTATCGAGGATCAGATTGGAAGACCAGATGAATTTTGCATCAGCCTCCGGATCGTTGAAGATTGCGGTGAAATCAGTGAAAGCCCGTTTGTTGTTAACCCCAACAGTTTCGTCACTGAAAACAAAGGCTGACGGCCAATTAGCGTCATCAAAATCAGGCGCGGCCCAATTGTCTGGAACAGGCCAGAACGCAGCAGAAAAATCCGTGCCGTCGGATACGCCATTTGTACTGCAATCTGAGGTGTCGCGCACATTGTCTTGGATCTGAAGACAGGAGCGATCTTGCAAAGGCGAAATATAAAACGTCTGCGCTTTCCATGTCGCGTCAGTAATGGCGACTGTCTCGCCGTTTGCAGATTGAAAATGAGCGACCAGCCCGCCATCACCTGGCTGGTAGGCATTACCACGACCAGCCTCAGAGCCCAAGCCAAGGTTTTCTTCCCAGTCAACAAGTTTAAACGCAATGGTTAGAGGGCGATCTGCCTTAAACCGGACAGCGCTGGAGTTGAACGGTGTGAAGGGCACGGAATCTAAAGCGATCAAGCGACCGTTAACATAGAGTTCAAAATAATTATCCGCGAAGATGTAGGCAACGAACTCTTCATCGCCACCTGCATCCTGAAGCACAACCTCAGAGACGTCAAAATTATCAACGCCGCCACGAATATCTCCCCCACAATCATTGTAAAGATCCGCAGCCTTGGGACCTTCAGTAAAACTTGTATCTGCGGGCAGTGTCCATTCGGAACCATCCTCGGCAGTAATCTTGCCGACCGCGCTAACTCTCGATCCACGGCCGCAATCGATTAGGGAACTTGTCGTTGTGGTAGCCAACCCACGCGAAAAGCTCGCACCCGAAACGTCTTTGTCTTTAACAGATGTTACAGGTTCATCGGCTGAACCAGACGTATTGGGTGCTCCGCATGCGGCCACCAGCAGCGCGCAAGTGAGTATGGTACAAGCACGTCTCAATCGTCGGTTGTCCTTGTGCGCCACTGCTGAACGGATGCAAGATCTTCGCTACAGGGTTCCAGCGTCAAATCTCTGATCTGGTGTTGTGACCCGCGTCCCAAGCGAGACTCCTGCGCCGCGGTGAAACACATATTCGGTGCAGAGACTGGGCTAATCGCCCCTTCTCCTGTAAAGGCAATGGTCTGCAAATCACTGCTATCGCAGGCCGCCAGACCGACCTGAGCACCGCTCTGCAGCCCAGTCAGTGTGGCGCAGACGTCATAGTTTGGCATGTAAAGCGTATTGCTGGCGAACTGGCCAGGGTCAAAGACCTGATCTGATCCCAGATCACCCTGATAAGAGTAGCAGGTGTGCGCTTGCAAACCATTATCCGGATTCACGTCCTTATTCCCACCTGCAATATCCAAACAATAACTGTTCAGAATACCGTCCAATTCATCCTGCAGCGTTACTTCTACGCCCTCTGACACCACTTTGGATTCAGAATCAGAATTGGTCGCAGCCTCTTGTGTACCTGAAGTCGTTGTCTCTGATGGAGGCTCACATGCAGCGAGCAAAAAGATGAGTAGAAAGCCTGCGATAGTTTTATATTTCATATCACCACTTTTCTCTGATCACGAAGAATACACATTCACCATAGTCCTCATTTACAACCCAAAACGGAAGGAAAATTGAAGATTCTCAGGGACTGTTTGAGAAGTTAGGGAAGCTTTCAAAAGACGAATCCGTCAATGCAGAATTTCTGACAGGAGCTTGAGAGCAACACCTAAAGCTGATGATAGCGACCTTGCAACCGCTCAATATAAATGATGGGAGGCATGTTTTATGAATTTATTCGACCGAGACATGATTTAGGTGGTCTATCTTTACCCACAGTTGGTTTAACTGCAGTTTGTTCATCCTGATGTGACTCGTGCGATTTGGTTTGAATATGCTGCCCCCCTTAAAACTACAGCCCCAGCAGCAAAGCAACACCAGCCACAGCCACAACTGCTCCTAACCAAGCTCTAAGACTGATGCGATCGCCGAGCAAAATGGCAATGGGCAACACAAAGAGCGGGCTGGTGGCCGTCAGGGTTTGGGCAATGCCTGCTTCGGCATATTTGAGACTGATCTGCTGCAGCCAAATGCCGAGGTAAGTACCACAGAAAGCAGCCAGACAGAGCTGCCGGAGTAAATGTTGCGATCGCAACTCCATCACCCAAGACTTCAGCTTTCCTTGCCCCAGCCCCCAGATCACCAAGACCACAAGACCACTGACCAACCGCAACAATGCGCCCCAGATCGGACTCAACAGTGTATCCGCTAACGCCGCCCGAGAAAGCACCGCACCACTTGCCTGAGCCATCGACGCCAACAAAGCATAAAGAATTCCCCAGCGCCGATCCCGACCCTTTTCTTGAAGCTGGGAAGAGCGTTCACTAATCACCCAGGTCACGCCAACAATCGTCAGCCCCATGCCGCACCAAGCCCAGCTAGAGAGTTCTTCCTGAAGGAAAACCAGTGCTAAAACGGCTGCCAAGGGTGGAGCCAAAGCTTCAAACAATAAAGTTCGTCTAGCACCTAAAGCTTTCAAGGCCGCTAAGTAGACAGAATCGCCAAAACCAATACCAATAGCACCACTCAACAGCAATAAAAATAGGCTTTGAGTCGGAAGATCGGGAACCAGCTCCCTCTGGAATAAAAGAGTGAGGATTAAAAGTGCGATCGCAACCACTCCTTTACCCAAATTCAGTGCCAGCGGTGACGCTCGAATCCGCGCATAGAGGACAGAAGCCAAAGCCCATAAAAAGGCTGCACTTAGGGCCGCCAGCTCCCCAGTCAAATGGGTCAACATCAAAAAATCACAGAGATAGAACGATAGAGATGCTCATCACAAACGTAAATCTGCAGCCACACGATGAGCACAGGCAAACCCAGAAAAAGCCACAGCATTCAAGCCCTGCCCTGGGAACGTGCTATCCCCCACACAGTAAAGCCCTGGGACAACAGTGCGATTAAAGGGCATCCCCAACAAGCCTCGTAAAGGACGGCGTGGAATAGGACCGTAGGTTCCATCCTGGCGACCTAAAAAACGACGGTGCGTTTTTGGGGTCCCCACCTCTTGGAGCTGAATAGACTGCTTAAGATTGGGAATAATCGGATTGAGGCGCTCAATAATTTTGGCTGCAGCCTGCGTTTTGCACCGTCGATACTCTGGGGCGGATAGATCCTGCCATTCCTCCAACCAACTGGGCGTAAAGGCATGAACAATATGATGTCCTGGCGGCGCCAAGCTAGAGTCGAGCACCGTCGGAATAGAAACAAAGACAGTCCCACCTGACTCTGTCATCTGTCCCCAGTCTGAGAGCAAAACATGATGACAATACGTCCCCTGAGGCAAGGCCTCAGCAGAAATCCCTAAGTGCACACTCACAAAACTAGGAGATTTCATATAGCGCTGTCGCCACTTTTGCTCTTTAGCAGGCACGGCCTCAATTAACTCCCCAAAGGTATTCCAACGGGTTGCATTAGACACAATCCTCTGAGCACGGTAAGTCTCCCCCGTTGCCAATTGGACCCCAACTGCCTGACCGTCCTCTATCAAGACCCTCGTCACTCGCGCTTTATATTGAATTGTGCTGCCTGCCGCTTCTAAACCCATCACCAGCTTTTGAGCAATCTGCCCTACCCCTCCCTTGGGATAGTTCACCCCTCCATAATGGCGATCACAAAACACCATGCCCGCATTCATCATGGGCGTCATATCCGCCGGAACCACTGACCAGCAGAAACACTCTAAATCAATAAATTTCAACAACACCGGATCGCGAAGATAGCGCCGAGCTGTCCGTCCCACATTCTGAGGCAAGAACTTCAGTAACCGGAAGCAAATGTCAGGATGTTGCCAAAAAGTCCGCATTAAATAGCGAGGCTCCTCTAAAGACAACAACTCCATCCCGTTCAGACCCTCGAAAACCTCCCAAAATGCATCATAAAAGCGACGCAATCCCTGACGCTCATGGGGGAAGCAGCGAATCAATTCTTGCAAATATTTCTCATAATCTCTGTGCACTCTGATCTGCAAGTCATTTGGCAAATGGTAGTGAATCTGTACCGGATCAGGAATCGTATCTAGATGCTGATTCACCGCCTCTAAGGCGCGAGTGAGCAAATTTGTAGTCCCTTGATCACCAAAGCCAAAAATCATTGAGGCGCCAACATCAAAGCAATACCCCTCTCTCTGAAAGGACCCTGCGCTCCCCCCCGGAATCAAATAGCGCTCAAGCACTAGAACACGAGCTCCTTTGGCCGCCAACTGAGTCGCCGTGACCAGCCCCCCAATCCCAGAGCCAATGACAATGACATCCCACTTTTGGGAAGCAGCACCTTGTTCAACAGATTCCATCACACAGTCGTCAATAAACGGCCAATCACCAGTCTATCGAGAGCTGAACCACTGGCAAACAGCATCACGTCCAATGCCATCAGAAAAAGACGGCCAAAGCGCAGGAAGCACTTTGGCCAAGCATGCTGATTCTTTGTAGAGAGGAGAACATAACAACTGTATATTTATTGAAAATTATTGTCAACAATAAATCAAGAAAGAGGCTCAGGATAGCTTCTGTTATTTCACATCACAGATGCCCTCAGGTTAAAGATTTCCCTTGATGGCATGCGACCTGCGCCCGTCCAGCCTTCTTTGCCTGATATAACGCTGTATCCGTAGCAGCAATGAGAGCAGAAGCCGATAGTTGAGCCGTCGGGCTCAACGTAGAGACACCAATACTCAGCGTAATGCGATCACTCACGAGGAAAGATTCATGGAGTAAGGACCTATTCCGCAGCCTTGCCCCCATAGCGAGCCGCTAAATCAAAGGGACGCTCGACAGCTCGATAGTGAAACTTTCTTCAGCGTCGCGGTTCTACGCCAATTGAAGGCAAAATTTGCTGTTCACACTTGCTGAACCATCTGCAACAGAAAGAAGTGATGCGTTGATTAGGGTTGAAGTGCCCTTACCGGAACTTGATGTTGGGCAAGGTGGGCTTTAATCTCAGCAACCGTCAATTGCCCATAATGAAGCAGTGATGCCAGCAACGCTGCTTCCGCCTTCCCATCCGTTAAAGCTTCGCGAATATGGTCGCAGGTCCCTGCCCCTCCTGAAGCCACCACAGGGATCTGTACCTTGTCAGCAATCGTACGCGTCAGCTCTAAATCATAGCCAGCCTGTGTTCCATCAGCATCCATGCTCGTAACGAGCAGCTCTCCGGCCCCGCGTTGCTCCATCTCCTGGATCCATTCGATCGCATCCAATCCTGTATTCTCTCGCCCCCCCCGAATAAAGACATCCCAGCCGGGGTTCTCTGGATCACTTCGTCGACGGGCATCAATGGCCACCACAATACATTGACGGCCAAAACGCTCACTAGCTTGGGTAACAAATTCTGGGTTACGGACCGCTGAAGAATTGATGCTCACCTTATCGGCTCCGGCTCGGAGTAACTTGCGAATCGTGTCAAGCGAACTAATCCCACCCCCAACAGTTAGGGGGATAAATACTTCCTCGGCAGTGCGATAGACCACGTCATAAATAATGTCACGATCTTCATGGGTAGCTGTAATGTCTAAAAAGACCAGCTCATCAGCACCTGCTTCGTTATAAACCTTCGCCAGCTCCACCGGATCTCCGGCATCGCGAAGGTTGACGAAGTTGACGCCCTTCACTACTCGGCCTGCCTTCACATCAAGACAAGGTAAGATTCGCTTCGCCAGCATCAGGACTCCTTTGATCAGGTGTCTATCTACTGTACCGCTGTTCTTTAGGAGCCAGACAATTTAGGGGGATGTTGTCGTCTGATTTGTCTCGAGGGGCGCTGACGGTCCCTGATTTTGAGATTGACGATACTGCCAAAGACCCAACATTAAGAGAACCCCTACAATACCTGCACCCAGAAGCATCTTCCAGCGAGCCCCAGACGGGGAATCCTTCTCGGTAGCCCGTTCCTGGGATGCAGGCATTCCTGGATGAGCGTCGTGCTTAGAGAATAGGGTCGTCACATCTTCAGGATCAACCTCCACTGGCTCTTCTAACCAAATCGTGGCTTTAGGATCAGTGGTCCCAGCTTTAATGCTTTGAAATTCTGCGGACTCTAAATATTGTGATAGCTCCGTTTCTTCTCCAGAAATAATGAGATAGGTACAAAATGAATCTTTGCCAAACTGAATTGAATCCCCCTTTGCCAGTTCATGAGACTGACAGGGCTCACCATTGACGATAGTGCCATTTTTACTAGCTGTACCTTCAGAATTACCGTCAATGAGGCGATAGCGGTATCTATTCTCACCTGGGACCGGCATCCGAAGCAGGAGCGCATGCTGACGAGACACAGATGCATCATTAAGGACGATGGCACACCCTGTGTCTCGACCAATGGAATAGGTCGCTGCATCCAGAGCAAAGACACCGCAGTCATCATCATCAATGACTAGAATATGCTGCTCTTGAGTCGGAAGAATTTGAGGCTCACGAGTTGCTTCTACCATAGGTCTTCGGTGCTTTATCGGGTGTTATTAAGTGACAATCAAAATAAGTGGAGGTGACCGATAATTGCAGACAATGTACAGAGAGTCTTTGTCAGGCTTATCTCCAAACATAGGGTTCCCAATTGAGGTAGCGACTCTGACTTACGACACAACAGAAGTCAGTTAAAGTCACGGGGTAGCAGCATAAATTCAGTCACATTTGCGACTCAGTTAAGCTTGCTCACCTCACTCCCACTGATATAGGAAGAGCGGTAGATTACAGACCGCTATCCATTATTTAGAACTCTGCTTGGGTCTTTCTGATCTGTTGACTCACCCAATCAACGCACAAGGTCAGCAAAATAAAGCAGCCTAGCGTGATTGCTAAGCCTGAATAATCAAAGCTGCTGAGTTGCTCCGTCAGCAAACGACCGAGTCCGGCAGCACCGACTAAACCCACCATGACAGTTTCTCGAATGCAGACTTCCCAACGGTAAAAGATATAGGTCAAAAATCGACCGAGGTTCTGGGGTAAAACACTATAGAGGATAATTTGTCCCGGAGATGCACCCAGCGCTTGCAGCGATCGCACGGGTCGCTCATCTAAATTTTCATTCACTTCGGCCATCAGACGCCCGAGAATACCCAAGTTATGAATCGCCAATGCCAATGCCCCTGGCCACACCCCAGGGAACAGAACAAATAAAAAGACTAAGGCCCAAATCGGGGCGGGAATGGCCCGACTCACTAGCAAGATCCAACGACTGCCCCAAAACAGACTCCTAGCCCTCACCGCCCCTTTCGTTCCGCCGATGCTCAAGCATCCCGCAGGCAAAAGAAAGGTCTGCGCCGCCGGAAAAGAAAGGAGTATGCCCCCCAGTCCAGCGAGGGCCATCGCCAAGATCGACATGGCAAGGGTCAGACCGGAGAGATGAAGTAAGGCTTGGAAGCCCTCTAAAGTGGGCCAAACAGGTCTGGAAGCAGTCAGAATATCAGCCAATAGTCTATGGGTGCGGGGAGACCAGAGCCGTTCCCAACCAATATTTAATCTCCAATAACAGAGGGGAGTGACTAAAGCGATCAGCCCCCAAGATAGACGCAGAAGCCAATCCTGAGACCGATGCAAGGCAGGGTTTAAAGCGTTGGACTTTTTTCTAACCTCTGCGGGGGTATGAAGATCTAAGCGACTGGTAAAACCCAGTCGACGCCGCATCCAAGCGCTCCATAGATCAACCGTTCCGTTTAAGAGAATCAAGGCATAGAAACCCGTCCAAAGCTGGCTATAACGGAGCGACTGCAAGCTCAATAAGATTTCATAGCCGAGTCCTCCTGCACCAATGACACCGAGAACAGCAGCTGAACGTAAGGAGCATTCAAAACGATAGGAGGCATAGGACAAAAGGTTGGGAAGTGCTTGGGGCAAGAGTCCATAGAGCCAGGCAGTGGCAGGGGCTGCGCCACTATTGAGTAATGCGTTTAAGGGTTCCTGAGGGGTTTCATCTAAAATCTCTGAGAAAACTTTGGCGACAATGGCACTAAAGGGGATTGCGATCGCAACCACAGCCACCACTGGATCCAGTCCCAAAATACTGAGAAAAAATAGGCCCCAAATCAGCTCATGAATCGCCCTCGGGAAGGCCAGCAGCACTCTCACCCATCGCCACATCAGTGGACCTAGCCAGCTCCCTTTCGCAGAAGGCGGAAAGACGGTGCGCCACCAAGTTTCTGCCGCCAGAACCCCTCCGATAAAGCCAAGACCAACGCTAAGGGTAGTGCCGCAAACAGCATAGGCAAAGGTTACTAGCGTTGCCCGCCCGATGATGGCTAAAAACTCAGGGCTGAGGTCTGGATTTAAACTCGCGAGCCAAAATTCCCCGAATTGTCCTAGACCATTCCAGTTGATTAACGCAGTTCCAGTTGCACTGGCCGTATAGAGAGAGGTTGAGATCGCAACCCACACCATCACAACCCAAAACGATCTCCTGTTGACCCACGATGGCCAGGCGAACAACTTAGTAATGGCAGCATGAGACGAAGACATCAAGCAAGCTCAAAGGCTAGGAGCAGGGTAATTTGGAGCCAAGTGATAAAGATCGTCGATCATAGATTCCGTTACCTGGGCAGGAGGCAGATCAAACTGTAATGCTCCCTGCCGTAAACCCAATAAGCGCGTGCAATATTGAAAGGCGAACTCAATATCATGCAGGCTCACCACCAAGGTTTTTCCTGCCAATTCTGTTAGATCACGAAGCAAAGCCATTAGCTCATGGGAGCGAGCCGGATCGATACTTGCAATCGGTTCATCCGCCAAAATAGCCGCTGGCTGCTGCACCAAGACACGGGCTAAGGCCACCCGCTGTTGCTCTCCACCAGAGAGACGATCGGTTCGAGCATAAAGTTTTTCAGCCATGCCCACCTGTGCCAATGCCTGCGCTGCCAATTCTATATTCTGTGGCCAGAGGAGTGACCAAGCTGCCTTCGCCAATGACCATCGCCCCAGTTGCCCTGCATTTACATTGTGAACCACCGTTAGATTGGTGACCAGATGGTGCTGCTGATAAACCGTCCCCACCTGTCGCTGGACCCACCGTTTTTTTCGAGGGCCCAGCCGAGATAAATCACATCCGAGAACTTCGACTCGCCCCGTAGAAGGCATCAAAGTTCCGTTCAAAAGACTGAGGAAAGTACTTTTCCCCGCACCACTGGGACCAATAAGCGCCACCCGCTCCCCCAAGTCAATCGTTAGAGTTAAATCACTCAGGGCCGTCAGCGCACCAAACTGTTGGGAGACATGAGCCAGCTTAAAAACAGGCTCATCCATTACTTAATTTTGCCGATCTGACGGCCAATCTCTTCAATCTGGGCATAGTTTTGATTCTCCGTGGGGATAAATTTAGCGGCCCCAAACAGCTCTAACAGTTCTTTTTCTGCAGGGACGCTGGCATCAAGCCCCGTCAAAGCTGTTTGTAGTTTCTGAGTAAACCCCGCCCCATAACGCTCCTCCACAGCCGGACTCACCACCCAATGGTAATCATAGTAGGGCGACGTCCGCCAAACTACCGAGACCTTGCTCTGATCCACAGCACCCTCTTCCAATCGACTGTCCCACACCTGTGAATTGAGGGCACCGACTTCAAATGTGCCGGCCTCCACTAGCTTTATAGTGGCGTCATGATTGCCCGAGAATCCCACCTTACCCTTCACATCGTCGAGGGTTAATCCTGTTTTCTGCATAAAATATTGAGGCATGAGCCGCCCTGAGGTTGAAGACTCACTCCCAAAGGTTAATGTCTTATTCTTGAGTGCCTTCAGTCCACTGATATCAGTAAAGGGCTGTAGGCCGCTGTTAACATTGGCGATGAAAACGCTGGTGAACTGCTCGTCAATATCACGCTGGGCAATCGCCTCAGCACCTTCCACTTGAAGTCGGGCTTGAACGCCCGTGAGCCCTCCGAACCAAACCAAATCTAAATCTCCCACCTTGAAGGCAGTTACGGCAGCAGCATAATCAGTCACAGGCCGATACTCAACAGAAACCTCTAATTCTGACTCTAAATAGGCTGTGAGTTTATCCGAAAGGCGCTGAATTTTCTCTGGATCTTGATCTGGAATCGCTCCAACCGCTAAAGAAGGTGCCTCTGCATTATTCAATTCACCACCAGACTCCGGTGTTGTTTGCTGTCCAGCACAAGCCGTCAGCGATAAAACGAGACTCCCCAATACAGTCGCTCGTTGTATAAACAGCTTCATCTAAGACCTCTCTAACTGCACCTCTGCAGGGCTAGAGTACAAGACACCTGAAGCATGAGGCAAGATGGACTTTCGCTGATCTGTTTGTCAGCCGTAATTTTCCGGCTCTAGATGAGACCTGAATTTGATCAAACTCACCAGAGGGTGTTTCAAGAGGGGTAAACTATTGACAACTTTTTCCCAGCACAATCCTTTAGCTGGAATCAAACCATACAGTTGGAGTGACACTCTAGATGACCGATACCAATAAGCAGCCGCTGCAAGTGTTATCAGTGGATATTGGGGGAAGTGGTATCAAGGCAATGGTATTGAACGAAACAGGGCAAGCGATCACCGAACGCCATCGGATCAAAACGCCCCACCCGCCAACCCCTGAAGCTGTCCTAGAAGTCATTGGTCAATTAGCGGCACAACAAGGAGCATTTGAGCAGGTTTCCGTCGGTTTTCCTGGCGTCGTTCAACATGGCGTTACTAAAACAGCCGTCAATCTCACCGCTGAATGGATTGGATTTGACCTCGCCGCTGCACTCACTGAGCAATTGGGCAAACCGGTACAGGTTGCCAATGATGCCGATATCCAAGGCTATGGTGCTATTTCAGGCAAGGGGGTTGAACTCGTCGTGACATTGGGCACTGGCTTTGGGTCTGCGTTATTTGTAAACGGTCATTTAGTCCCTAACCTTGAAATGGCGCATCACCCCTTCCAAAAAGAGAAAACCTACGAACAGCAATTAGGTCGCAAAGCCCTGAAGAAAAAAGGCAATAAAACCTGGAATAGGAATCTAGCCAAAGCCATTACAAATCTTGAGAAACTATTCAACTATGATCACCTTTATATCGGTGGAGGAGAAACAAAACGCATCAAGATTGAACTCCCTAAAAATGTGACGATGGTTCCCAACTCAGCAGGCATCCTGGGTGGAATCGCATTATGGAAAGACTGGGAAGGTTGAGTTTGGGTGGCCCGATTTTTCATAAATGCTCTTATTGGTAGCGCAGCACAGGCAAATAGGCTCTCTAGATACCCCCTCTGAAGGCTTGCAACAGTAAAGAGATGAGTGGTTTGCGATCGCAAACCGAGAACTATCGCTCAATTGCAAACTAGCGGGTCAAATGTTGGCCCTCAAGCCACGCGATCATCTCTGTAGATGTTTCTGCATATCTCGACTGACCAGTCCGCGGATTATAGACACGCCATGCTTTTTGCCCAGAAGAACTTTTAATAAGCTCAATACGAACCTGGGTTCGTTTCGCCAGCACTAATGCAAGCCATTTCCCCACGTTGAATCGTGATAAAGCAGGATTCGGTAAGATCTGCAGTTGCTCCTGTTCGTTCTGTAATTGCTCAAGCAATGACAGGTCGTGACGAACATTGGCAACGTCTGTCCGATGAACCAATGACGCAGAAATATTCACTTGGTGCTGTTGCGTTCCTTGAGATGGAACTGGCGTATGAAGCAGATTGACCATAACGATCCACCCTAGACAGTTTGAGAAGAACCTTAGGTGTAGGCAAATGGATAAAAAGAATGACCCAAAAATAGTTTTACTTTTGATTTAGAGAAATAAATTCAACCGAAATCAAAGAAAAATAATTTCTGACTTTTTATCTTCACGCGGGACTAGTTACTTACAGCTATAGTACTTATCACTGCAAATATCGTTATTTATGCAACAAAAATTTGTAGCATTTTTACGGTCTATTAAGGATAGCAAAAGCCAGCAGAGTCCAGATTTTTCACACTCACTAATCAGAAGCAGAAGCCTCAAAGTCAGTATTAGTGAGAGTTACATCGCTTCGAGATCGTGTATAAAAATTAAAAATTACTGCTGGCCAAGGAAACACCTGAGCGTCAAAGCAGCCTCAGTTTATGTAGACTCATTAACCAACACGAGCATCATTCTTACAAACGAGCTTCCAGAGAGGGTGTCCTGTCCCTTGCTGTCGAATTTTCATCACTCGCTGCTTCAGTCGCGAGCGCTCCTGTTTCGGCAAGCCAAAAAGAATATTGCGACTTTGCCATAGAAGAACTGCCAGCGTGGTACCTAAACATAAACCCAGGCCGGCTGTGGCCAATGCGTTATAGCGAAAAGCAGCGCGAAAAGCAGCCCATGTAAAGTACTCTAGCCACAGATCAATGCTAGAACGAAGGCCAATAAAACTGAGTACACCAACGGTTAACCAAAGAAAAAGGACAAACAACCAACGACCGTAGACCGTGAGTTTATGTAAACGCCCGATTTCTGCCTTCAACTGTGGATCTTGATACGCCATGAGGTTGATAGGGTGCGTTGTCTCTCTTTCCTTTAAAAGTCTACCCATTGCCACCCTTTAGTTCTCTTCTGGACTGGGAATTGCGGGTTCGCTATACCCTGTCCCCGTGGCCACACGGCGCTCGCGCCACCAGCCCAGTAATGTACTGGCGATAAATATACTTGAGTAGGCACCGGCTAAGAACCCGACCATCAGAGTCAGGGCAAAGTCTTTTAGCGTTTCACCCCCAAAGAAATAAATCGCGAGCAAAGGTAATGTTGTTGTGAGAGTGGTATTGATGGAGCGACCTAAAGTTTGGTTAACAGAAAGGTCCACCGCCTCGGCAACATTGACCTTGCTTCCTTTGACCTTAAAGTTCTCACGGATGCGGTCATAAATAACGACGGTGTCGTTGACCGAAAAACCGATGATCGTCAGCAGTCCAACGATGAAGAGGCTGTTGACTTCTAGACCGGTCACCAGACCTAAAATGGAAAAGACACCCATGGTGATCAAGATGTCGTGAAACAAGGCCACGATTGCAAATAGGGCGTAATCAAACTGAAAACGAATGGTCAGGTAAATAATGATGCCGCCAAACGAAACCAGGAGGGCGAGCAAGCCTGAGGTTAAAAGCTGTTTACCCAGAGTCGGACCAACAGTATCAATTTGAGTCTTTTGATCATCGATGGTGCCCAATTGAGACACCAATGCCGTCTGTAGCTCAGTTCGTTTCTCAACGTCGAGCGGCTGAGTTCGAATAGAGACAGCCTGCTTCTCGTTTCCTAGAACTTGAATGTTGCTGTTGCCCAATCCCTTTTCAGTTAAGACAGACCGAACCTCTTCAGGTGTGATCGGGGACCGACAATCGGCCTGCGAACAATCACGCTCAAACTGCAACCGAGTCCCGCCAAGGAAGTCGAGACCGAGCCGGAGAGGGGCCTGATATTGCTGCCAGGAAAACACCATCGCAGCAATTCCGATGGCTATGGAGAGTGCAGAAATAGACCACCACAGGGAACGGCGCTTCGTCAGGTTGAGTTTCATGAGACCACCTTCACCTTTTTCGTATCAAAGAGCTCATTCTTACGCAAGTTGGGGAAGCTAATGGCTGAGAACATCAGGGTACGACTACAGGTTATGGCAGTAAACATACTCATACAGACACCAATGGCGAGGGTGATCGCAAAGCCTCGGACAAGACCAGACCCCAACCAAATGAGAACGCTGCAAGCAATAAGGGTGGTGACGTTGCTATCTAGAA
>CALFCG010000127.1 GCA_937951315.1 uncultured cyanobacterium
ATCGCAACAGCAGCGCCTCACGAATACGGAGGGTAAGCTCAGATTCCTTGAGAACCCAAGCAAAATGAAGTTTGAAGCCCAGGGCAAAATTGCCTCCGGGGGGCGTTTAAGAACACGGGGAGAAACTTCCCTGGATTTAGAAAAAATCAATGTTCTTTTGCTGGCAAGCAATATTTCTGCTCCTATTCTCGATGGGGCTTTTGAGTTGCCGGTCCGTGTTGCCTCTGGCCGCGTTGATGCCAATTTGAATATTAAGCTGCGCGCCGATGCGCGTCCCAGTGTTCGAGGCACTGCCCGGATGCAGAAGGTGGATGCGCAACTCGAGGGGTTACCTAAGCCGTTCTATAACGCCAATGGCTTTGTTCGTTTCCCTGGGGGGTTAACAACTGAGCTATCAGGAATCACGGCGCTTTACGATCAGGTGCCGCTGGAGGCTAACGGCGTTATCGATATAGACAAGGGCTATAACATTACGGCTCAGACTACGGCAGTGGAAGCTGATACGGCACTGAACACACTGGGTATCGGCCCTGAAACGCTACCGTTCCCCATTGTGGGCAAGATCCGGGTTCCAGAGCTGCGCGTCACGGGAGCCATCGATCAACCTTTAATCTCTGGCCAGGTTGCGGCCTCAAAAGGGACGAAGATTGATCGGTTGCCTTTCGAGAGGGTTAATGCCAAGTTCCAGCTTGCGGCACCGCTCTTAAAAGTGACCCAGATCGATGCCCGCCCCGAGGTGGGTGGCACGATCACGGGGACGGCCCAGTATGACATCACACCAGGCGCAGAAGTCGCGGCGAATATTGATGTCCGCAATATGCCTGGGGATGCGGTGGCAAAACTATATGATGCATCCCCAGGCATTGCTGTGGGGCCAGTGTTTGCCCAGGTCAATCTTTCCGGTCAACCTGAGGATATTCGTACGAAGGTCGATTTCCAGGCTCGTCAGGCGATCTATCCGACGACTGGAACACTGCGACTGCGGAGCGGTCTTGTGGTTCTCGACAATATTGTGTCTCGTGTGGCCGGCGGTACTGCTCGGGTGAATGGTCAACTGGCCGATCAAAGGCTGCAGGCCAACGTCAAGCTTGCAGGCATTGGCCTCACGAATTTCTCTGAGGACTTACGAGGAGCGGTGGACGGTAATGTCGATATCTCTGGTCCTTTGGCATCGCTGAGTGCAGAGACAATTCGAGCCGATGGTAATCTACGTTTTTCTAAGGGACTATCGCTGATTGAAGAGCCGCTGGACACAAAATTTGGCTGGAACGGGCGGCAGATTTTAGTAAAAGATGCTTCGGCTCCTGGGTTTAGAGCCAATGGGACGATTGCGGCTCAACTCCAGGACGGGCCTCAAATTACGGGACTGGATCTCAATGTTCTGGCCCGTGATTATGACTTGAGATCGCTTTCTGCCCTCGGCCCCACGGCTGTCCCGATTACTGGGCGTGCTGATTTAACCGGGCGTTTGACTGGAACCTTAGAAGCGATCAACCTGCGCTCCACTGTGGCCTTAAAACGGCTGTCCGTTTCGCAGTTTGCCTTTGAACCCACGATGCGGGGGCAGCTTAACTATGGGCAAGGATTGGACTTGAATGTTGAGGGGAATCGAGATCGCATCCAAGTGGCCTTAAACTCTGAACTGCAGCCCCAGTCTTTTCTCGTGCAGCGTGAAGAGGCCATCGCCAAGGGTGTCAGTCGTGGTGATCAGTTACAGGTCAACGTTCAGAAGTTTCCGCTGACGGCCTTAAACTTGCAGCCCGGTGGTGTGGGGCGGATCACGGGTCTCGCTTCTGGTGACTTTGAGGCCAATCTCACAACCCAGTCACTCTTCGGGAGCGTTGCGGTTAATAAACCCAGTATCGGTAGCCTGGAGGGCGATCAGTTTACGGGGGACATCAAATATGCCAACGGTGTTGCCTCTCTAGAGGACGGTAAACTCCTCAAGCGTGATAGCCAGTACCTGCTCAGTGCCAAACTCGAACCGGGTGATATTCCTAGATATGATGGTCAACTGAAGGTTATCAAAGGCCAAATTAAAGATGTGGTGGCTGTGGCCCAGTCTCTGCAATCCCTGGCGGGAGGAGATGGCCCTGTTGATGAGTCTGTGGGATATGGCACAGCGGCGGATGTGCAAACTCAGACGGTGGGATCATCTAAGGTCCCCCTTCAGGAGCAGCTCCAGCGTTTTGCTGAAATTGAGCAGCTGATTGCTCAGAAGAATGCCGACAAGGAAGGATCACCTCTCCCCGTTGATATCGCTAATCTTCAGGGACAATTTGAGGGTGAGATTCGCGTTGCAGGCGCCGGTTTTGAGAAGATTGACGGAGATTTTGACCTTCGAGGCCAGAACTTTATTTTGGGAGACTATCGGGTTGAGCAGGTCGTCGCTGCGGGCGGTATTGAGGATGGAACGCTGCGTCTCGATCCGATCAAGTTGGCATCCGGCGATCGCCAAGCTATCTTCACGGGACGCTTTGGCCTAGAGGAACAGGCTGGAGAACTGGTTGTGAACAATGTCGCGATCGCTCCGATTAACCAGTTTGTCGATCTCCCGGCTGAAGTGGCGGGGGACTTAAATGGCAAGGCTGTTCTCTCGGGCAGTCTATTTGACCCCCAGATGAAAGGTCAATTTAGTTTGGCAGATGCCCGGATTGGTGAGACACCCGTCACGAAGGCAGAGACGGATTTAAGTTATCAGGAAGCACGACTGCGCTTTGAAAGTATTGCCGTTCTCGATAACCCAGAACCACTGCAAATCTCTGGCAATATTCCCTATGCCTTGGGCTTTGCGTTTCCTGATAGTGATCAGATTGAACTCACGGCTAAAGTTAAAAATGAAGGTCTCGCGCTTGTGGGGCTAGTCACCGATCAAGTGAGCTGGGTAGATGGCCAGGGTGAAGTTGATTTACAGGTGCGAGGGACCCTTGAAGAACCTCTCCTGAACGGCACTATTGCCTTTAACGATGCCACGCTCAAGTCACAGGTTCTAGAAGATCCGCTGACCAATGTAACGGGTGAGCTGCAGTTCAATCGTAATCTGGTCACGATTCCTAGCCTCAAAGGTCTTTACAACCAAGGTGAGATTGTGGCTGCGGGGAGCCTCCCGATCTTTGAACCCACAATGGTCCCCCCACAACCCCTCAGGATTGGCATCGACGGTTTAGATGTTTCTGTCGCGGAACTGTATCAGGGAGGTGTGACTGGGGAAGTCTCGATTACCGGGGCTGCGGTCAAACCCACGATTGGTGGCACGGTGAAGCTCGACAACGGCCAGGTCCTATTAGCGAAAGCGGCGGGTGGTTCAGCTGAGGAAGAAGTTGTTCCAGACGTGCTAGAGGTTCAGTCTGAAGAGACGGTCAATACCGGTCCCCGTCGATACGTCCCCCTTTCGGAACTCACCACCAATGATCAGCCCATTCGTCTAGACAATTTGGCCCTGCAGCTCGGAGAGAATGTGCGGGTTACCCAAGCGCCTATTCTCAGTTTTGTGTCGTCAGGTAATTTGTTGATCAATGGTGCTGCTGATGCACCGATTGTTGCAGGTAGAATTGGCTTCCGTAAGGGAACGATTAACCTGATTACATCGCGCTTCCGAGTCGACCCCAGTCGAGATAGTTATGCTGTGTTTGATCCGCAGTTTGGTCTTGATCCCTACCTCAACATTGCGATGCGCACCACTGTGACGGAGGTGACGCAGGCCAAATCTACGGAGTTGAGTGAAGCAGAGGAGGTTCCGGCGGGATCGTTGGGGGCGTTCCAGTCTGTTCGCGTTAAGGCGACGGTGGATGGTCGCGCCAGTGAACTGGTTAGTAACTTTAGAGATGTGGTGGAAGTTAGTAGTGCGCCTCGGCGATCGGAGGGTGAAATTATTGCGTTGCTGGGGGGCGGTGTAACAGAGGCCGTTCAGCAGGGGCAAGCACAGCAGGCGGCTGTGAATCTGGCAGGGTCGGCGGCTTTCTCAGGTATTCAAGGACTGTTTGATGGTTTGCTGGGGAGCCGGGCGACCTTTAGAGCCTTTCCGGTGCTATTGCCCAATACTAATGAAAGTGAAGCCTCTGTGTTATCGCTGGGGGCAGAGCTGGGCTATGACGTTACAGATCGCTTCTCTGTCTCGGTTCTGCAGGTGCTGACGGGGGTGGATGAACCGACGTTAGTTAATCTGTCCTATGACATTAATCGAAACCTAACGACACGTACCTCGATCAGTACAGATGGTGAGGCCGTGGGGACCTTAGAATATCGGATTCGTTTCTAGGGATCGCAACTTCCTTAACGTGTTCTAAGGTCCAACTTGTCGTTCTGATCTACAACGGTTAGAGAGTCCCTTACCTGTGCCTGTCTCCCTATGAGAACCGTTTATAGACGTCGATTACTTTCTTGTTTGACCTTTCTGATGATTGTGCTGTCGCTGTGTTGGGTTCTCTTGTCTCCTGTGAAGGCTCAAGAGGGACTTGTCGCTGCCAAAGCACCGATTGTGGTGGATGGTCGTGAAATTCTTAAGGTGAGGGAGGCTGGGGATATTACGGCGGCGGAACGGGCAGAACAGATTAATGAGCAGCTTGAGAAGGCGGTTAAATCTGATCAGGACCCTGAAATTAAGGTCGAGCAGCGCAATAATCAACCGGCTCTGATGCTGAACGGCCGGTATTTAATGACGATTACGGCTCCCGATGTCACTGCTCCGATCACTCCCCAAAATCAAGCCGATCGATGGGTGAAGAAATTGGGAGATGCGATCGCAACTGCCCGATCTGAGCGAAGTCTTCAGTATCGTGAGCAAGCTTGGCTGATTACGCTGGCCGTTATCGGAGCGGCTTTGGCGATCCACTGGTTGCTGGGACGCCTCTGGAAGCTAGCGCGACGTCGGGTTTTGCGACGCTTACGGACATCTGTAGAACCGACGGACAATCATCAGGGCATCCGGCTCTCGTTTCGCGTGACACTTGCGATCGCACGTCTTGTGCTCTGGTGTAGTGCCATTCTCTACACTGCCAACCTCTTTCCCCTTTCCCGGCAGTTTAGCTATGAGATTACTGCGGGATTAAGGGCGGTCTTTACCGCTCCCCTCTTTACAGTCAGTAATAGTGCCTTCTCCCTGGTGGATCTCCTGATTTTGCTGGCGCTATTTTGGGCCTTAATTGTGGGGGTGGGTACCCTCACCCAGCTTTTGCAAATGCGCATCCTCGACAGAACAGGGATGGCACGGGGGGCCCAGGAAATCGTGGCGGTGATCGTCAAATATGCGCTGTTGGTGGTCGGTACCATTGTGCTGCTGCAGGTTTGGGGATTGAATCTCAGCTCGCTCACGATTTTGGGAAGTGCAGTGGGCGTCGGCATTGGTTTCGGTTTTCAAGATATCGCCAAGAACCTCGGTAGTGGATTGGTCCTGTTGTTTGAGCGTTCGGTTCAGGTGGGAGATTTTATTGAAGTTAACGACCACATCGGCCTAGTTGAGCGCGTCGGTGCCCGTAGCATTATCCTCAGAACCCTTGATCAGATTTCTGTGATCGTGCCCAACTCGCGATTGCTCGAAGATGAAGTGATCAACTGGAGTCACAATCGTGCCCCTTCTCGGCTCCATTTGCCGGTGGGTGTCGCTTATGGATCTGACCTAAATGTGGTCAAAGATGCGCTTTTAAAGGCAGCAGACGATCATACAGAGGTGGTCTCTAACCCGTCGCCGAGAGTTGTCTTTATTGGCTTTGGTGATAGCGCCCTAGACTTTGAACTTTTGATTTGGCTGCGTCGCCCAGAGCGTCAATTGTTTGTCAAAAGCGATCTGTTATTTCATATTGATGCGCTGCTGCGTCAGAAAAATATTGAGATTCCTTTTCCGCAACGTGATTTGCATGTCCGTTCCGGAGAAATTCGTTTGTCTGAATCTCTGGAAGCCAGTCTGCTTCATCTGGTCAACGGGAAAGCGAGTCCCGCCTCAGATGTGTCATTCGTCTCCGACGATAAACCTAACTCTCCATCTGTTTAAGTAGTGTAGTAATGATGGGAACGGAATCTTGTCTATGGCTTGGCAAACGTCACAATCGAAATCGCTGCTTCCTGATTGCGGCATGATCAAGACTGCGACTTTTAGCCTTTTGCTTTTTTTGCCACTCACTTCTGGATTAAGCCCATCTGTTGCAATGCCCAGCTTGGCAACAGTCACCTCCCAGATTCAAAATCCTGACGTTTCTGAGCTACTACAACGCATCCTGCCCCAGTCGGTCGGAGCGGCAGACATTGATACTGGGGTTGTTCGCCTAGATGGTTACACGCTATTTTCCATTACAGCATCCGAGATGCAAGCGAAACAGGAGGTCCTGGGAACGCTATCTCCGGTGCAAAAGCGCATCAACATCATCGAAGAACGTCTACAAGCTCTGGCTGTCGAGAATCTAGATTCAAAGGCGCTGATCGTCACTCAGGAAGTCGATTCAGCCAGTCAGTTGCCTGTGCTCTACGTCAATGGCCAAGAGCTGATGACGGTCACTCGGCAAGATGCCCTTTTGTATTCCAGCAGTCTGGAGCAGTGGACTTCAGAGGTCACCAATATTATTCAAAAGGCTTTAATTCGAGCCCAGCAAGAACGGCAACCTGCGTTTCTGCAACGTCAGGCGGCTTTGGGGGTGGGCATCATTGTACTGATGCTAGGAGGGGGGCTGTGGATTACATGGCGCAAACGGTCACTCAACGCGCAGAAATTGGCTGATGAGGAACAATCACGCCTGAAGGCTGAAGCTGAGAATATGGGGGAGACGACAGCGGTAACCCTGGATCCGGGGCAGAGACAGCTTCAACGTCAACAAAATATTCGTCGATTAAGGCGCCTGATACTGCAGATTGGCGAGGTTGTCCTGTATGCGGGCGGGAGCTTTAGGCTTCTAGGTCTGGTGCCCCAAACCCGATGGCTGCAACCCTTAATTTTGTCGGGAGCGTGGGTGCCCCTGAATATGCTTGGCATCGGTCTGACGACGTATCTTTTGGTTCGCATCAGCTTTGTCTTAATTGATCGGTTATGTGCGGCCTTAACGCAGCAGCCCTTTCTGTTG
>CALFCG010000128.1 GCA_937951315.1 uncultured cyanobacterium
ACTGATTACCGATCAGCAACCGTTGAAGAACCTAGAGCAAGCCTTTTTTGACATGCGTGATCGCAAAACGATCAAAGCTGCGATCTCTCCGCATTGAAGGGCAATGAAGACGGATATACGTCAATGAGGCAAGCTGGCAAGTGAGACTCTGCCAATCACTCAACACTTTGCGAAATGATGTAGCGATGCCATATATCAATGCTGCTGGCCAACATTCTTGTTGGCTAAATTAGAGCCGCATCACTCTTGAAAATCAATCCTGTGAACAAAAGATGTTAACTGAGCGAGGTGCATCAGAGTAAATGTGAAGTGAGATTACCCGATACTGCCCAAGATCAGTATTGTGGCGTTATAAACTTGGCTTGGCCTCAAAGCTAGGACCAAAGACCCCATTGAAGCTGGCTACAATAATGAAGATTTTCCATCGTGCAGGTATTGTCCTTCTCAAAGGGTTGATAAACAATGCGGAATGCACTTTATACCAGACGGAAGTTAGAGGTATCCATAGGAGATGATTGAAAAAAGAGTGAATAGTTTCTATCAATGAAAAAACTATGCACTTTCAAAATTCTCATGAAGGGCATGTGTTCCGATGAGATCATCAACCAAATCAGATAGTTCTAGAGACTCAATGTCACCAGCCAAGAAACGCTGATAGAGACGAGAGATATTACGGTTGAGTTGATCTTGGAGAGAGGCAGGAGGGTTGATATTGCTGTTAGCCATGAGTTTATGGTTCCTTGGAAAAAGTATAAATATATTGCTAAATCAATTGGAACAGGCCATGGAGAACTAGGCGTGGCAGAGCTGGACCTCATCGACCATGTCGATTAAGGCATGAATGCCAACAAGATCATCAACCAGTTCAGAGAACTCTAGGGTGCCAATATCGCCTGCCAAGAAATGTTGATAAAGGCTAGAAATTTCAAGGCTTAGTTCATTTTGTGGTGTGGTGTTTATGCTTGCCATAACGGAGACATTCCTTTGTTATTTAAAAGGGTTGAAAGCCAACGACGTTTGTCGATATCAATACAATATCTAGATGCCCAAACTATTGGATCAGGAGAAGTACTGATTCTTACCCATCAGAAATCAAGACAAAGAGCGTAAAATTACCGATATCAGAAAAACTACGTAGACAGACACGCAGAACTCTCTTGACTAGCCTCCGTATATTTACGTAAAAGGCCCGTATAGTTACGGACCTTTTATCTCAAGCAGAAGAGATTCGGCTCTTTGTATAGTTTCGTTTCGCTAAGAATCTAAATATAAAGAGAAACTAAATTCTTTTTGACTCCTTTCTATTTAATTAGAAAGGGCAGGAGGGGTCTGAGTAGCTTCCTAATTCGAAGGAGGCTGATCAGCGTTTGGAGCCGGGGCGTGACACGTCCTGGAACATCTTCTGCAGCAATTCGAAGTTGGGCCTGCAGCTCAGCATATTCTGCGGCTGTGAGCGGCTCGCCATCAATGGGAGACCGTGCATCCATAATAATTTCCGTTTGCAGGATTTCTTCTGGAATATCTTCCGGTGGTGGCAGAGTCTGAGCATGAATCGGTGGGCTGAGCAGGAGAGCAGACAATGCAAGAATTGCTCTCTTCCTATGCTTGATTTGAAACCAGAGTGACGTCTGAACCTTAATTTGTCGAAAGTCTATCTTCATCATTTTCTGAGATGGAGCCATTGGCTTTGATTTGTCTGATTATTCCTTCTATCGCTCGCCAATTTGGGCAAACTCCTGTTGGCCGAAGATAGCTGATTCATACCGATAGAACTTGAATTCCATGAGGTTATGAAAGGGATCTTCAAGAAAGAAAGTACGATGTTCCAGTTGTTGATCAGGGAACCGGACTTTCGGCGGTATATAGAGGGATATTTGCTTGTCCTCAATCCGCTGCAGTATTGCTTTCCAATCCGCTTCAGCTGTAAACACTAAACCAAAGTGCCGAGGGTAGATGCTTTTTTGGACTTGCAAAGGTTCCTGCGTTTTGTGGGCTACAAGTTGATGACCATAGAGATTCAGAATGACGGCCTGCTCACTCTCACGACCAATGGTACAGCCGAGCCCGTCGCCATAGTAAGACTTGGTCTGAGCAATGTCGGTGACAGGAAATGCCAAGTGAAATAGGATTGAACCTGTAGGCTGAGACATTGGGTGGCCCTTTAAATATGTCGTTTCTCTATGATATTGCGGCTTGGAACCCCTGGCTGGTAGCAGTGCTGCTCAACCTTTCTCTCGGACTTGTGGGCTGGAAGTTGGTGAGTAAACTGCTGACCCCTGTAGGGCTAGTCCATGCCTTTATTTTGGGCGTTCTTGTTTGGGGAACGCTGGGATGGGCCGGGTATATCGTTGTCCTTTTTTACTTTCTGGTGGGTTCAGGTGTAACCCGTATTGGTAAAGCCAAGAAAGAAGCTGAGGGCATTGCTGAGAAGCGTGGGGGAGCCAGGGGGCCAGAAAATGTTTGGGGATCGGCTGCGGCTGGAACGGTATGTGCGATCGCAACCCTTGTTACCCCTCCTCTCTATCACCCACTCTTGTTGCTAGGCTATGTCGCGAGTTTCAGCACAAAGCTTTCAGATACCACGGCGAGCGAAGTGGGCAAAGCCTATGGAAAAAGGACATTCTTGATTACAACCCTCAGGCCTGTTCCCAGAGGAACGGAGGGAGCCGTGAGTTTAGAGGGAACCGTCGCTGGCTTAATCGCCTCCATTGTTTTGGCGCTAATCGGTTGGGCCGTGGGACTCATTGCCCCCCTGGGCATTGTTTGGTGTGCGATCGCAGCCTTCATTGCCACTAATATCGAAAGCTTAATCGGCGCAACGCTCCAATCGCGGTTCGCTTGGTTAACCAACGAAGTCGTCAATGGCATCAATACAACGATCGGAGCGATCGCAGCCATTGGTCTTGCATTTCTAGGTCAACAATTAATCTAGCCCCCAAAGAAGCCCTTAATTTTTATCTGAAGACTGATAAAGGTGGGACGGTAGCATGTCAGCAAACCGGCGATATTCTGCAAGGTATTGCTCTAGAACAACAAACTGAGGCAGGTTAAGACTGTAATAGATCCATCGGCCTTCATGGCGGTTGTGGACTAGCTCAGCATCTTTGAGCACCTTGAGATGGAAAGAGAGCTTGGATTGGCTGGTATCTAAGGATTCACAAAGCTCGCCGACACACAATTCCTGTTGGCGAAGCAGTTCGAGAACATGCATTCTTAGCGGGTCAGCAAGGGCGCGGAATCCGTTGGAGATCAGGGTGGAAGGCGGGGCGTAGGCTTGTGGCATCAGGACGTCGATTGGAGTGCTAAGAATAAGTTGCTTTAGATCAATGGTGGCCCGACATGCCGTTTAATGGGGTCCGCCGGATCTCGATGCTGGGTAGCACTACCTCGCAAACTGCTTGATCAGGATAACTAGTGATAATTACTCATCAAAGGCTACCCACTCTGTTATACACCCTTATCCATGTGATCTAACAACTGATTGATCAAAGATTTATCTTCTGCTGAAGGATAGGTTCCTAAATAATCCGTTAAATCGTGCTGAGCAGCGGCCCAATAACCCAGCTTAAAATAAAGGATTCCTCGATCTCGTAATTCTTCACTGTGAGGATTAATTAAGAGAATACGCTCAGAAACAGCTAAGCATTTAGGCAGTTCTTTTAAGTGCAAATAGATTTGCTTAAGATTCATTAGCATGCGAGTCAAGAACTGTTGTGGGGTTACAGGACTCAAAAAGCTTGACTGCATTTCTATGGGCTGACCATAAAGTTGTGTCAGCCTCTCTTGACAATCTTGGGCAAACAGAATCTCCCCCCCATGAAACGGGTCAACATGGAAATCAACATCATCCTGTTCAGGACGAATTAGAAAATGTCCAGGAAAGTTAACCCCCACCATTGGAAAGTCGATGCGTCGCGCAATTTCAAGGTAAACCAAAGAAATAGTCAGTGGGATGCCCGTGCGCCGATTAATCACCTCATTTAAGAAGCTGTTGCGAGGGTCATAGTAATCTTCCTGATTCCCAACGTAGCCAAGATCTTCGAAAAGATAGTGATTGAGAGTTTGAATAACACGCAAGGGGTAAGCCACATCAGGTAAATGTGCTTGAACCTCAGTCGCCATTGCATCTAATGCAGCTATATAGTCGTCAACCTTCAGGTCTGGATATTCTTCTTGGGCAATACAGAGAGCTGCCTCTGCCAGATTAAAGTTAGGGGTCTGTAAAAGCTGATGTAGGCGCTGACGAGCACGGGGAAATTCCATAGGGGCAGTATTGTGCCGTAGCTAAGAGGATGGTTTAAGCGCAGGGTTAGTTCAAAGCGTTATTGATATTGGGATTAAATCCTACCTTATCTGTTCGAGTATTTATAGATCCACTCAATATCTTCTACCAGTGGTGTGCCCCATTCTTTGCTGTGAGTATATCTCCGCTCAGCTCGAAGCCAAACGCTGCGCGAGCGAACTACGTATACTCTTTCCTCCAGTCCCATGGTTTTCTTGGGCAGTCACCTAATAAAACCTAATTTTGGGGATGAGCACTCTAGAAGTGACGTTTTCAACCCCCCATTTTGTCCCATTGAGGTTTTTTGTTAGTTCAACGAAGATTGAAATTGTCAAGGGAATACAGCAATTTAACTCCCGTAATCAATACGCATAACTGCTAGGAGAAACACTATGAAAACTGCACAGAACATGACTCGAATTCAGAAGCTTGCTCGGAAGGGAATGTTATTGACTGCAACAACAGCTTTGAGTTTGGCATCCGTTGCAACCTTTAATCAAACGCCAGCCCATGCATTGTGTATCGATCTCCCAGGGATCAAAATCGGCTGTAATGGAGATACAAAAACACCCAAAAAACCAGCTCCAGTCAAGCAATATTCTGTCATCCAGAAGAATCCCCATACAAATAGCATTGTCCAAAGCTTTGGTCCCGTTGATCATGAGAGTGCCACCCAAAAGCAGCGTGAATTCCAACAGGTTCACTATGCTATCTTTCGATACTTAGGCATTGGTGAGCAGGTTCATACGCGAGCCTTTCCGAATAGTTTTCAAGCGCAAAACTATTTATCCTCCAAAGGTCCTTGTCGTGATGCGAACGCCTTTGGTATCTGTGCTCTAGACCTCCAGCAGGTGAGACCTGCTGTTGTAGAAATCACTCAAGTTAACTAGATCCTGTAAGTGTTCCTCTGACTTGGCAGTGCCCTAATTCATTTCAGGTGACTGCTGAGGCGAGGGGAACTCATCGGGCCACAGGCTTTGTTGTTGTCAAATATTGGATCATCGGTGAATCATGATTAACGCAAAACGGGGTATTGCCAAGGTTTGCTTGGCAGGTGGGGTTGTGCTGTCCATGATGGGAGTGCTTCGCAGTCCTTCAGTGGCGAGTCAAGAAGTCTGTGAAGGGACAGATTTTGAGGCTCCCGCAGCAACCTCTAGAACCATCAAATTTCAAGAATATGGGCTTCAAGTCAAGATTCCGAGTAATTTTCGCCCCTTAGAACGGGATAGCGGGACTTGGATTCTCGATCCAGGCACTTTTAACCTTTTGCAATGTACAGATCAAGGCATCCCTGGTCCTGGAAGAGGTATTGAGTCATTTGAGATCATTAGACGACGGCCTAATCCCCAGAAACTATCGGCAAAAGAATTTGCTCTCCAGGTTGATGATTCTCACCTATCACCCGAGGTGATGAGCCATCGCATTGGAGATCTCGAAATCTATTCACGTGCACATGACAGAGGTGGCATAGAGATTTCATACGCTTGGTTTCAAGGTTCTGGGGGTAATGAAATCATCGAACTTTCTACTCAAGGCACACAAGTCGATTTACTGGCTTTACTCAATCGAGTGGAAAGCATGCCCATAGCTGATGGGACGCTATCCAATGTTCATCAATCAAACGATCCGATTGAGATTGCGATCAAGGCCCTTCGCGAGGGCGGAGGTTCCTTTGGATGGGGACGCCGTCGCGAAATTATAGCTGAGCATGAATCCCTCGAAAATCCACAAAGGTCCGTTGTCACCATTACTGAAGAAGGATTTATGGATGACTCCGTTAAAGGTCACCGATATATTCTCCAATTGCAGAAAGACCCGGAAGGGAAATGGGCCGTTACGGATATTCAGAAGTCATGGGTGTGCCGCTTGGGCCGAGGATCTCAGGTTTACGCTCAAAAACTGTGTCATTAAATCTCTGCTCACAGACTTCCAGGTCTATGAGTCAGTTATACCCATCCCATCATTAGGTCTATCTCATGAAAAAAAATCAGTTGAGGATTCTCGGGGCTTTGATCCTCTGCACCAGTCTTTTGTCTTGTAAATCCATTGGGGCAAAGCCAGCGTCCCAAACGCAATCATTGACGACGGCATCAGAGACAGCCCCACCTCTGGAAGATAGTGCTGAAGTTTCTCCCGTACCCTCGTCAGGTGAGCCCATCACACGGCGAGTTGAGGATTCCCTGGCCTCGGAAATTATGAATCAAGTTCTGAAGCAGAAACAAAAGTTGGGGCTTTGTCAGGATAGTGTTGAGACTTCAGAACCCGAGGTCTCTGAGGTCTATACCAATGGGCAAGGGCAATACTTGGTTAATGTCCTGTGCTTTATGGCCGCATATCAGGGTGCCCATGAGTTTGTACTGGTAGAGAGTCTCGATAATCAGTTTGAGATGGAACATTCCGGTCTCTCACTGGCGGGGTATCCAACGTTGGATGCAAAGACAAATATTCTGTACAACGATTACAAACTCAATGGGGCAGGGAGCTGCATTCAGTCTTCGCAATATCACTGGTCTGGCCCTCACCTTCGCCTGGTCTCCTCAATGTATGAAGATGGTGTTGCCAATGGTTGCGAAGATTTAGGGGTGAGATCGCCTTCTTCTGATCAGCTGATCACCTCTACCCGTATTGGCTCTGCAAAACTGGAGATGACATTGGGAGAGTTAAAGCAGCTTTTGCCGCCAGAGGCTGAGCTTCAGGCGACTCAATTGGGGGTTGATCTGCCACCGGGGATGCGCGTTAGCTTTGGCCCAGAGGTCCAGTACGATCTTGCTTTCGATTCTGTGAATCTTGAGACTCAACTCATTTCAGATCAGTCGAAGATTGCATGGATCATTGCACGCAATCCAAATTACAGAACAGCAGAAGGCGTTGGCCCCGGTACACCGCTCAAAGAAGCGGTCTCACAATACAGTACGGCAACTTTGGGCTACAGCCATGAGAATGAAAGTCGAGAATCGATCCAATTTGCCAAGGGACCTTTTTCTAATACCCCAGGAACCCAAGTCTGGATTCGCTCTAACCAATGGACATTGACTGATTTTGCGGGTCTCTACCCTAAGCCAGAACAGCGGACGAACTATCAACAAACGCAAAACTATCGAGATCATGCGGCGATTGGATCGATTGCGATTTATCAGCGGCCTGATCGTTGAGAATTCAAAAGGGGGCTGCTGGGTCTTCTTAGGAGAATTAAGGCTTCTCCAATGTATCTCTCCTCAGGGTGGAGAGTCGGTGAGATTGCATGACTGTAGACAGATGAGAGTCTTCTTCACTATTTACATGTGTATGAGTTGTCCACTGAATCTAGTCGAGAGATGATTGAAACATTGATGCGGTATAAGATTTTCGAGATGTATACACGATTCACCTTCTTGTACTTGATCTATGAAGTAGAACAGTTTGGAAGAGAATCTTCTCATTGAGGTTTTAGAAACCTTTGAGCTGTCTCATCCCACGAGAGTGGTAATTGCTCCTCTATTCATGATTCCAGATGGGTTTCAACCGCAAGAATGGATGGTTAGTGTTGAAACCCCATGTAAAAAAAGAACAAGGCAGATCTGTCAGTTAATGCGCATCCGCTTTCGCCTAAAGGATGGAACTCATCTATATCGGTTACAAATTAACTTTCCAACTGCGACCAAGGAAACACTGCCAATCGGGAGCAAAATCTTTTCTAATTCAGAATTGTTGTTGAACCTGCAGGTTGATCCCTCGCGGGTGATTCTCTAATGTCTTTGACTTTGAGACGCACTAGGCTATCGGCATTGGAGTAGAGGTCTCCAGCCAGTCAAAAATTTGGGCCATTTGCTCTAGCGTGATCAGCCCATGCTGCCAAAGGATCATTTGCAGAGGACTGGCTAAGCTCGATTGCTGGCGGAGAGCTAGTTCAACCGATCTTGATGGGATAGCAAGTTCGGTTTGCAGATAGTGGATCAGTTGAGCTTGCTGGGAACTAGACATTATTGCTGAAGGCTGGGATTGGATACAAGCGGTCAGATCAAATCATTGTATGGGGAATCAATGCTACTCACCTGAAGCTTTAATAACTTTTAGTGAGTGAAAAATCTCATCTCCCGCAGCATTGAAGTGATGTTCGTTGGTTCTGTGATAATTGTCGATGCCTTGCAAGGAATCTTTGCAATATCTCGTGAATGTTTTAATAACATTACTTAAAGCGCTTGTTAAATTTGAGATTGTTATAGTTGCGGCTCTGCCTATGTCAAACTGCCAACTTTGTGATCGTGATTGTTTAAAACTGACGGTTCACCATCTGATTCCTCGCCAGCAGGTTAAACGCAAGAAATTGGATGAGAGTCCGACGGCAAATCTATGTGCAGCATGTCATCGACAAATTCATGCACTGTTTTCTAATCAATCGTTAGCGACAGAATTCAACACAATAAATCTGTTGCAAGAGCACCCTCAGATGCAGACCTTCCTCATTTGGATTCGCAAACAAGATCCCGATCGAAAAATTCGTACTCGTAAAGCAAAATAAATGACTGCCCAGCCACTCTCTTTAAATACGTCTAAGCCTATTCTCTCTTGGGCTAATCATGATCTGGGTGCTCGTGAAACCCAAATGGCCAAAAATGTGGCTTCACTCCCTTTTGTCTACAAGCATGTGGCATTAATGCCCGATGTCCACTTGGGTAAGGGAGCATTGGTGGGATCTGTGATTGCGACCCAGGATGCCATTATTCCTGCAGCCGTGGGCGTAGATATTGGTTGTGGCATGTGTGCGATCCAAACGCCCTACGTGGGTCATCAATTAGAGGGAAAGCTGAAGAAAATTCGCAAAGAGATCGAAGCTGTTATCCCTGTGGGTTTTGAGGCCAGCAAGGATATTGATAAGACAGTATACAACTGGCAAGGGTGGCATTCATTTAAGGATCTGCATCAAGGTGTGCAGCACCTTGAGAGAAAGGCCCTCAAGCAAATGGGATCGCTTGGAGGTGGGAATCATTTTATTGAGGTGTGTATTGATACTGAAGACCACGTTTGGTTAATGCTGCATTCGGGGTCACGCAATATCGGCAACATGCTGGCCCAGAATCATATCCGCTCCGCCAAAGATCTGGCTAAGTTAGCGGCTCAGAAACTACCCGATCCAGATTTGTCTGCTTTTGTTGCGGGTACGGACGCTTTTAAGCAGTACTGGCACGATTTACAGTGGGCGCAGGATTATGCCCGATTTAATCGAGAGGTGATGATGAGCCGGTTTAAGAAAATCCTCGAATTGAATCTTGGAGGTGGAAAGCCTTTTAAGCCAACACTCTCAGTCAATTGCCATCATAATTATGCTGAGCGAGAATCACATTTTGGTGAAGAGGTGTATGTGACCCGTAAGGGGGCAGTCCGGGCCCGCACAACAGATTACGGCATTATTCCGGGATCAATGGGAGCGCAGTCTTTCATCGTTAAGGGCAAAGGAAATCACGATAGCTATTGTTCTTTTAGTCACGGGGCAGGACGATTGATGTCCCGTACAAAGGCAAAACATGCTTTTACCCTGGATGACTTGATTGAACAAACCAAAGGCATAGAGTGTCGTAAAGATGCAGGAATCTTAGATGAGATTCCTGCTGCCTATAAGCCAATTCAAGAGGTGATGGCCAATCAAGAGGATTTGGTTGAGGTGGTTGCAACATTGCGACAGGTGGTATGTGTTAAAGGATAGCTCTCTCGACTAGAAACGAGATTGTGCTATTCACTTCAATCTGGGGATTGGGTGTCCCCTTTTGAAAACATTTCTCTTTGCTTTTGTGAGGCGGCTGGATGGAACTTAAGCCTTAGAGAGAGGGGCTATGATAGGTCCAGAGGTTTCGGATTTCAGCATTTTTGATGGACTCAACATCTGAATTGACGTGGGCGATCGCAAAGCAGATTGCAGATCAACTCATGTTTGATAGCACGGGTAGATACCTAAGTGATGTTGAGATCTTAGTTTTACAAGGCTCCTGGGAGGGTAGGAGCTACAGCGATATCGCCGAACAGAATGGTTATTCCACGGAATACATCAATAGTGATGTTGGATTCACGCTTTGGAGCAAACTCTCTCAGGCCAGTGGTGAAAAAGTCACCAAACGAAACTTCCGGGGCGCACTGGAACGAAAGTGGTTAGAGTCAGCTTCACGCTCTCTATCTCTCGTTTCTGGAACGCCTCGACCACAGACTGAAACCCCTTATCTTGAACGCCCGCCAACAGAGGCTCAATGTTTTGATGCCATCGTAAAGCCGGGTGCCTTGATTCGGATTAAAGCCCCGAAAAAGATGGGGAAGACTTGGCTGTTGGAGCATCTTCTCCACTATGCTCAACAACAGGATTACTACACGGTGCCCATTAATCTGATGCGGATTGAGGAAGCGGTGCTGCAGGATCTGGACCGTTTTCTGAAGTTTTTCAGCAGTCGTGTCACCCGGCGGCTGAAGCTGGAAAACCAAATTGATGAATATTGGGATGAGGGATTAGGTAGCAACACAAGCTGCACTGAATATTTTGAAGAATGTATTTTAGAACAATGCGATCGCCCCATTGTTCTGGCTCTCGACAATGCAGATCGTCTCTTCCCATACGGAGAGGTTGCTTCAAACTTCTTTAGTTTATTGAGAGCTTGGTATGAAGATGCCCGCATTATTGAAGATTGGCAGAAGCTGCGATTGGTGATTGCCCATTCCACCGATGTCTATCCCACGCTAAATGTGAATCGTTCTCCTTTTAATGTGGGGCTGGCCATCGAGTTAGCTGAGTTCTCTGGCGAGCAAGTCACAGAGCTGGTTCAAGACCAGATCACGGGTGCAGAGTTGAAGATCTTGACGGAAATGGTGGGGGGACATCCCTATCTGATTCAGCAGGCCATTGAATATCTCAGGGTGCAACCCGATGTCAGTCTTGATGACTTGATAGTGATGGCTCCCACTGAGAGTGGTCCCTATGCCCAACATCTACGGGATTTGTGGGCACATCTGCAACAGCATCCTGACTTAGCGATCGCAATGAAAACTGTTGCCCAAGCCTCAGCCCCCGTCCGGATCAAGCCAGAGCAAGGGTTCATGCTCCATAGCTTGGGGCTGGTCCGTTTGCAGGGGAATGAAGTACAAGTGCGATGTACGTTGTATAAAAAATACTTTTGCGATCGCCTTGAAGATCTTTAGATGAAATCAGAACCTTCTGAAACACTCCCACCCAGGTGGATTGAAGAAGCAAGTTGCAGACTTTATATACACAGGACTTACAAATTGACACAAATTGTCCTCAGTCTTGAAGAGGGCCCAATATTTCCCATCACTCATTGCCGATCTACAAACCACGTTCTTGCCGATGGCGGCACTGACAGTTGAACTAAAATACATCACAAATCAACAGGTTGTCGCGTCTGCTTTCCCACTTCTTCATAATTTATTGGAGTCATTTGCAGCTGTTGATTGGTCACGTCCAGAACGGTATCTCGAACCGGAGATTCGGCATGGCATTTCAACATTCACAAAAATAAGCCGGGAGGCACTATCAGAAGGTTTGGCAAACGTATCTAGAGATATAGAAAATGGTACTAGGGACAAAAGGTCTGGGCATTTACGCTCATACAGTCAACAGGATGTTGGCTACCGTTTTGTATAGACTTTGCACAATCCTTCAGTCACAGCTCATCCGAAGAAGGACAGCGGACTAAGCCGACACTGAGTAACCGAAGCTTTTTCAAGTCCATCAATTATCATTTCAAAATCCCACCCCCAAAGGATCAAGGAAATGACAGGGTCTTAGAAATCATAAGCCCAGAACAAAAACTTTTTATCTGGCTTAAAGGATTCCGATACAGTGATTCTTGGAAATCCTTTAAGCCGTTCACTAGTAAGCCAGAGAATCTCCATTCGCAAAGACCCTGGAGTCAACCAGACCTAACAGGGGAGCTACTTTGGGTTCGTTCTAGGGTATAATAGATAGGCCTATTAGCGGTGAAAATAAATCTTCAACACATTCTTCTAAAGAGACCTAAAAGAAAAATATTTTTGATTTAATTAATCATCAGCCTTGTATTTTTCTTGAGCAAGTGCATTACAGTGATCTCATTAGAATTTAAGACTTCCTGCCTATAGACCCACCTCCCTCCCAGATTAAAATCATTCACTGGTTTAGCTTTGGGAGAAAATCCCATTTGTATTTCCGTTGACTAGATTGGCTTTGACGTTAAGTATCCAAAGGTTTTATCTTGCTTCTTCTATCAGGTTTAATCACTAATAACTATTTATTAGTTTGTCTGGGGTCATAATTTGTGCGGAAATTCGCAGAATATAAACAGGCAGAAATCAACGGGTTGCTTCAATTCAAATCAAAGCAGTTTCGGCACCGGCAGAACCTTCCTATTCTGGAGGGCAATGATCAGGCCCTCTCGCAGCGCGTTTGTCACACAGGTGCAGCTCAAACCTCCCTTTCCGAGTTAGCTTTCCCCTACAATCCTGAATTTCTAAAGGCCCTAAAGCGTCTCTCTCCTCAACTTCAGGCCTTACCCTCCTCTGCTATTTGCCCAGAAGATGTCAAAACGGTACAAGGCCACATCACGTTTGTCGATCCAGAAATAATCATTAAAGACTTCCCTGAGATTTTACTTTGGGGATTGCAAGACAGAGTGCTCGACATTCTTGAGAATATCGTGGGTTTGCCTGTCAATCTGATTGAGTTGATCATCCGCAAAGAGATACCAAACGGTCGCCAAACTGGAACACGGCTATGGCATCGAGATGGTGAAGATATATCGGTCGGGAAAATTCTGATTTATCTGACTGATGTCGATATTGATGGAGGACCCTTTGAATATATTCCTCGATCGGACTTTCCCCGGTTAAATCCCCGTCGATCTCTGCCCAAAAGATTAACAGATCCAGTGATGGAAACTGTCGTTCCGAGAGAAAAGTGGAATTTATGTATTGGGCCAGCCCAGTCAGCCATCTTCGTAGATACCGCGAAAGTCTACCATCGGGGTCGGATTCCGAAGCGAGAAAGAATAGCGCTCATATATTCTTATACGTCAGCCAATCCTCTCCGCCCACACGAGTGCCAGGAGAAACTCTTACAACAGGGTTTACCTTACCTCACTCATCCTCTCACTAAGCGCCAAGCGAATAGTCTCTATCGCCTCCCGAAGGATGCTTCAACAGATGATTTGGATCAAACATCTCCGTAACGCAACTGCATCGCAATAACCTGGAGCTGGTCTACTGTCACACAATGATTGGCTGCGAAGACTGGCAACAACCCCAATACGAAGTGGATCGCCACCACCAAGAAGTGAACGGTGCCAAGATTTCTCCCATTTTAGATATTGATGTAATGTTCCATTTCCCAGTCCGTAACCTGAGTGCAAAAGGCGTTCCACTCTTTCTCTTTGAATTCAAAGAAGGTTTTTGCACCCAACTCTCCTAGCATTTTCATCAGCAACTTGTCGTGTTTGAGTTCATTGAGTGCCTCATATAGACTGGTGGGCAGCATTGGTAAGCCTGGGAACTCAGAGCCACGCGTGAACAGATTTTCGTCAATACGTTCTCCAGGAAAAACTCGATTCTTGATGCCGTCTACGCCTGCGGTCAGCATTCCTGCTAGGGCAAGATACAGATTTGCAGAGCCATCAACGAGACGGCACTCAAAGCGACCTGCTTCAGGAATGCGCAGCATATGGGTGCGATTGTTGCCACCGTAGGAAATATAGCGTGGTGACCAGGTACTGCCCGAGGCTGTGATGCTAGCTCCCAAGCGACGGTAAGAATTGACTGTGGGTGCAAACAGGGCGGTTAGGCCTTTGGCATGCTTGAGAACCCCCCCCAAAAAGTGATAGCCGACAGGGGATAAACCACCCTCATCCGCACCCTCGGAAAAGCTATTGGTCTCGCCCTGCCAGAGACTATTGTGAACGTGACCGCCGCTGCCGGTAATATGGCTGAAGGGTTTCGGCATAAAGGTGGCGGTCAAACCACGTCTCTCAGCTAGGGTTTTGACCATATACTTGAAAAAGACGTGGCGATCGCAAGTTGTCTTTGCATCACTAAAGGTCCAGTTCAACTCAAACTGACCGTTGGCATCTTCGTGATCACATTGGTAAGGCTCCCAGCCCAGTAATTCCATATACTCAACGAGTGTGGAAATCAGATCGAACTGACGCATCAGATTGATCTGGTCGTAGCAGGGCTTCTCAGCGGTATCGCGCTCATCGGCCACTGCGAAACCCGCTTCGGTTTTCTTGAGTAAAAAGAATTCTGCTTCAACCCCTGCTTTGTAGGTATAGCCCAACTCAGCACACTGGTCTAACACTCGATTGAGAACCATGCGGGGTGCGGCCAGAAATGGCTTGCCTTCAAAATAAACATCACTTGCCACCCAGCCTACGGTGGGTTCCCAGGGAAGCTGGATCAAAGAGGTGGGGTCAGGGATGGCGGCAATTTCTGGGGCATCTGGCCCTAATCCTAGATTGGAAGCAAAGGAGCAAAAGAACGCTCCATCCTGCTCCACTGATGCAATTTTTGCAGCGGGCACCAGCTTCGCTCTGGTTCCACCCAGGAGGTCAGTATAGGACACTAAAAAGAACTTAATGCCAAGAGATTTGGCTTGTTCTGCCAGAGGCTTAGGCTGCGTGAGGGTTCCTACCATTCCAGAGAGCTCCGTGCATTTAGTTCTAGTCAATCAGGCCCGCATGGATGTGTTTGTAGCTGCGGTTACTATTGTCAAGGCAACATCCCGAGATGATGGGCCTCAAAGTCCTAAATACTTCGACCAGAGAGAATACTGTGGATTTATTGATGTTGCGATCGCAATGGACAGGTCCCACGGCTCTAGATGAACTGATGTCCCAAACCATTAATGACGGTTTCGATGGCATTGAAGGCCCCATCCCCCAAAGTGAGTTTGATCAACGTCGCTACAAAAAACGCCTCGATGATCATGGACTTGTTTTTATTGCGGAATCAACAACAGGCGGTGACATGAGTAGTCCCTCAGATTGGTGGGTTCCTCGCCCAGATCAAAGCATTGCGGATCATCTATCGGATTTGAAATGGACCGTTGACCACGCTGCAGAGATGGGAGCACTTTTCGTTTCGACAATGTGTGGGTACGATGCCTGGTCCTGGTCACAAAATGTTGATTTTTTTGGTCAAGCACTGGAGCTAGAACAACAGTCTGGCATCACGATTAGCTTTGAGACCCATCGAGGGCGATCGCTTTTTAATCCCTGGATCACAAGGGATCTCTTGCATGAATTTCCGCAGATGAAGCTTACCTGCGATTTCAGCCATTGGTGTGTCGTCTGTGAAAGACTCATTGACTCAGAATGGTCAATTCTGCAACTTTGTGCCGAACGAGCCATGCATGTTCAGTGTCGCGTGGGCTATGCCCAGCATGCTCAAGTATCAGATCCGCGAGCACCAGAATGTTTAGAAGCACTAACGGCTCACGAACGATGGTGGAATCTCATTTGGAAGACGCAAGCCAAACGAGGAATGAAACAGGTCACGATGATGCCGGAGTTCCTATGGGATGGCTATATGCAAACTTTGCCCTACAGCGATATGCCCGTCGCTGATGTTTGGGAGATTACCTGCTGGATGGCAGAGCGGCAGCGTAGTCAATTTGCAAAAATCTGAAGTCCGTATCCATTGAGACAGTTTTATTCATTAACTCAACAAATAATAAGTAGTCATAGAAAGAGCTGGAAGCTCTTTAATACAGGCTTTTTCGAGAAGCAATATCTCCCTTTTTCATATTCCTAAATGTCATTTCTCTTGCTTTTTGATTGCGGTCAAAAAGTCATTTTTCTTATAAATAAAGTAGGAGGTTTTCCTCTGGCCAGTCCATCAACCACTGCCTTTAACAGACCTCATTTTCACGAGACTGACCCCACCCGCCCAGCCACTGAAAAACTCAGTGTTGATAACGTCTGCAAAATCTTCCCACTGAAAGGTCGAAAACATCTCTGTGCTGTTGACTCTGTCTCCTTTGACGTTCAACAGAGCGAAATTTGCATTCTGCTTGGCCCCTCCGGATGCGGCAAGTCTACAATTTTGCGGATGGTTGCCGGCCTCGATTCCATCTAGGCAGGCAGAATTTTGTTGTCTGGTCACCCGGTTATGGGGCCGGGACGCGATCGCGGCATGGTCTTTCAAAGCTATACCTCCTTTGCTTGGCTGACGGTAAAAGAGAATGTCGAGTATGGCCTTAAGGTGAATGGCTACAACCGGGCTGAACGCCGAGATATTGCTCATCATTTTATTGACCGGGTCCGGCTGACAAAATTCAAGGATGCCTATCCCGATCAGCTCTCCGGCGGCATGCGACAGCGCGTTGCGATAGCACGTGCCCTCGCCAACGGTCCTGAAATCCTACTGATGGATGAACCCTTCGGGGCACTGGACCCCGAAACCCGATGGCAAATGCAGGAGCTGCTGCTAGATATCGTCTGCGAAGAGAATATGACCGTGCTGATGGTCACCCACGATGTTGATGAAGCGCTTTTCCTAGCCGACAACATAGTTTTCCTATCCAGTCATCCAGGCACCGTTCGAGAGATCATCCCCACACCGCGCCAAGGGAAGGCCAAGCCAGTCACCAAGGAAGACATGTATGAAATCCCTGAATACATTGACCTGCAAAAGAGAATTATGCATTTGATGCGGGAAGTTGCCCATGATCCAGCTTGCTGATCCAGCCGTTCTGTCAGGCTTCAATATTAAGAAGCCAGTTTCTAAAAGGATTCAGGTCCTTCTAGGGATATCGAGCTGGGGCTTGTTTCTCGTTGGCTGGCATCTGTTAGCCACCAGTGGCCAGATCAATGACAAATTATTCCCGCCGCCTCTGCAGGTGTTTACGGCCCTATGGGTTTTGTTCGCCGAGCAAAACTTCCTGGCCGATGTGCTGCAAAGTGTCTTTCGCATTTTGGCCAGTTATGGAATTGCGATCGCAATTGCTCTGCCCCTCGGACTCTTAATGGGAACCTTCCCTATCGTCGAAGCCTTTCTCAATCCTCTGGTTTCCCCCTTTCGTTACTTACCCGCTCCCTCCTTCATTCCGCTCCTACTCATGTGGCTCGGCACCGGAGATGAACAGAAAATAGCATTGCTGGTCCTGGGTGTCGTCTGGTTCCTGATCACACTGATTATGGACAACACCCAAGCCGTCCGTATGGAGCTGATAGAGACCGCTGCAACACTGGGTGCAAGCAAACGCACGATTCTTAAGACTGTCATCTTTCAAGCCGCACTGCCCAATATTGTCGATACATTCCGTCAGATGCTGGCGGTGAGCTGGACCTATTTAGTCATTGCCGAAATTGTGGCAGCAACCAATGGCATTGGTGCAGTCATGATGCGAGCGAAGCGGTTTGTCCATGTCGATGAAATCATGGCCGGCATTCTGGTGATTGGCATTTTGGGTCTGTTGTTTGATTCAGCCTTGCGATTGCTGCACTGGCAACTTTTTCCGTACTTACATCGAGCAAAAACCTAACTGCGTGGAGTGATTCATGAAAAGAAGAAGACTGTTCGGATTCGTTTGCCTGATGGCCGCTACCTTTACGGTCGTTGCCTGTAGCTCCCAACCCTCCGGTGAGTCGGGACCGTCAGGAGGCGCTGAGATCAAAGAAACCGTTAAGGTCTCACTATTCTCCTGGCCGGGGTATGGCTTCTGGTTCATTGCGAAAGAGAAGAACTTGGTCCCTGAGCTTGATCTCGAAATCAGCATCATTGAAGATCCCTACGAAAGCTTTAACCTCATGAGTTCGGGCCAGCTCGATGCGACCTCCAGTACCGTAGAGTATGGTCCCATTGCCGTGGACAAAGACGTTCCCGTCAAATTGGTGAGTTACACCAATCCCTCCTACGGAACCGATCGAATCATCCTGAGCCCTCAAATCAAAGATCCTTCAGAACTGAAGGGAAAAAAAGTAGCGGTTCTTGAAGGGGGCCTAACTCAGATCTATATGGGCATTTGGCTAGAAGAGAATGGTGTCAACTTCAAGGATGTTGAGTTCACCAACGTGATTATGGATGATGCCGTTGCTGCGATGCTCTCTGGGGAAGTTGCAGCCGGTGAATTCTGGGAGCCCTTTGGTACTCAAGTCATGGATGGGTTAGAAGGGGCTCGGGCCGTGACCAGCTCCAGCGAGGATTTCTGGATTAAAACAGCTTTGCTGGGAGATGGCATGTACATGAGCGAGTCGCTGTTGGCCAATCGCCCAGAGACGGCCAAGTTGCTGATGAAAGCCTATTTTGAAGCCGTTTCATTCTGGAAAGAGAACCCAGAAGAGGGCAATAAAATCATTGCTGAGGGCTTAAAGTTCGACGTCAAAGATGTGGAAAATGTAATAGGTGCCGATGGCAAGATTTATAAGGGTGGTATTGCCGTCTTTGATTTCGATGAAGCCTCAAAGTTCATGGGGTTGGCCGAAGGAGAACCTCCGCTGGGCATGAAGAATGGCCAAATTAGAGACCATTGGGATCTCACCAGTGAATGGTGGATGAAGTTTGGCTTGGTATCAAAAAAAGCCGAGCCTGAAGCGGGTATCGCTTTTGAACCCATGAAAAGTCTCCTTGCAGAGGAGTAAAGCCGTAACAGATGAATCGAACTGTCTCGAATCCAGAAAAATTAACCGCGATCCAAGAGGGCATATTAGAAGCTGCTGATCGGCCTTTAGCAGAGGCGATCGCGCTGCCTGCAGAAGCCTACACCGATGCCGATTTTTACGATTGGGAACTGGAGCATATCTTCAAAAAACAATGGCTGTGTCTCGGTCATATCTCACAGATCCCGAATATTGGCGACTACATCAATCTAGATCTGCTGGGGGAGCGCCTCGTCATTTCCCGAGATCAGGAGAACCAGATCAACGTCCTTTCCCGCGTGTGTATGCACCGTGGCATGGATCTTATGCCAGATGCCTTTGGTCACAGTCAGCACGGAAATCGGCGCAGCTTTATTTGTCCCTATCATCACTGGACCTATGCCTTAGATGGGACCCTGATGGGTGCCCCAGAGATGGACAATAATGTGGGATTTGAGCCACAGAAATGTCGCCTCCCTGCCTTCCGCTCTGAAGTCTGGGAGGGGTTTATTCTTCTGACGTTTGACCCTGAACTAGAATCTGTCACAACCCTCTATTCAGGCTTATTACCGTTCGTGGGGCATCGTCAAATGGCAAGGATGGAGATGGTCGCCAATGTGCAGTGGGATTGTCAATTTAACTGGAAGATCTTGGTTGAGAACTTTATGGAACCCTATCACCACATGGGGGCTCACCATAAAACCTTTGAACCCCTAATGCCTGCCGCTGGTACTTGGACAGAATCTGAAACGGCTCATTCAATTACCTGTCATTTACCCTTGGCAAAACGGATCGTAGAAGATACCGCTGCATATCAAAAACTGATTGAGTTCTATCTCAGTCCAGAACTCAAGCCAGAAGATCGACAGGAATATGCGGTTTATTTGGGTGAGCCCACCTTCTTACTGTTTATTGGCCCTGATCGGGTCTATTGGTATCGACTGCAGCCGGATGGCCCTGACCACATGACATTGAACACTACGCTGCTTGTCTTGCCTGAAAGTAAACAGGCAGAAAATTATGAGCAATGTTTGAAAGATGCCACCGAGAGCTTACAACGTTTCCATCTAGAAGATATGGAAGTGTGTACTGCAGTGCAGGCGGGCTTACACACCTCTCGGTATCAATCAGGTCCCCTCAGTCATTTAGAAATGCCGATCTGGTTATTTCAGCGCTACTTGGCGAAGCGAATCCGAGCAGCATGTCCTAGCTCATTTTCCCCCTAGCAATTTGCATATGTCTTACCCAAATATTCAGCCCCTATCTCCTGAGCTTGTGGCACTTCAAAAGACGCTTCAAGAGAAAGGAGTCAAGTATGCGATGGCCAGCTTTGTGGATATTCACGGCATGTGTAAAGGCAAAGTGGTCCCCATGAGTCACTTTGACCGCATGATGCAAGGATCTGAGCTGTTTACGGGTGCAGCACTTGATGGTGTTCCGCAAGAAATCAACGATGATGAAGTGGGGACAATGCCTGACCCAGATAGCGTTACGGTTCTGCCTTGGAACCACGAGATTGCCTGGTTCGCTAGCGATTTACATCTGGTGGGTCAACCCTTTGAAGCTTGCTGTCGAACCATCTTCAAACGGGTTCTGCAGCAGGCAGCAGACATGGGCTATCGCTTTAATTTAGGAATAGAAACGGAGTTCTTCATTTTTAAGGAATCAGAAAACGGTTTTAGCCCCGTCAGCGATCGCGATACTCTGGCCAAGGCGGCCTATGCCCTCCCAACCGTTTTAGATAACTACAAAATCATTGATCGCATCGTCAGTGCCATGAACGATTTGGGCTGGGATGTTTATTCCTTTGATCACGAAGATGCTCAAGGGCAGTTTGAAACCGATTTCACTTACTGCGATGGCCTCAAGATGGCTGATCGGCTGACTTTCTTTCGCTTTATGGTCAAAGAACTGGCGCGGGAGGAAGGCTACTTTGCCAGCTTTATGCCCAAACCGTTTGCCAATCAAACCGGCAGCGGTGCCCATTACAATATGTCCCTGGCAGATCCTGACACCGGAAAAAATCTATTTGAGAACCCGCAGGACACCTGTGGTCTCTCAAAGTTGGGTTACCAGTTTATTGCTGGAATCTTGAAGCATGCTAGAGCCATTGTTTCCGTGACCTGTCCAACGGTGAACAGCTACAAGCGACTGGTCCGTCAGGGCAGTATGTCTGGTTTTACCTGGGCGCCGGTCTATGTATGTTACGGCAACAATAACCGGACGAATATGCTTCGTATTCCGATGGGGGGCGGACGGGTGGAATGTCGCGCTGCAGATATTTCGACCAATCTTTATTTAGGGGCCGCAATGATTTTGGCGGCTGGATTAGAGGGAATTCGAGAGGGGTTAGATCCAGGAGAACCCCATACCGAAAATATGTACGAATACACGCTTGAGGAGCTGAAGGCGATGGGGATTGAGACTTTGCCAAAAACACTGGGAGATGCGATCGCAAGTTTCGCAGCCGATCCACTCAGCAAAGAAGTGATGGGACCATTGATGTATAAAACCTACATTGACCTCAAAACCCAAGAATGGGAAGAGTACCATTGCCACATCTCCGATTGGGAAATTCAGCGGTACCTGAAATTCTTCTAATTCCAGCAATAACTGTCCTCAGGTTAGGTAGAACTTGTGCTAAAGAAGTCCCTCAAGGACGGCTTTAACCACTCGATAGTCAGGATCTTGACTCAATTCTCTAAGTACAGCTTCAGCCTCATGACCACCAAAAAGTCTCAAGAAACCCACCGCCTGTGCTCGAACAAAAGCATCAGTATCTTTCGCGGCCTGCAGACAGATCTCAAAGGCCGCCGACTCATGAGGTGTGTCTTTCAATTGACTCAGACTTGATAGGGAAGTTAGTCGAACGGTCTGATTATCACCATTAAAACCAAGAAGGCAAAATTCCAAAAGAGTCGCAGGAACATCGAAGTCTTCCATTGCAGCCAAAATACTCAGCCTCACAAGCCAGTGGGAGTTACTCTCAAATATTGCCTGCAGATGCGGAATGCTCTGTAGACCGTATTTTGCTAGTGAATTGGCTGCTTCTGAAATAACATTGTGATCCGTTTCTCGGTCGATCATATCGAGGAGAGCGCTGAATGCTTCGTCATTGCGCTTATAGCCAAGTCCTTGGGCGACAAAGGACCGAATGGCAAACTGCTCATCATACATTCGACGCTTGAGCAATGGAACCGCCACCTCCGGATCATAATGTCGTAGTTCAGCAATAGCCTGCATTTGAAGCTTTGGGTTGGGATGATCAAGGAAAGCTTCAAGCTCTTGCAACTTCATTGCAACTCTCACTGGATATTAGGTGTGACTACATTATTACATTTCTTTACAATCCTGACAGAGGGGGATCAAGCCGTTCGATATTGGTTGCTGAGACTACCTTCCTCGGGGAGTTGTCTCAGCACATAGATCATTTATCGCTGTGTATTAAGGACATAACAAAAGCGATCGCCCCTAGAAATGGTCTCTCCATGCAAAATGGGTCGATGATGACTGGAGTAAGCCGTATAGCGATAGACCATCAATGGATGCCCCAGTGGTACTTCTAGATAGTTACTCATCTCATAATCGGCTTGAGTGCATTCAATCAGGGCACTGATATGCTCAATGGGAATATTGTTCTTCTCCAAAATAGGAAAAGTCATGTTGTTTGGCAGCTGAGCTGCAAATCTTTGCCCCAGCTCAGACAACAGATAACTAATATCTACTGCACCTGCGGCCCCATCCATCTGTAAAAGTTTTTTCTGGACATAGATATTGGCCTGCCCTGTGAGCTGCAGAATCGCGCAGGTCTGCTTCGATGGTATTTCCTCACGAAACATCAGATTTTCAAAGCTTAAGTGAACGCCTTTTTGCGCAAGATCCTGTTCCAAAAAGACGAGCGGGCTCGAAAGAGAATATGCCACCTTTTGCTTGGACGTTACGAATGCACCCTTGCCACGTTGAGTATGAGCCAAACCTTGATGAACAAGGTTTGCGATCGCACGTCTAGCGGTAATTCGACTCACATCAAAAGTCGCCATCAACTGATGCTCGCTGGGGAGCTTTTCGCCCGGTGAATAATCACCCGCCTCAATCTGGCTGCGCAACGTCTCGGAGATAGTGGTGTGAAGAGGAATTGACATCAAAAAAAGAAGGAATGAGACCTGTAGGACTGACTTACCGTCAATCTTGATATAACAAGATTAACTATGCTAGATTCGACTTGTTATAACAAGTAAGTCATAGCGATTGTTTTTCTCTAGTCCTAACCCATACGACATGATTTCAGACAGTAGTCAGACAACTGACCCTGTGGGTGTCCCCTCGGCAAATCCAAACCAAATTTTAGCGCCCCATCAGTTGACTGTGTTGAATCAGCGTTCTGATTTTTCAGGGAGCCTTAGGTTGATAGCACACCTGACCATTATGGGTTTGAGTGGATATCTATGGGCCACAACAGCATCGATCGGGATAGCACTGCCAGCCTTATTTCTCTATGGAATCAGTTTGGCGTTTATGTTCTGCCCCACACATGAATGCGTGCATCGCACTGCCTTTAAAAGCCAGTGGATGAATGATGCCGTGGCTTGGCTTACCGGATTACTATCTTTCTATAACAGCACCTTCTACCGCCGTTATCACAAATGGCACCACCGCTATACCAAAATTGATGGGAAAGACCCTGAATTAAGCGACATAACACCCGAAAATTGGGGTCAGTACCTCTGGCATTTGAGCGGCATCCCATGGTGGCGGAGCAAAATTTCTGGACATTTGAATATTGCACTCAAACGGTTAGAGGATTATTACTATTTGCCCGAAAGTTCCTATGCAGAAGTGGTGCGTTCGACTCGTCTACAGCTTGGAACATATGTTGCGATCTCGCTTCTCTCTCTATTGCTCGGACATCCCTGGTTTCTCTTTACCTATTGGGTCATCCCGTTGGCTGTGGGGCAGCCTTTCCTGCGTTTCGTGCTCTTAGCAGAACATACCGGCTGTAGTAGTGACAACAATTCTCTCACCAACACCCGTTCAACATTGACCCTCTGGCCCCTGCAATTTTTGATGTGGAATATGCCGTTCCATGCCGAACACCATTTATATCCCTCTATCCCCTTTCACGCCTTACCTAAAGCCCATCCGCAGCTTAAAGATAATTTTGCTCATATTGATGCGGGATATTTAACGGTCAATCAGAAGATTGTGGGAGCGTTTCAATGATTTGGGAAAGGGGCCATCAGTAGTAGGTGCTCAGGTATATTCAAGAGTGCTTGATTTTCACCGGCAGAGAAAACACGGTTAAGTTGGACTTACAGAGTGCCTTTATCGAAAGCAGCAGGCGCTTGGCAATGAGAGGCCGAACTTTATGAAATACCTTGAGGAAGGGATCATTAGGGTAGGGTGAGAAAAGTTACGACGCTTTCTCGCCCCATAGCTTTTCAAGTCGTTGATCTCGACCACAGGTAAACCTGTAAAAGTGATACCAAGTGGAATTTGTCTTGTAGTAGTTCTGGTGATAGTCTTCAGCAGGGTAAAACTCACTAGCCTCAACAATTCTGGTCTTAATCGGCTTGGGGAGTTGACCTGACTGATCTAAAGCTTGTTTAGATTTTTCTGCCAGAGCCTTTTGCTCATCTGAACGATAGAAAATACTGGGCCGATACTGACTGCCGCGATCGCAAAATTGTCCGCCTCCATCAACAGGGTCAACATTCCGCCAATATACATCGAGCAATTGTGTATAACTCACCTGCTTCGGGTCATAGACCACTTCCACCGATTCTGCATGCCCCGTATTACCCGATGAGACCTCTTCATAGGTTGGATTCTCCTTCGTGCCGCCGGTATAGCCAGAAGTTGTCGAAATAACGCCCGGTAGGTCATCGAAAGGCTTTTCCATACACCAAAAACAGCCCCCGGCAAATATAGCCTTGGATGTGTCTTGGGCGTATACCGCAGGCATCCATGTATAAAGAGCAAGGAAGAGGGTTAAGGTTGCGATCGCAAACCAGCGCTTGAGCATATCGGCAGTCATACATAAGTACAGCACCTCCATCCTAGAACCTTACCGGGGTGACTTCCTGGCTCAGTCATTGCTGGATGCAGCTTCAAGTCGCGCATTCAAACGGATTCAGGGAACCTCTCATTCGGAACCTTCATGACACGATCGAGGGAAGACCTACCGAGCCTATTGACGCTTGACGGGTGCTCTTCGTCGGGGTGAACGGGAGCTGCTATTGACGACTCGTCGCTGTATTCGCCGATTGGGAGCTGTCCGGCTGGTCGAAGGGGTTAAGGTGCGACGCTGCTCTGGTCTTAACCGGCGCATTTGCTGTCGCCGACTGACTGGCCGCCGAGAAGAGCGTTGTGTCGCTTCTGTGCGCTTTCGGGGTGTTATCACCGATTGGCGACGCCTGACGGGGACACTCTTGGTCTTTAGTTCTCGTTGTTTTAGTGAACGTGAAGGGGCTTTCTCCCTGGGTTGGGTGACCTTGCGAGGTGTCTTGACGTGCTGTGGAGAAGTTGATCCTCCTTCGGGTCGACGAGGCATTTGAGGTTTAGAATTCACCTTCTTCTGTGCTGAAGGTCGCTCAATAGTGTGACGAGGTTGAAGAGGGACTTTTTGAAGCTTTTGAGACTGCTTGGCCTGGATGGGTTTCTGATGGATTAACTGATGCTCTTTCAGGTCAGTTTGATGATGTAGTTTGTGCTTCTGATGATCATGATGCAAATGCTTGTGCTTTAAGCGCTTGCCATACCGCCGCCGAAGGGAGGGATGATAGCGATGGGGATAATAGCGAACGAAACCATTGCATCGTGAATAACCATGACCATAAAGACTGTGTGGCCAAAGGATGGAATCACAATGATGCAAGGAATGACTATAGAGACTATCGCAAAGGTGATCCGAACGCCATTGGGCATGACGATAGCGGGTGACCTGGGATGTGATCACGGTGTAGACAAACGTGCCTTTTTCGACCAACTGATCCGTCTGCTTATCAAAAATCTGGTATTCAATCTCGTGGTCACCCTCGCCCTCACCCAGTTTTTGGAGCGAAAAATCAGACGATCCTTTCCCTTCTTTTTCGTAGGCTTTCTCTAAACTTTCGCCCGTCGTCAAGCTCTGGAGCTGTACTCTCAAATTCTCAGCCGGGGGAGTGGAGCGGGAAACAAACCGAATATTATTGCTGGCGGCAGGACCCGACCAGTCACTGACATCACAACCACCCACGTACTGGGTCAGATATCCGCGAAACGTAGTGGTAATTTCGTCTGTTTTGAGCCGAAGACCCACCTGTTCAGGAACTGAGCTATTTGCCGCAGCACCCGTCGCAATCAAAAAGGGCAACGTGATAGCAGCAACGATTGAGCCTTTCATTTTTCAGTCCTCGTGAGGGATGACAGTCAGATCAATCAATAGATCTGGCTTGCATAGACACCCCCGCCTATTCCAATGACCTAGATTCAATTGAAGCTCGACCTCGCCGTATCCCGTTGTGTGCCCTGATTTGGATACCCAAAGAACTTAACGTTATACCTGCCCGATCCAGATGAACTAAATCAGTCGATTACCGCTCAATAAGCCGGAATGGACGACTCAGAACCTTACCTTTAGGCCTTGGATAACCTAATTATATGCCACGGGAGAAATACGATGCAGCCAATGTTACTGTTTATGACCTCTCGTCAAGCTGTCAAGCTCTACCTTGCTTTAGAAGGCTGCATCACCTTGGCAACGCCCGTTACTAGAGACTGACGCGGCCAAACCCGAGGCAAATTACTCAACAACCAGTTTCCTAAGCCACCGGTCACAACGTTGGATTGTTTCGCCGCTAATGCCTGCAATGCTTCCTTAACAACCTCTTCTGCAGCGGTTGGCTTCTGGCTGCTGCCTGCAAAGGCAGTCGGGAATTCTGCCGCTTCAAAAAACTGTGATTCGGTGGGGCCAGGACAAACAGCCAACACACAGACCTTATGTTTCCGGTTTTCTTCCCAAAGAGCTTCACTAAAGTTGAGGACAAAGGCCTTTGTGGCGGCATAAACCGAAAGATAGGGCAGAGGCTGAAATGCCGCAATAGAGGCAACGTTGATAATGCTTCCGGCTTGGCGTTTTATCATTGGGGCTAAAAACTGATGGGTCAAATCCACCAGAGCCATGATGTTGAGCTGAATCATATTGAGTTGCTTCTGGCGAGGGCGCTCGCTAAACACACCATAATCTCCAAAACCAGCATTATTGATCAGCAGATCAATGGACCAACCCAGCGTTTGAACCGCTTCATACACAGATGTCGCCGCATCCGGTAGGGTCAAATCCTGGACAATCACCTCGACTTGAATGGAATGCCTTGTCTTCAGAGACTCCGCCAGTTGCTCAAGTTTGGCCTGAGAGCGGGCCACAAGAATCAGATTCATACCCTGCTGTGCAAGCTCCACAGCAAACGCCTCACCGATTCCTGAAGAGGCCCCTGTAATTAAGGCTGCTACCATGTCGTTCCTATATTGCTGCAATGACTCTGCATCAATATAACCCCACTCCAAAGTTCATGATTGACCCGAATAAGGTTGGAGAAAGAGAACTGAGCTGATCGTGCTGAACGAGACTCGGCTCGAATCTTTGAACAATCATTTAGCCACTCAGCCGATCATTCCTCACCCAGCGTTGAGCCATTCGGAGATTTGAATTGCGGACATTCTCAACTCGCACAGTCCGATAAGTAGGTGACACGAGTTCATTCCGCTGAAACAGAGCGTCATGCCTAGGAAGAAGAGCATTCATCCAAACAGAACGGTTACAGCTAGCCGCCAGGATTTGTTTATCACAGCAAAGGACCAAACCTGCACGACGAGGAGAAGTCAATTGAATTATGACTCCACAGTGTCTCCGAGAGCTGCTTCAATAGAACTAATCAACTATCCGCAAGAGCAACAATGGAAATTCTCCCCGCCATCGACCTGCTGGAAGGACGCTGCGTTCGCCTGTACCAAGGCGACTATGAACAATCGCAGGTTTTTTCAGAAGATCCCGTTGAGGTTGCCAAAGGCTGGGTTGAACAGGGGGCAAACTGGTTGCATCTGGTAGATCTTGATGGTGCTAAAACAGGTGAACCCGTCAATTTAGATCCCATTAGCCGCATTGTGAACGCCATTGATGTGCCGGTTCAAGTGGGCGGTGGCATTCGAGATCGCAACCGTGTGACCCAACTCCTCGAGCTGGGGGTCAGGCGCGTCATTGTCGGCACCGTCGCCATCGAGAACCCCGACTTGGTGAGCCAGCTCTGCCAGGAATTTCCAGAACAGATTGTGATCGGTATCGATGCCCGAGACGGCAAAGTTGCGACCCGAGGCTGGCTAGAAACCTCAGAAATTGAGGCCATTGACCTGGCTCAACGCATGCCGGATGCTGCGGCCATTGTCTACACGGATATTCACCGAGATGGCACCCTAGAAGGCCCAAACATTCCGATGCTACGAGAAATGGCCGAGGCCATTGAGGTACCTGTGATCGCCTCTGGTGGCGTCAGTTCTGTTACCGATTTGCTCAGTCTGTTGACCTTAGAACCGGCGGGTGTCAACAGTGTGATTGTGGGACGCGCACTCTATACAGGGGATGTCTCTCTAAAGGAAGCCATTCAAGCTGTCGGCCAAGGTCGCTGGCAGGATGTGCCACCAGATTTAGGCTCCTCAGCCTTGGCATAAAGCACTCAATCGTAGGGAAGAAGAATATACAGGGTATACAAATACCTCGGTGCTTTAAAAACGGATGTTATGAAACAAAGACTTTTGCTCATTTTGTAAGGGTATGGGGAACTATACGGCAATGTATCGAAAGTGATGTTTCCCTCTGTGTCCGCAATTGATTCAGCTTTAACACAAGAGTTCTTAGATCTGATTTGGGGTCAAACGGGTTTAAAGGTCCGAACACAAGACTGGGAGACCCTAGCGACAAATATCATGGGTCGGGTAAAGTCCCTTCAATTCCCGAACCCTCAGGCTTATTATCAGCATCTGGTGACTGAATCGAGCTTGGGGGCAGAACAGCAGCAAGAATGGAAGCATTTTCTCAATCTGATCACAATCGGAGAAAGCTACTTTTTTCGAGATCAGGATCAGTTTCAGGTTTTAAGAGAGCATATTCTGCCAGACCTGATTGCACGAAGAAGAGCGGAGTATAGCAAAGGGTCTATTCCCAACCTGACTCTGCGACTCTGGAGTGCGGGATGCTCCACTGGCGAGGAACCCTATTCATTAGCCATGCTGCTGCAGGAACTGATTCCGGATATAGCTGAGTGGGATATTTCGATTTTCGGCACGGATCTCAATCCAGCATCCTTAGAGAAAGCCCGCCAGGGCATTTATCGGGACTGGTCTTTTCGCCATACAGAACCAACCCTGAAGTCCCGCTTCTTTTGCCCTGTGGCATCAGGATGGAAGATTCATAACCGCATTCAGCAGTCCGTTATTTTCCGCGAAGGAAATCTGGTCAAGGATCTGTTTCCCAATGCTGCGTTCAACACCTTGGATTTAATCGTCTGTCGGAATGTCTTTATCTATTTCGATGCGCCGACCATTGGCAATATTCTAGAGAAGTTTAATGCAGCCCTCAGTCCTGACGGCTATCTGATCACAGGACATGCAGAACTATATGCCCAAAACCTGAATCAGTTTGCGGTGCAGAGCTTCTCAGGCTCAATGGCCTACCAACGCCAGGCAAAAAGTAGGGGCCATAGACACCCACACAAGAAAGGGATGCGGCCCCCCGTTCAGCCATCGACACGCCCTACCCAAAAATCGGTTACACCTCAGACATCGAGTCCCCGAAAACTTTCACCGAGGCAAAATCCCCTTCAAAAGCCATTCCCAAAGGCACAACCCAAGACTCAACTGACAGCCCAGTTCTTACTGGCTCAATCCCATTGGCAACGAAAAGAATTAGAACAGGCAATGCATCATTGTGATGCAGCCTTGCAGATGGATGGAGAAGCCCTTGAGCCGCTCTATCTTAAAGCTCAGATCGCGCATGCCAATTGCGATCGCAAACAGGCTAAAACCCTCCTTAAAAAGCTCCTCTATCTCCACCCCTTCTTTATTCCAGCTTATCTAGAGCTAGGGTCCATTTATGCTCAGAATGCCCAAAACCTAAGAGCGAATAAGATGTATCGTACGGCCCAGGATTTGCTCGCAGAACTTCCCCCAGAAACCTGGATCAACTATCAAGGCAAAATCACCGCCCGGGACTTATCTCGACAACTCAACCACAAAATACCCCAGACTGCCTAAAATCAGGGGCATTACCATCAAGCCAAGAACCGAAGGTGCCCGGTTACCTCAGCACAGGGCAAGCAAACAATCAAATGGCCGCGGATAACCTGAAAGAAGAGTATTGAGCGATATTCTCAATTAATGCAGATCGTTTTGGGCAAAATCAACGTAATTGCAAGAGATTTGCAGCCTCATGCGCCTGAAAAAGGAAATTCTAACAAAGAAGGCATTAGAATAAGATACAGTTTATGCAATTTGTGTCTAAGGTCAGGGCACAATACGTATGTGCTACCAGTACGAGGTTCTGGCCAATATAGCAGAACAATAACTAGGGCATACATGGAACTGCATTAACGGTGGGAGGTTAAGTAGAAAAGGGTGTTTGTAGTGCTATAGAGTATTTCTCCAGGCGAAAATCGACTGAGATAGCTCTTAATCAACTGAGCAAGAGCTGAATTTAAATATTAAATGTGTTCGAAGATTGAGTGATCAATGCAAAAGGCATCTTTTCCTCAGTCTATCTATTGATGGCTCAGTAGGAGATAGTTTAGGTGCAGCAGTTTAAGTCCAGGCAACTACCGTATTTTATAGAAAGTTTCAAAGGACAAAAATTTAGTGGGGTTGTATCTGTTCAAGTAAACTCTCCGGAATGGGATCAGCCCCGAAAGCGCATCATTGTTTTCCATAAGGGATGGATGACCTATGCCGGCAAAAAGATCATCTCAGCCCAAGAACTGGCCAAGCAACTGGGTCGCAAACTCAAGCTCAAAGTCATTGATTCTGCCATTCAGTTAGCCAACAAAAAGGTTAAAGAAAATCCTTCAATTCATGATTATTTGGAGCTGCTTGTTCGGCTTGAGCTTTTTCAATGGAAAGATGTTGAAGCCTGTGTTCGGACCAATATACTCAGCACCCTAGAGCAATTAATCCCCTACGACGGCGTCATCAGCCAGGAGCCGGAGACCGTTCTCGATCTCTATTACAGTGATTCAAACCCTGGGTTTAACTGGGCTGATTTACGCCCGATTTACGAGCAACGACAACAAAAGTGGGCAGAACTCGCACCTGCAATCCCTTCTATTGAAGCGATTCCCCGAGTACTCAGCATAGACAAAGCAGATGCGACGGTTGCTAGGCACCTAAAGAAATGGGTCAATAGTCAACGTTCTTTGATTAACATCGCCATCGCCCTAGAAGAAGATCCTTTGGCTTTAGCCAAGCTCTACTATCGGTGGATTCAAGACGAGGTCTTAACGTGCCAAGAGTCGGGTACAACCCAAGTTGTGAATATTTTAGATGTTCAACCGATTGTTCTCAGTGTAGATGACAGTAGTGTTGTTCAGACTCTGATCAAACGGGCCTTGACCGATCGCTACCAAGTCTTACTGGCGGGGAATGCGGTGGATGCACTCAATATGCTCAATAACAACCCAGTTTCGATTATCTTGCTTGACGTGACCATGCCTGACATTGATGGTTTAGAGCTTTGTCGAACCATTCGCAGCATTGGTAAATTTCGAGATTTGCCAGTCGTCATGTTAACCGCTAAAGATGGCATGTTCAATAAGCTCAAAGGGCAAATGGCAGGTGCCACACATTACCTCACCAAGCCCGTGACCCGCGAAAAGCTTTTAGAGGTCCTGGAAAAATATGTTCCTATTGTGCAGATCTGATTCTGGATAGCGGCTTGATTTTGATCTAGAAAATTCTGTTTTTCATCTATGAGCTTTTCATAAATTCTCTAGTTCCCTATGAATAAAAATAATCAATCCTATTTGATGTTTCGCCACGCTGATTCTCTCTACGGAATCGAAGCGCCGCGTGTTCGCGAAATCTTTCAACTTCCTGAACTGACGCTGGTGGCAGATGCCCCCAAAGATATTATTGGCAGTTTAAATTGGCGCGGAAAGCTACTACCGATCATGCACCTTGATTTGCGTCTGGGGCAACCTCTACAGTCCTGTCGACTCAGTGACAGCATCATTGTCCTTGATTGGCAGGGTATTCAAGTCGGTCTAGTGGTGAATCAAGTCCTTGATGTCCAAGTCATTGCAGCCGTTGATCAAGAAGACTCACCGGACTATGGAAGAGAGCAGCAAATTAACACCGCCTTCGTTGCTGGCTTGGCCAAGGTAGACAGCGATGTCGTGGTTTTACTCAATCCAGAGACCTTGATTCGTCAAGCCGATGATGTAGCCACCCTAATCTGGGAATCTGAACTCGCCCCAGAGCATGACAGCTCAGAAGAAGACAGGTCACCAGAAGCCGAGTGGCAAGCCCTTGTCACTGCGGAGCAAATCGGCTCCGACTTCTACGAGCGCTATTGTGCGAATACCTCAGCTGAGGAACGCATCATCTTTCGACAACGTGCAGAGGAACTTCGTCCCCCTCTCGAAGGGTCTGAGAACACCACCGACTTGTTATCCTTGGCCGTCATCGGTTTAGGGGAAGACTACTTTGCACTGGAGCTAGGCATGGTGCGTGAGTTTATTAATGTACCTCCAGTGACCACAATTCCCTGCTGTCCCCCGCACATTATGGGCAATATCAACCTGCGGGGAGAAGTCATGACCCTGGTTGATATCCGCACAGTGATTGACCAACCCGCCACTCCCACCACCGCAAAAGCCGTCGTGGTGGAGGTGAATGATATCGTCGCCACCATTCCCGTGGATGAGGTTTTTGATGTGATGTACCTTGCCCAAACAGAGATGAGTGAAGTTCCCCTCGCCTCTGGTCAGCAGGGCTATTTTCAGGGTTCCACAACCTATCAAGATAAACACCTTCGCGTTCTAGACCTCCCCACTCTGTTCTCACGGGGAGAGTTGATTGTCAATCAAGGGGGGTAAGCCTTCAATGATCTATGTCGAAAAATCTTTCAGATAAAGCTTTGCAACCAGAAGTTTCTGGTTTTGTCCTCTCCATCCCGTTTCGCCCTCCTGGACGATCTCAACCTTAATCAACACTTCGCCCCATTCTTAAACAAGGAGCCATTCGATGAAAATTACCCAACAAATTCGCATAGCTGTAGCCGCTCTCGCAGTCGTCGGTGTAGGATTTTCACTTTTTGAAATCACCCGTGTGCAAGGGCCCGCGAAAAACGCCCAGGTACTAAACCAAACCGGTCTAGTACGGGGGGGAACTCAGCGATTGGTAAAGCTAGAGCTAGCGGGTCAAAAAAATGATGATCTGATCAAAGGGATTGAAACGAAAATCGATGTTCTCATCAACGGTGGCACAGTCACCACACTGGATGGAGAAGTTAATATAGCGGCGGCAAAAGAAGGGCCATTTAAGACCGAAATGCTCAATGTTCAAGAGTTGTGGAAGCAGCTCAAGAACGATCTGATACAGCGGCGTCAAAACCCTAATCTCGCCGCAAAAGTAGTTCAGGATAGTGAAAGTTATTTCGACGCCACAAACAAGGCTGCTTTCGCAGCGGAAGACATTTTCGCAGCGGGCATCGGAACGGAACGGAACCTCATTCTTTTAGCGATTCTGGTTCAGATCATTCTGGCGGCGGTGGTACTAGTGACCGTTGAACAGGTTTCCAAAACACTACAGAAAGCGGTCTCGGGTGTGTCCGGTAGTTCATCTCAAATTGCAGCCACAGTGGAAGAGCAGGGCCGGATTGTCTCTGACCAAACTGCTTCTGTAAACGAAACCACGACCACCATTGAGGAATTGGGTGCCTCTTCCTTCCAGGCTGCTCAACAAGCCGACGCATCAGCTTCTAGCGCCCAGCAAGCTCTGGACTTATCTGACAGTGGTCAAAAAACGGTACAAGAAACGCTGGATGGAATTGCGAACCTACGATCGAAGGTCGGTGACATCGCAGAGAAAATTATGCAGTTGAGTGAGCAAACCGACCAGATTTCCACCGTATCGAAACTGGTGGCAGATGTAGCCGACCAAACAAACATGCTGGCCCTTAACGCAGCGGTTGAGGCGGCCCGAGCCGGTGAACAGGGCAAAGGTTTTGCGGTGGTTGCCGGTGAAATTAGAAAGCTGGCGGACCAAAGTCGTAACTCTGCCGACAAAATTGGTACCTTGGTTGGCACCATTCAAAGTTCGATTAACAGCACCGTGATGGTAACGGATGAGGGGAATAAAACCGCAGATTCAGGTATTAAACTCGCTCAAGATACGCTGAACGTGTTCCAAGAAATTGCCACCGCGATTAATGAGGTTTCCATCGCCAGTCAACAGATTGCCCTCAGTTCGAAGCAACAGGCCGTCGGCGTACAGCAGGCTGTTTCAGCGATGAACGCCATTAACTTGGGTGCCAAGGAGACAGCAACGGTGGTAAGCCAGGTCAAGTCCTCCACTGAAGAACTAACAGAAGTAGCCGAGAAGCTACAGGTCACGGTTTAAAAAGGAACCGGGGTTGGGCTCACTGACCCCGGCAGCTTTTGCCTCCTTCATTTGCCCATTGCCCTAAGCACAAGATTAATGCCATGTTCATCGAAGATGACGAACTGCGCACACTCTATCGAGATGCCAGTCAAGAACATTTAGACAAACTGGAAGCGGGTCTGCTCAACCTCGAGAAACAGCCCGATGATGCTGGTTTTCTTAAAGAGCTACTGCGTGAAGCCCATTCCCTTAAAGGGGATTCGCGAATGCTGGGGGTGCTCGATGCTGAAACCCTCACCCACCACATCGAAGATCTCCTAATTGAGGTGGACAACGGTGAGCAAAAGGTAACCGCAGAACTTTGCGATCGCATCTACCAAGGTCTTGATGCTGTCCGCAAAGTGGCCAATGAAGCCGTCACCGGTCAGCCATCAGGGGTATCCCTCTTCTCGGTTGTAGCTCAATTGTCCGGTTCCGATGTTGCAGCAGAAGCAACCCAGTCAGACCCAGACTCTATTTCCGAGCTGTCAGACCTGGCCGAGTTGCCAGATATTGCCGAACTATCACAGCTCGAAGACAGCGATCCGCCCCTCTCTGAACTGGAGTCCTTGACCCAGGAGTCTTTGAACCAGGAGTCCTTGACCCAGGAGCCCTATGTTCCTGCAGGGCTGGATCTATCCATGCTAGACCCAGAGTTAGTCACCGCGCTCCAAGGGGCATCTCCCCCTGCCTCAAACGGACATGTTGAATCTGTGCCCTCAGAAACACCTGAACCCACAACACATCAGGAGCAGGGCGAAGACACGGGTGCCTACCAAATTGATACTGTTCGGGTTGCAGCCCCGAAACTAGACCAACTCATGACTCAGGCGGGTGAACTCGCCGTGACAAAGCTGCGGATCACGCGTCGACTGGACGACATCACCGAGATCCTCAACCTCTGGGAAGCTTGGTCCAAAGAAAATATCCTCCAGCGCACAGCTCTTGAAAATCTTACCCAGCATGTTGACCCAACACTACTGGCCCCGCTCAGAAAAGCCCAGCGATACCAAAACCGCCACCTCGATCAGTTTGGAGAACTCATCCGCCAACTCCGAGGAACGGCTTTTGCTGATACGGCCCGTTTAGAGACCGTCGCCACCAGCTTAGAATCGGGCATCCTCAAATTGCGGATGCTCCCCCTCTCAAGTCTCTTCAACCTCTTTCCTCGCCTCGTTAGAGATTTATCACGAGATCAAAATAAAGAGATTGATTTTATTATTGAGGGCGGCGACACGCTTGCTGACAAGCGGATTCTCGAAGAGATGAAGGATCCACTGACGCACTTGATTCGCAATGCCATCGACCATGGGATTGAACCCCTAGCCGACCGATTAGCTGCCCATAAACCGGCAAAAGCGACCCTTGGCATCAAAGGCTATCAAACCGGAAGCAGCATTTGCATCGAGCTCATTGATGATGGTCGGGGCTTGGATTTAGACAAAATTAAAAACACGGCCCTTCAGCGAAATTTACACAGCGAAGCGGAACTAGAGCGAATGTCCCCGGATCAAATTCGCGCTCTCATTTTTGAACCTGGATTTTCTACCCGCACCACTGTCACAGAACTCTCGGGCCGGGGCGTCGGCCTTGATGTGGTCCGAGCCAATGTCGATCGTCTGAAAGGATCGATTCAGGTCTCTTCTGAACCTGGCCAAGGTTGTATCTTCCGGTTAACCTTAGGCGCTAGTTTGGCAACCACCTACGCCCTCATTGTCACCATCGGGTCAACCCCCTATGCTATCCCGGTCGAATCTGTTGAAACCCTCATTCGCATCCAGCCTGAAGATGTCTTCATTGTAGATGGGCATCCCACCGTCACCTTTCAAGGACAGCCCCTATCCCTTACCTGGCTATCAGACTTGCTCGATTTACCCACCCCCTCCTCGGAGGGAGCAAACTATCTCTCCTGCGTCGTGCTCACGGCGGGCCAGGAACGCTTAGGGGTCCTGGTGGAAGCTCTACTCGATCAGCAAGATATTGTAATCAAACCCCAAAGCAAACTGCTGCAGAGAGTCAGGAATATTTCTGGAGCCACCATTCTGGGCAATGGTGAAATCTGCATGGTGCTCAACCCTCAAGACTTAGTCCAATCCGTTCAGGGGAACCGAGCCATACCCGAAAAGCTGATGGAGGCCCCTCAAACGAAACCCAAGGTGCTACTCGTCGAGGACTCACTGCCCATTCGGACTCAGGTTCTCCGTATTTTAGTGGGCGCCGGATATGAAGTCACCGCCGCCGTAGATGGTCTGGATGGGTTTGAAAAGTTGGGAGTGGACTCCTTTGATGCAGTAGTATCTGACATTGAGATGCCAAATCTCACTGGCCTTGAGCTAACCAGCCGTATTCGGGCGCAAGACGAATACGAAGAGCTGCCCATTATCCTTGTCTCTACATTGGCCAAGGATGAGGACCGGCAGCGTGGAGCCGATGCTGGGGCGAATGCCTACATCAGCAAAGGTGATTTTGACCAGACATTACTATTAGATACCCTCAGGAGATTGATTTAGCCATGGCCATTAAAGTTGTCTTAATTGAAGACTCTGCTGTTGCCCTAGAAATTTTGAAGAGACTGCTGGACTCTTCACCCGAAGTAGAAGTCGTCGGCACGGCCCAAGACGGCGAGCAAGGACTAGCCGTTATTGCTCAAAGCATGCCAGACGTGATCTGTACTGATTTACAGATGCCCAAAATGGATGGCCTAGAATTCACCAAACGGGTGATGTCGGACTTTCCTCGCCCCATTCTAGTGATCAGCAACACAGTCCACCCCAGCGATGTCGATAACATCTTTAATCTGATGTCTGCCGGTGCCTTGGACTTTTTCCCCAAGCCTACCTCGGGTACAGCAATGGACTATGAAAAGCTAAAAAGTGCCTTGGTAACAAAGATTAAGGTCTTGGCAAGCAAAAAATAAGTCTATCGACTCCGTGGCTCTCCCACAGTCTTTCTGATGCAGGGGTTAGGTCTCGTATCTGACCCCTGCCTTCTTTTCAAATGTTCTTTTAGCTGCTGATGGGTTGGTAGAGGCATGCTCTCGGCAATCACCGTTTTTATTGTAGAAAGTGTTGCGATCGCACAAAAAAGGCTGACAGATATCCTGGAAAAAGTGCCAGAGATTCAAGTGATCGGCTCAGCCAACAACGGATTAATGGCCCTAGAAAAAATCCCAAAGCTTCAGCCTGACGTTGTATGCACCAATCTCCAAATGCCCCACATGGATGGCCTAGAGCTCATCCGTCAGCTTTTGGCAATCAGCCCACGCCCCATCCTCGTAGTCAGTCCTAAGGTTCAGCCCACTGAAACACAAACCATTACCCAAGTTCTGCAGGCGGGGGCAATTGATGTTTTTCCGCAACCTGTTACGGGAAGATGGCAACACCTTGATCAGCAAGCGCTCACAGCAAAAATAAAGGTACTGGCGGGTGTCAAGGTCTTCACGAAACCGCTGGGTCAACTTGTACCCGTTCCGGCTCCTCTCCCTAAGCGCAGTCCCATAAAACTCAACAACAATGCTCCCCAGGTTCTAGCTATTGGTGCGTCCACGGGTGGCCCCCGTGCCATTCACCAAATTCTGAAGCGTCTCCCGGTGGATTTCCCCTTACCCATTCTTTGTACACAACACATCACGGCAGGGTTTTCGGAAGGGCTCGTGAGTTGGCAAGCTTCAGCCTGTAATCTTCCAGTCAAAATTGCAGCTCTGGGGGAAATACCGGTGCCGGGAACCGTTTATTTTGCTCCCGACCAGTATCACCTCACGCTAGACACCAAAGGCCGCTGCTATTATTCCGTCGCCCCTGCTGTCCACCGCCACCGCCCATCGATTTCTGTCATGTTTGAATCATTGGCTCAACATTACGGAGCCGGAGTCTTAGGTGTTCTTCTCACCGGCATGGGAGAAGATGGGGCCTTAGGGCTGCAAGCCATCGCCCAGGCAGGAGGCACAACGATTGTCCAGGACGAGGGCAGCAGCATCGTTTTTGGGATGCCGAAGGTTGCCATTGACCTAGGGGCAGCGCAAATGATTCTTCCCGTTGAGGAGATGGCCGATTGTATTCTGAAGCAGCTTGCTTATTTCCCTGGCGCCTCATAACGCTCGTAAGCATCAATAATTTTTTCCACCAGGGGATGACGAACCACATCGGCCTTGGTCAAGTTACAGAAGGCAATCCCATCGATATTGGAAAGAATCTTTTGAGCCACGGCCAATCCTGACGACTGATGACTGGGCAAATCAGTTTGGGTGACGTCTCCCGTAACGACTAACCGTGATTTCTTCCCGAGCCGCGTCAACATCATTTTCATCTGGCTCGGCGTTGTATTTTGAGCTTCATCCAAAATCACAAATGCATGGCTGAGCGTCCGACCTCGCATATAGGCTAAGGGGGCCACCTCAATCACACCGCGCTCCATCAAGCTCGTAACACGCTCCGGCTCCACTAAAGCGTGGAGAGCGTCGTACAACGGCCTCAGGTAAGGATTGACCTTTTCCTGTAGATCACCGGGCAAGAACCCCAATCGCTCTCCGGCTTCAATGGCCGGTCGAGTCAGAATGAGACGCTCATACTCATTGGACAACAGCGCCTGCACCGCCAGGATTGCAGCTAAAAAAGTTTTGCCTGTGCCCGCCGGCCCAATGCCAAAGGTCAAAGAATGATTACGGATCGCTTTGACATACTGACGCTGACGGAAGGTTTTAGCCCGAATGTCTTCTCCACGTCGGGTCCGGGCCAGCACATCTTTCTGCAGATCCTGCCAGTTTTCCTGTTGATTTGTATTCAGTGCATGACGGGCTGTCAGGAGATCAACCTCCGTCACCTCTCGCTCAGCTTGCCACAAATCACTCAGCATAGAGATCAGTTGCTGGCAAATCTGGACCTGAGTTTCAGTGCCACTGATCAATAGCTCTTGTCCGCGCAAGACTAGCTGTGCACCCGTTTGGCGCGCCAGCACTTTAATATTGTGCTCCTTCTCACCGGCAAATGCCATCGCACTATCCGGCGTCGGGAACGAAATCGTAAGTGATTCAGCCATGACGGCACAAAAATAAATACAGCTATCGTCTACTCACAGCCGGTCTAGACTCACTGCAGTAATAAGCCGTTATGGCGCTAACCCTCTGAGCTTTGCTCGTTCCGCCTTACCGGCTTTGGAACCGGTTTTTTGGGGCCACTTCCACTCCGTCGTCCACCGCCACGCCGTCCCCCACTCCGGGAACCCTGTGTATTTTGGCTGCCAAACACTTCAAGATGCACCGACTCGTCTGCAAGCTTGCCTGCAGCCTCGACTAAAGAGCGCATCGCCTGAATTGTTCGTCCATTGCGACCAAAAACGTGACCTTTATCTGCATCAGAAAAGGCTAAGCGGACCCAAATTTTTCCATTTGCATAGGTTTCACAGTGAATACTCAACTTATCCGGCTCTTCCAAAAACGGCGTCACCAAAAAGCGAACAAGCTCGGCATAGTCTGACTGTGGACTCGTCACATGCACTCCGGATACTACTGGGCTTTCATTTGTTCGAAGACGTTGGCTTTTTCTAAAATCCTACGCACGGTATCAGTGGGCTGAGCTCCCTGCTGAAGCCGCTTAATAATCCCATCAACTCGGAGTCGAGTCTCATTAGCAATGGGATTGTAATAACCCAACTCTTCGAGAGGACGGCCATCACGGCGATTACGACTATCAATGGCCACAATGCGATAGCTCGCAGAGCGCTTTTTACCGTATCGCTTAAGTCTGAGTTTGATCATGCTTGAGGAAAAGGATTATTTTGGATGGCTATGGGTCAACTGCACCGCTGGTTCAAGAATCTGACAACAGTACAGTTAGTCATCATATCACTTCAATTAGCGCTATCGCTATCTAAAAGCAATTGATTAGAAACACTGCCTTAACAACCTAAACATAAATTGCACTACAGGGTACCAAAGCCCTTGCGTTTCTTATTTTTCTTTTTCTTTTTACCGCCCCCGCCAGCTTGCCCTCGCCAGCCGGGTTGGGGTGCCTGACCACCGCCACCCATCATGCCGCCAAAGGGGTTCATGCCTCCCATTCCACCGCCCATACCGGGCATCCCTCCCATACCGGGCATCTGACCTTGTCCCATCTGTTGCATCATCGTGCGCATTCTTTGGAAGTCAGTGACGAGCTTGCTGACATCATTGAGGGAGTAGCCTGATCCCTTGGCAATTCGCCGTCGTCGGCTGGGGGAGCTTGAAAGCAAATCTGGATCTTTCCGCTCCGCCTGAGTCATAGAACCAATCATGGCTTCTGTTTGCTTGAGCTTGCCTTCACCTTCTTCAAGCTGTGAAGACGACAGTTTGTTCATGCCCGGAATCATTTTCATGACGCCGCCTAAAGACCCCATATTTTTTAGAAGCCGCATCTGTTTCAGAAAATCAGAGAAGTCGAACTGTGCTTCCATGATCTTCTGGGTCATTTTCTCGGCATCAGCAATATCAAACTCTTCCTGGGCTTTTTCAACCAGAGAGAGCACATCTCCCATACCCAGAATTCGAGACGCCATGCGGTCAGGATAAAACGGCTGTAGGGCTTCTACTTTTTCGCCCACACCAATAAACTTGATCGGCTGGCCAGAAATCTGACGAATCGAGAGGGCCGCGCCCCCCCGTGTATCCCCATCCATCTTGGTCAGAATGGCACCGGTAATACCAATCTCGTCATGGAAGGTGCGGGTTAAATTCGCCGCTTCTTGGCCGGTCATGGCATCCACCACCAACAGAACCTCGTGGGGCTTCACGGTCTTCTTAATGGTGGCAAGTTCACCCATCATTTCAGGATCAATCTGGAGGCGGCCTGCGGTGTCGATGATGACGGTATCAACTTTCTGTTCGCGGGCAGCAGCTAGACCTTGACGGGCAATCTCAACCGGATTGGCATCTGCACCAATCTCAAAAACAGGGACATTAATTTGTTTACCTAACGTCACCAGTTGATCAATGGCGGCAGGACGATAGACATCCGTCGCCACCAACAGAGCGGAGCGCTCTTGCTTACGCAGATGCAGAGCCAGTTTAGCGGTGGCAGTGGTTTTACCGGTTCCTTGCAAACCGGCCATCAAGATAACCGTGGGCGCTTTGGTTGCATCAGCAAGGGGAGAGTTGGTCTCGCCCATAACCTTAATGAGTTCATCATTGACGATCTTGATGAACTGCTGATCTGGGCTAACCCCTTTAATAACTTCAGCACCTAGAGCTGTTTCACGCACCTCTTCAATAAAGTCTTTCACCACCTGAAGATTGGCATCGGCTTCAAGGAGCGAACGCCTCACATCTCGCAACGCCTCCTGAATATTGGATTCGGAGATCTTGGCCTGACCTCGCAGGGACTTCCAGGCAGATTCTAGACTTTCAGAGAGGGCCTCAAACATGGCAGTTTTATCAGTGAATAGGCGTCGTATATCTTAGCCTAGCGTACTCTCTTGCAAACACCTCAACCCTAGAGCTGTGTTACGGTTACTCACAAACTCAAGCTTTTATATAGGTCATGCAGACTCTTCCATTTCTACCTTTAGATTTGCCCTTTGCAGCCCCCTTAACCAAGCTGGCCTATCAAACCTTCGGCCAAAGTAAAAACGTATTTGGCATTGCCCATAGAGAATGGAGTAATCGGGTTCGGCAGATCGTCGATCCACCCCAGCAGCAGAAAACGAGCAACATTGATGACCAGATGCTGGCGATGTTGCAAGCACGCTTCGATCAGCTGCTAGAGACGGACTGGGAAGATGCGCAGCAAGGCATTTATCCAACTTCTCTTTTATTTGATAATCCTTGGGATGAATTCTTCAGCTTCTATCCTGCTGTTTGGCTAGATGCGCCAAAGACTTGGCGGCGCTCCAACCAGCGACGGTATCAAGAGTTCTCAGAGTCTATCGATACGAACGGTTTCCCAAAATATTACTTGCAAAACTTCCATCATCAGTCTGATGGGTATCTGAGTGAGACCTCTGCCAACCTTTACGATCTTCAGGTAGAACTTCTGTTTGGGGGAACAGCTGATGCTATGCGCCGTCGAGTTCTAGCGCCTATTAAACAAGGATTACAGCGATTCAACGATATATTGCCCCAACACACACGGATGGTGGATATTGCCTGTGGCACAGGTCGAACCTTAAAAATGCTCAGGGCTGCTTTCCCGCAGGCGTCACTACATGGCACTGACCTCTCTCCGGCCTACTTGCGAAAGGCCAATCAACTCCTCTCTCAAAATCCGGGAGAACTGCCTCAGCTTTTGCAGGCCAATGCTGAGACTCTGCCCTATCAAGACAATCAATTTCATGCGGTGACGAGTGTCTTCCTTTTCCATGAGCTGCCGGCAGTTGTTCGACAAACAATCATCAATGAATGCTTCCGCATTGCGAAACCCAAGGGCGTCTTTGTTCTTTGTGATTCAGTGCAAGTCAGTGATTCTCCTGAGATGGAGGCATTCATGAAGAATTTCCCGGCAGTTTTTCATGAGCCTTACTACCGCCATTATTCAACCGATAATTTGGAAGAGCGTTTGCAACAGGCGGGCTTCACAGATATCCACACGGAGGTCCATTTTATGAGTAAGTATTGGGTGGCACACAAGCCTGCCTAACGCTGTCACTTAGACTCTTTCAAGATCTGTCGCGAGGGTCATAGCCCATGACTGAATCCGAGCTAGACCATAATCAAGAGCATCAGTTCATTGTCAGTAATAATGTCAAACTGCATTATGTGACACAGGGGGAAGGGCCGTTGATGCTCATGCTGCACGGCTTTCCAGAGTTTTGGTATTCCTGGCGCTATCAAATCCCTGAATTTGCAAAGGATCATAAGGTCGTGGCTTTAGATCTACGCGGCTATAACCTTAGCGAGAAGCCGACAAAGGTCAGTGCCTACCACATATCTGAACTGATTAAGGATATAGAGGGCGTCATTCAGGGATTGGGCTACGACGACTGTATTTTGGTCGGTCATGATTGGGGCGGTTTCATTGCCTGGTGTTTTGCCTACGCTCATCCCCATAGGCTGCAAAAACTGATTGTGTTGAACTTGCCGCATCCGGCGAAGTTTGCCAAGGCACTGCGCACCAATCCACGGCAAATGTTGCGGAGCTGGTATATCGCATTCTTTCAGTTGCCAAGGCTGCCCGAGTGGATGTTTCAGCGCAACGATTATGGTGCGATCGCATCTGCCTTTGCGGACAAAGCCACCCAAAAAAGCGCCTTTACTTCAGAAGATCTCAAAGCTTTCAAACAGGCTGCTGCCCATCAAGGGGCACTCACGGCGATGATCAACTACTATCGCAGCAATACCCGCACATTTACCTCTCAGAACTGGGATATCCTTAACGTGCCGACATTGCTGCTATGGGGCGAAGATGATTTCGCCCTGGGGAAAGAACTCACCTACGGTACGGAAGAATTTGTAAAAGATCTACAGGTTCATTATCTGAGTGATTGCAACCACTGGATTCAGCAAGAACAACCAGAGCAAGTCAATCAATACATGCGAGGTTTTCTGGTCTCGGCGCAAGCGTTATAACTCATTACGACTTGCCGATCACGACACAATCGACAATGAACAGGTCAAAAACGACACTTGTTTCATTTTTTGTGTCACAAATACCCCACTTTTTTATCAATCTGGTGCTGAACCTTGCGATACACCAAATGGGCTTGAGTTGTCTGGGGTGCGGAAGAGCTGCAATCTTTAGGTGAAATTGGCAGCCATTTATTTAGTATGTGCTGATAAATTGTTGTCTTTCTGTTGCGGAGCAAGAAAAAAACCCCTAACCGTCGATTAGGGGCTTTTTGGAAATATGGAAAGTCCCTTCGGAACCAACAGCATCCATACCCCAAAGATGGTTTTTAGGTCTGCTGGTTTGCGCCTTGTCCTTTCGGAACAAGTTGCCATTTCGGGGACTTAGAAGGGCTATATGTGGGGGGTATGACAGCCCAATAAATCTAGAATAATCCACGAAACACTTAAAAATAACCGAAGAAACACGGGTTTCTTTTTATGTTATTCAGTTTCCTTATTCCCTTAGCTTAAAGATGTACCAGAGGACAAGAGTATTCATGGGGATTTCCCGAAAAGATCTTCGTCTTCGAGAGATTTCAAGTCAAAGATAAGTGTATATCTACTGTTCTCTTCAAGCAAAGCTGGGTCAATAGATATCATTTTCTACAGAAATATTGAAGTGATTTGCTTTAGGAAAAAAGTGATATTTTTTGCGCGAATCACTGTTACCCCCCATGTTAACCTTACCTGCAGACAGCAGTACTTATGTATTGATGAGAAAAGCCATTCACTTTAAACTAGAGTTGTTAGTTTGCTAAATTCAATCGGACGATTGCATTTCTTTGCTGTATCGATGAAATTACCATGACTCGTCTATTGCGAATTGATTCTAGCTCCAGAACCCAAGGCTCGCATTCTCGTGACCTTGCCGATTTCTTTGAGCAGGTTTGGCACCAGAAGTATCCTACACATGAGATCACGACTCGCGATGTGACACAGCCCGCTATTCCCCATATCGATGAAATCACCATCGCTGGTTTTCAGACACCCCCTGACCAACGGACAGATGCAATGAAGGCGTCAGTGGCCTTATCTGATACGTTGATTTCAGAGCTTAAGCAGGCTGATATCCTTCTCATTTCTACACCCATGTATAACTTCTCCATTCCTTCGGCTCTGAAGGCATGGGTTGATCAAATTGTGCGAGCAGGCCAAACCTTTGCGATGGATGAGAACGGGTTTAGCGGCCTTCTCACCACTGAGAAAGCCTTTGTCGTTTCAGCCTATGGTGCGGGTGGATATCATCACGACGGTCCTTTTGCTGCCCTAAACTTTGTCGAACCTTATCTTCAGGGGTTGCTTAGCTTTTTAGGCGTACAAGAGATTCACCACTTTGCTGCAGAAGGTATGATGGATACCCCAGAAGCACAGTCTCTGGTTATTGAGAAAGTTCAATCGCAAATTCAAGCTGCAATTGGGTAAACAGGCTGTGATGACTTATTTGCATTCCGCAGATTTGCAAAGTAAATCGGTCGAGATGCGATCGCAACCTTCCAGAATGAGTATCTAAGCTCGAGTCAGGAGACTTTGGAAGACCAAATCCTCGCGAAGGATATGTCGCGAAAGCTTTTGATGGGGAAACCATACGCTGATCCTCTTGGGGCTTGGGAGGGGCTCTGTCGATGTTGAGCTAAAACTGAATTCTGATGAGGGCTGCCCCATTCAACGGCCCCTTGTCTAAGCACTGTTCTGAAAATTCCTCTGAATTTGGGATTGAATTAAGAACACAACGTTGATTTCATCGGTCCTGGCAGGAAATTCATCCGTAATTAGCCGTTTATCCTCATAAGTTCCACATATTCTTTTTTTATATTGTAGTTGCGAGGTGCTGTTAACGACCTCATCAAGGATGCAACAGCACTTTGCGCAAGCAATTTTTTCTTGACATTGTCCAAG
>CALFCG010000129.1 GCA_937951315.1 uncultured cyanobacterium
GTGTGATGCCCATTGTGGGTATGGCCATGTCCATCATGGTCGTGGCTGTGACTATGAACCTTCGCTGCTTGTGAAATTGCTAATTGAGGGTTCACAGCCAGGGGCTCTGCGCTTCGCAAGTTGGCAATATGATCATGGGCCCAATCTGCACACATTTTAGTGAAGGTGGGATGATCATTGACGCAGGGCATCTGCAAATACGTCACTTCGGGATGTTGCTTTCTGAGGCCACCAATAATATGTTCCACATCTAATAGCGTTTCATGGTTCTCAGTAGCAAACCCAATGGGCATCATCACCAATGCTGTGGCACCGAGATCAATCAGATTCCGGGCGGCTAGGTCTGCATTGGGTTGTGTCCATTTGATCAATGGTGTTTGGTGATTGAGCCAACCCACAGAAATTAATGGGAAACGATTGATCAAACGCTCGCGGACGAGTTCATAAAGTGCCTGACTCTCATCAATCCCCGATGTGAACCCCTTTGCTTCATGGGGACAGCCGTGATTCATGAGGATGATGCCGGTTTGCGAAGGCAGATGGGAACCCACCAGTTCTTGCTCAATCTTTTCTTCCACCATCTGCACGAGCAGATCGATATAGGCGGATTCATTGTAGAAAGAAGGGATGTAACGGATGCCTTGCACCCAGTGTGAATCTTGTTCTTTCATCTTGGCCAGCGCATTATTGACCTGCTCTACTGCAATGCCGCTGGTGAAGATTGAATCGACTACAAGGAGTGGATAGATCAAGATTTTAGAAAAACCCTGCTCTTTAATCTCAGCTAATACTTGCTCTGGTAGGTGAGGCGCACAGAAGTTGAAGGCTTTGAAAACCTGAACATCTTGTCCCCATTTTTCTTGGAGATTCTGCTCGATTCCTGCGCGTTGACTTTCGAAGATCGCGTTGTGAGGAGAAATAAATTTATCGTGTTGGTGGCTCCATTCGTGGAGGTCAAAAACGGCCAATAGCTTTGCCAACGGTGGGTATAACCAAGTGGGAACCGGCGCAAACTTAGCGGTTAGTAAATTTAGGGCTTGCTCATTATAATTGGCGAAATCTTCGTATCGTTCTACTTCGCCATAGCCCATAAGCAAAACAGCAACTCGATCTGAAACGGGTGTCTCCGGCTGATGATTATGTTGATGTTTTTCAGTGATCGCAACCACGCTAAATACCTCGAAGGATAGTGAGAACAAGTAAGGTCGTTATAGGGATCTAAACAGAGGCAAAAGCAAATGTTTTTGCCGTTTAATAGTGAACTTAAGAATTTCATCACTATTAAACTTTGGAGATATCCCCCCTGAAAGATGCGACTGTTTGCAATGATAGCTTGCTTTTTTGGAGCTGACATAAAGGAAAGATAAAAATGCCTGATCTCTATCTGAGCAAGCTTTTGAAGATATCCTTCAGTCCGTATCTATCGCTACGATTTCAGCCTAGGCAAAGAATTGATAAGGTATATCCCCCCTAGGGGGAATAGTCTATGACGGATGCAATTCGCGAATATTCTGACCGCTGGCGATGCTCAGATCTGAATTGAGCTTCCCACAAAAATTTCTCTTGTTTGAGGTCCTTTCAAGGTCTTCCTCTTTGAGGCTAAATTCAGATGTGAGGTTCTCGTTATGACTAATTCGCAACATATTCCCCGTTGATACGTACGAGATATGTAAATAAAGGTAACAACTTGTTTCGAGATGCAATCAAATCTTTCGTTAGGTCAATGGATTAAGGTTGGGGAAAAATAGGTCGAATGGGCTGAATACTTTTCTGTGGCTTGATTCTCTCGATTTTTGGGGTTGAGAAATATTAGAGAAAATCGATCGATTGTCCGTTTGGGTATCCCCACCCCCCCCATCCCGCCCTCTTGAGCACAGTGTTAAATTGTGAACCACGTCAGTCAGGGCTTGCATTGCGTCGACTCATTGGTTCTAGTTTAATTTTTTGCTGAAGGTGACTGTTTTGCAGCCTGCTTCACGTTTTGTTGGTTTGGGCCTTTAGGGGGATTCGAGGTTGAGACGATCTTTGGGCATTGTCCTGTGTTCTATTGCTCTTGTGGGTTGCCAGGTCTTGGGTGATTCTCGGCGATCAGCCATGGGGACGCTTCAAATTCAGGCCAACGGAGAGGACTTTGTGCGTCAAGGTTTTACTTCGAAGGATGGCTGGGGCATTGATTTTAGTCATTTGTATGTCCACTTGGAAGACGTGACGGCATACCAAGCTGAGCCTTCCTTTTCATCTGATTCTGATGTTCCAATGCAGGTGGTCTCAGAAGTGACGTTGCCTGCCGAAACGGTTGATCTGGTAGCCGGTGATGAAAATTCACCTTCTGTGGCCGTGGGGCAAGTGGCTGTTCCGGCGGGTCAATACAACGCCCTCTCTTGGAAGATGACCAAAGCCGCAGAGGCTCCGATGAAGGGTCAGGCGATGGTACTCATGGGGCAGGCACAAAAGCAGGGACAGACGATTGACTTCATGCTCAAGGTTGATCGAGAGTTGGCCTATACCTGCGGTGAATTTGTCGGTGATGAGCGTAAGGGAGTTGTTCTAGCGGGTAAGACGGCCGAGTTGGAAGCGACATTCCACTTTGATCATCTCTTTGGTGTGCGAGATCTTCCTGAAGATGATGAGTTGAATCGAAGCGCATTAGGGTTTGAACCCCTTGCTGCTTTGGCTAAGGGAAAAAAGCTTGAGGTTGACTGGACCACCCTTAAAACCCAGCTGTCTCCAGAGCATTTCCAGGCTTTAGACGCAGCTTTTTCTGATTTAGGGCACGTGGGTGAAGGACATTGTCGATCTGACGTTGTGACATCTTAGGGACAAATATGTTTAAGCAACTGGTGCCGATTCTAGGACTATTGACGAGCGTAGCGGCTATGCCTGCTGCCTTGGCGCATGGTGTTGCTGTTGATTACCGCGTGACCTCTGCGAATGTCGAGATTGAAGCGACCTATGATTCTGGGAAGCCTCTGGCCAATGCCCAGGTTGTGATCTACGCGCCAGATGCACCCACGCAGGCCTGGCTGACGGGTACTGCTGATGCGGAGGGGCGCTTTTCGTTTACGCCTCCAGCCAATCAGATGGGGAACTGGCAGGTAAAAGTGCGACAGGCAGGGCATGGTGCTGTTCTCAATGTTCCCGTTGCGTCAAATTCTCAGGATGCGGGCTTGCAAGTGGCTCAGGATTCGGGCTTGCACGAGTCTCATGCTGTGAATCCGGTCCAGCGAGGTTTGATGAGTTTTGCGGTCATTGGAGGCTTTGTGTTGACGGCTGTGATTTTCTCTTCTAAGAAGCGATAATGCATATCTCAGATGGTCTTTTGCCAGCCAAGGTTTGTATTACGGGTTATGCCATTACAGGTGGCTTGACCTGGTACTCGCTACGGCAAATTGATCGTCGTTCAACTTCCACAGAAGATATTCCCAAGGCTTCGCTGTTGACAGCGGCATTTTTTGCGGCTTCAGCGATTCGGTTTCCGCTGCCACCGGGTAGTCTTCATCTTGTGCTCAACGGAGCATTGGGCGTTGTGTTAGATTGCTATGCGTTTCCTGCCGTTTTGGTGGGGCTTTTTTTCCAGGCCCTCGTTTTTGGTCATGGTGGACTGACAACGCTGGGAATCAATGCTGTGATTATGGGTGTTCCAGCTCTATTGGCCTCTTTTATTTTTAAACTCCGACGATTGATCAAGGGCCAGAGCTCTCGTGCCACTTTTGTCTTCTCATTTTTAGCGGGAGTCTCAGGTGTCGGTCTTTCAGCCCTTCTGTTCTTTAGTCTCGTGATTACGATGGTTCCAGCGGAACTCGATGCTTCTCTTGAGCAAACAGCTGCTTTGGTCTTACTGCTATCCCACGGGCCGTTGATGCTGTTAGAAGGTCTGTTTACGGCAATGTTGGTGTCTTTTCTGGCTCGGATGAAGCCTGAGGTAATTCCGGAGTGAGGTGGACAGATGTTGCATGAAATCGATCGCTATGTTCATCTCAATTCTTGGATGCACCGATGGCGACCTCGCCCCAAACTGGTGGGCTTAGGAACGCTGATCTTTGCCTTTGCGATGGTGGAAGATTTGCGGCTAGTTCCAGCGATGTTGGGAGTGACGGCTGTGCTATACACGATCGCAACTCTCCCCCTTTCTTTCTTGCTGCATCAGCTCCGGTACCCAGGCTTTTTCATCCTTGGCGTGGTGCTTCTGCTCCCATTGGTGTCAGGTGAGACGATTCTTTGGCAGTGGGGACCGATTGCCCTCCACTCTGAGGGGGTCTCCGCTATGGTGCTGATTGTCTGCCGCTTTTTTTCGATATTGACGCTGGGGCTGATTATTTTAGGGACCAGTCCTTTCTCGGCAACGATTAAGGCAATGCGATCTTTAGGTCTGCCCCATGTTTTAGCCGATATGATGTTGCTGTCCTATCGTTACCTGTTTGAGTTTGCTCAAATGTTGACGACGATGCAACAGGCCATGAAGCTGAGGGGCTTCAAAGCGCCCTCTAGGCTGGCCCTTCGTGAGCTAATGTCCCATCTACGGCGGTTGGCGTCACTTATGGGGACGCTGTTGATTCGCAGTTACGAGCAATCTTTGCGAAGTTATCAGGCCATGGGGCTGCGAGGCTATGGGGCTGCCGCTCCCCACAGCCCAGGACAATCGCCACCATCATCCCTCTGGAATGGGAGTGCTTTAATCGTCATGTTGATGGTGTCTGCAGGATTTGTCCTCTCAGATTTTCTCTAGACCCGCGTTCAGAACTAGAAACAGTTTTTTATGACCTTACTTTCTCCCATTCCCCAGAATTCAGCTGTAAATCCAGTCTTTTCGCCACCTCTCGCCACTGAGGTTGCTCTGTCGATGACGAATCTCAGTTTTGTCTATCCAGATGGAACGGAGGTGTTGCGGCAGCTACATCTGTCTCTACAGGCTGGAGAACGAGTGGGGGTCTTAGGTCCCAATGGAGCCGGCAAGACGACGTTTTTTAAGTTGCTTTGCGGACTGCTGCGTCCGACTCAGGGGGCGGTGACGCTCTTTGATCAGTCTGTGGCATTTGGGCGTTTTCGATCTGATTTGGGGTTCGTTTTCCAAAATCCTGACGATCAGCTGTTTTCCGCTTCGGTTTGGGAAGATATTGCCTTTGGTCCCCAAAATATGGGGTTGTCCGCTGAGCAAGTTGAAGAACGAGTGGCGATGGCAATGGCTTTGACAGGGACTCAGTCTCTAGCGCAGCGCATGCCCCACCATTTGTCTGGGGGAGAGAAACGAATGGTGGCGATCGCAACCATTGTCGCCATGCAGCCGAGCCTGATTATCTATGATGAACCCAGCGCTAACCTTGATCTCCGCGCCCGTCGTCGCTTGATTCAGTATCTATTACATTCTGAAGAAACCTTCTTGGTGGCATCCCACGATCTAGAGATGATTTTGGAGGTTTGCGATCGCGTTGTGTTGCTGAACAACGGCCATATTGTGGTTGATGGTGATCCATCAGAGATTATGCAGGATCGAGCCTTGATGGAATCGCATGGGTTAGAAGTGCCCTATTCATTGGCTGGGAGAGAATTAAAAAGTGGGGGATAAAGCTGTTCTAGTCCCATGACGTCATGAAGTATCCCCTCAAATTAGGGTGCGTTAGACATGACTTGACGAGCTTTTCCCTTCAATATAAGTACTTTTGATGCCCTCGCAGACTTGCTCTTCTCGTTTATGCAATGCGACATTGTGCCTAGGGAAGCGGGTTTGCTGAGAAGGGGGTGCCTCGGTTCATTTCTGAGCTAGAAATGCCCATTCCTATAGATGTTGTTGGGGAATATCACTTCACTTGCCCGGCCTGATACCAAAGTCCTCTGTAATGAAAAGTTATTAGATATCTTCGGGACAGCTTTATGAGTCTGTCCTGAAGTCTCTGAATAGGGTATTTGAGAAGACTACTATCATGATTGCGTAGGGGGAATAGCCGGTTGTCCGGGTCGTGGCTATATCTGTGAGCGCTTTCCCGCTTGACTTTGAACGTGTTCGCTTGGTCGAAAACGTAATTCTGCAAACTAACTTAGCAATGACCCATTTTGAGACCGGTGCTTTGCTAGGAATGTTAATCTATGAGAGAAAATTAATGATTCTCTCATATAAAAATCATTTTTCTCATCAAATTGGGGCACGTTAATACCTGTAAGCTATCCCAGCAAAATTCACTGTATGTGCTGGCAATGTATTCTCCGTTTGGAGGGGTTGAATAATGTGGAAATGGGTTCGAAAAAAATATTTATTGCCTGTCTTCTTGTTTTTACTGGCTGCACTTCTAGCTGGGCAATGGAATAATTTTCAGAAGGTTTCCTCCCTCGATCCAGCGACGGACACCTCCCTCTTGCTGATGGCCAGCAGTGAACCCATTACACCCATTCCAACCCAGATTCCCCTCAATCTTGACAAGGTTGCATTGGGAAAAAAGCTGTTCCATGATCCGCAACTTTCCAAAGATAACTCGACCTCCTGTGCAACCTGTCATAGCCTGACAAAAGGTGCGACTGATCGCAAAGTTAAATCAGTTGGAGTGGGCGGCAAACTGGGTGAAGTCAATTCTCCCAGTATTTTTAATAGTGGATTGCAATACAAGCAATTTTGGGACGGGCGAGCAGAGACCCTTGAAGAACAAATTGAGGGCCCCATCCACAACGATATTGAAATGGCCTCAAGTTGGCCCCAGGTGATCGGTAAGCTCAAACAGTCCTCTGAATACACTGAGCGTTTCGAAGCGCTTTACCCGGACGGAATGACGTCGGACGCGATTAAAGATGCGATCGCAACCTTCGAGCAATCTTTGTACACACCCAATTCCCGATTTGACCAGTTTTTGCGAGGCAATGAGACCGCACTATCAACACAAGAGCAAGCGGGCTATCAGCGTTTCAAAGATATGGGCTGTGTCTCTTGTCATCAAGGCGTGCTCCTGGGTGGCAACATGTTCCAAAAATTTGGTGTCTTCGGTGATTATTTCCAAGACCGGGGTAACCCTACGAAAGCTGACTTCGGACGCTTCAACGTCACCGGCAAAGAAGAAGACCGTTACGCCTTTAAAGTACCAAGCCTGCGGAACATTACATTGACGCCCCCCTATTTCCATGATGGCTCCGCAGCGACCCTAGATAAAGCCGTGGAAATCATGATCAAATACCAGTTAGGGCGTGAAGCTGATTCCAAAGATACCGACCTTATCTTGCAGTTTTTAAACACCCTCCAAGGTGATATCGAAGGAGTCTCCTGATGCAGTTCAGCAAACGTCAAACCATTGCGATCGCCTCAGGTGCGATTCTAATTCTCGGGTTTCTAGTCTTTAAAAGCCAATCTGTTAGTACTAAAAAGCATCTGCGATACAGCACTGCAATTGCCAAACAGAAAGAAATAGATTCTCAAGTCAATCAATCTGTCCTGAGAGCAAGATATGAACTGCTCTCTTCCTATGACTTTATGGTGCAAGCCATGAAGCAACAGGAAGCACTGCAGGCCGAGCTAGAATCTCTCCCAGACTATATTGGTGATCAAGGTCGACTGCAGAAAAATTTAGATAGCAATGCTCAAGCCTTTGAGCAAAAATCTAAGTTGCTTGAAAAATTTAAATCCCAGAATGCAGTCCTCAAAAACTCCTTAACCTACCTGCCTACTCTTGTCCAAGAGTTGCGAAGTAACAAAACGAAGCTCGGTCTATCCAATGATATTGAGCAAGCCCTCGCCAATGTTCTTGATGATGCACTCCTCTATAGCTTAGCGTCCAACGAAAGCTTAACACCCAAAATTAAGGCAGGTCTGCAAGGAATCGAACAGCGGATTGATAAGCAATCAAGCAATGCTAGCGATTTAATGCTCGTTCTCAATCACGTGCGAGTGATCCTCGATAACAAACCACAAATGGACCGGCTGACCGGTGAACTGCTTAACGCATCAACCACTGGGAGTCTGACCAACCTAGAAGATGATTATCAAGCGCAACATCAATCAGCGCGCCGTGCTGCTAGCAATTTCCAAATCTTAGCGATTGGTTGGCTTATTTGTATGTTGGGAGCAGGAACGGTTGCGTATTTTGTTGATCGGCAGCAAAAACTTTCCACACAGCGAACAGCAGGTATTCTCAGCAGCATCACTGATGCCTTTTTTGCTCTGAATCACAAATGGCAGGTCTCTTATATTAATTCTCAGGCTGCTGACGTCTTTAACTTAGATAAAGAAGCCGTTATCGATAAAGGCTTCTTTGATGTTTTGCCCGAAGAAATTGTTCAACCCATCAATTTGATGCGGGAGCAATCCAAAGGAGAAAAAAAGACATTTACCTTTGACGCTTTCTATCAAGCCTTAGAAGACTGGTTCGAAGTGCGAGTCTATCCCAGTGTAGATGGCTACTCCATCTTCCTCCAGAAAATCACAGATCGAAAGCTGGCAGAGGAGAAGCTCTTAACGCTGAATCAGAACTTACAAGACCGCAGCGTTGAGCTAAATCAAATGATGGCCGTGGCTGAAGAAGAACGCGAGAAAGCAGAGACGGCTCAATATAATGCTGAAGAAGCGAACCGTAGTAAGAGTGAATTCCTCGCAAATATGAGTCATGAACTCAGAACCCCTCTCAACGCCATTATTGGCTACAGTGAAATGCTGGCAGAGGATGCCGAAGATTGTGGGCAAGACGACTTCATTCCGGACTTACAAAAAATTCGAGGATCTGGAAAGCATTTACTCGGGCTGATTAACTCCGTGCTCGATCTGTCTAAAGTTGAAGCAGGCAAGATGGAACTCTATCGAGAGACGTTTGAGATTGAGCCGATGATTCAATCGATTGCTGCAACCATTCATCCCCTAGCTGAGAAGAATTTCAATACGCTGGAGATCAACTGTTCTAAAGAGATCGGCAGTCTCAATACTGATCAGACCAAACTTCGCCAAAGTCTCTTAAATTTATTGAGCAATGCCTGTAAATTTACACCGAACGGCTTTATTTCTCTCTCTGTGAAAACGGATCAACAGTTAGGCGGCAGCATTTACTTTGAAGTCAGTGATACAGGGATTGGCATGACGCCCGAACAGCTTGAAAAAATCTTTCAAGCCTTCACCCAAGCCGATGCTTCAACGACAAGAAAATATGGTGGCACAGGCCTCGGTTTGACGCTTACTAAACAATTTGTCACTCTCATGGGTGGAGACGTGACGGTAGAAAGTGAGGTCGGACAAGGAACAACCTTTACGATTCGTTTGCCCCATACCGTTAACGCTGCAGATCAAACTATTCAACCCAGTCCTGAACCCACTAGCATTAATCCTGTGGTTTCTGCCGTCTTAGATGATCTGTCGGCTTCGACAGACGCCGGGGTCACTATCCTCGTCATCGATGACGATCCAGATGCCCAGGAAATTCTCAAACATTCTTTATCCAAAGAAGGTTATAAAGTCATTCTTGCTGGGACAGGTGCCGAAGGATTAAGGCTTGCGGTGGCGGTGCAACCCGATATTATTACCCTTGATGTTTATCTTCAGGACACCAATGGTTGGGCTGTGCTTAAAGAATTAAAGGCGTACCCTCAATTAGCTGACATTCCTGTCATCATGATCTCGATGCTAGACAATACTCAATTTGGTTTTGCCTTGGGAGCAGCCGATTGTCTCACGAAGCCCGTCGATCGTGACAGTTTGTTGGCTGTAATGGAGAAATATGTCGCTCAAAAAGAGACTGATAGTGTCTTAGTCGTTGAGGATGATGAAGCTTCACGGCAAATGTTGTGTCGGTTACTGACGAAAGAAAACTGGACTGTCAAGCAGGCCGAGCATGGTCAAAAAGCACTCAGTTACTTGGAGGAGGGAAATATTCCCCTCTTGATTTTGTTAGATCTGGATATGCCTGAGATGAATGGCTTTGAACTACTGAGGCAAATCCGTCAGAATCCTCTTTGGAAGATGATTCCCGTTATTATTGTGACGGCTAAAGATTTAACGGCAAATGACAGACTTGAGTTAAGTAATACTGCCCAAGGAATTTATCAAAAAGGAAACATTGATCATAAACTCCTGCTCTCCGAAATAGATGAATTCATTTCTATAGCACAAGCTCCTTAATCCAGAGCGCGAATATTCTAATCTGAGATGTTTGTTCTAGTCTTTTCCGTTCAATTTGTTCCTTTAGAGTGAGTATTGTTTAAAACATGCGACGACGTCACTTTTTATCTTGGTTGACTTTCAGCAGTATTCTCACCGTACTTCCTTCTGCTTTATCTTCCTGTGGAAAGCAACAAGCCGTTTCAAATTCGAACGTGCCCCCTTCGCCAAGCCCCCGTCAGGATGGATTTATTGAAGTGGGTACAGTGCAAACTCTAGAGACGGATGGCAGCCTGGCATTTAAATCTGCAGACGGAAAAGATGTGACGGTCATTCAAGACCCTAAGATAGCAGGGGCTTTCCTCGCCCTAGATTCTCTGTGTACTCACCAAGCTTGTAATCTTAATTGGGATAGTGATAGCACATCATTCTTTTGTCCCTGCCACGGTTCAAAGTTTGACACTGAAGGCAATGTATTGGATGGACCTGCTACTGAACCCATAAAAAGCTATCCAACGAAGGTTGAAGAGGGCAATATTCTCATCAGCATAAGCTAAAAAAATAAAAAAAATACTCTTTCCCTCTTGATTACTAGTCATGACAAAAATACTTTTAGTAGAAGATAACGAACTCAATCGGGACATGCTAGGACGGCGCTTAAAGCGTCGTGGTTATGAGGTTGTTATCGCAGCTGATGGTCAAGAGGGCGTTGCCAAAGCCCAATCTGCTAACCCAGATCTCGTCCTTATGGATATGAGTCTGCCGGTCATGGACGGCTGGACTGCGACAAGTGAGCTGAAAAAAGATCCGAGGACTGCCACAATTCCTGTGATAGCTTTGACTGCTCATGCCATGGTGGGCGATCGTGATAAAGCTCTTTCTGCTGGCTGTGATGATTACGACACGAAACCCGTAGACATCAAAAGATTGCTAGGGAAAATGGAAGTTTTGTTAGAGAATGCTTCAGCTTCTCCTAGCTCGGACCCCGTTCAATCCACACCCGTATCTTCGACGGCTCCATCTATTGTAGAGAAACTTCCAGCTTCTCCTAGCTCGGAACTCGATCAATCCAAACCCGCACCTTCGACGGCTCCACCTATTGCAGAGAAACCACCAGCTTCTCCTAGCTCGGACCCCGTTCAATCCACACCTGTATCTTCGACGGCTCCATCTATTGCAGAGAAACCATCCGCACCTTCAACGGCTGTGCCCTCCCAGGTCTCCCTCACTGCTTCTCTGCCATCTCCAAGCAACAAGGCGACAGGAAAAATTCTTGTTGTGGACGACATCGAAGAGAACAGAGATATGTTGAGCCGGCGTCTCTTTCGCAAAGACTATGAAACCGTCCTTGCTGAAAGTGGAGAAGAGGCCCTAGAACTTCTAAATACGCATCAGATTTCTCTTGTTCTCCTCGACATAATGATGCCAGGAATTGGAGGAATTGAAACTCTGCGTCAAATTCGTCAGCGATATAGCCGCCTTGAACTACCGGTCATTATGGTTACCGCCAAAGATCAAAGCGAAGATGTGGTTCAAGCCTTTAATTTGGGTGCGAATGATTATGTCACTAAACCAGTAGACCTCTCGATTCTGCTGGTTCGTATTCAGGCACAACTTCAGACGGTTAATTTGTCCCATAGCTATAGCGCTGCTCCCGTAACACAACCTATTCCTGAGTCTGCTGATGCACCTAAAGAGCCTGAGATTGTCGAGCGTTATCGCCCAATTAAAATCTTATCTAGAACGCCGATCAGCCAAACTTATACTGCTCAGGATTTAGAGAATAGTGAGGAGCCTCTCAAGCTCGTCCAGAAGATTTGCTTGCAGATTCAAGATCCAAAGGTACTGGATATTGCTAAAAAAGTATTTGCTACTGAAGTCAAGATCTTAGAGACAGTCAAAAGGCATGATTCAATCTCGCTTCCTATTGACTCTTTTGAAAAAAATGGGGAGTTTTATTTAATCAGTGAGTATGTTGAAGGGAGCTTGTTTTCCATTGAAGCTGCCAAGATTCCCCCAGGAGATACCCGGCAAGTTGTCAGAATGACCGAAGAGATTCTTCGTCTTGTTGAACCTCTTCATTACGGATGTGTCACTCACTATCGCCTGAATCCATCCTGCTTTATGCTCCCGAAGCATCGAGATGGCAAGTTGGTGCTAATTGATACAGGGTTGCAAAATAGATTCATCCTGAAGCTGTCTGAGATCTTTCCCGTTGAAAAGTTCTTACCTGCTGATAATGAAAGTAGGCAGCTGATGTCTGCTCTCAGCACAGAAGCCGGATATCAAGTCGATATCTCTGCCATCGGCATGATTGCTATGCA
>CALFCG010000130.1 GCA_937951315.1 uncultured cyanobacterium
GTTGATTGATCTGTGTTGATGAGAGCCTGATTACAGAAGCAAAATTGAAAGGAGAACCATGCTGAAAAGATACATGTTGCTGGCGGTGGCTACAGTCTTCTTGGCGTTCCAATTGTTGACGGGTAGTGCAAATGCGATAGAGATAGACGAAGCAGTTCGGACAGTTCCTGGAGATGCCAGCGGGGCCACAGTGACCGCGAGCCTTGACGACCTGGCTAACGGTGAACGCAAGTTCAACTTTGCCTGCTCAATCTGCCATACCGGTGGCGACACAAAAACTAACCCAACCCTCAACCTGTCAACAGGATCTCTAGAAGGCGCAAGCCCTTCTAGGAATAACGTGGCTGCGTTAGTCGATTACATGAATAATCCAACCACGTACGATGGTTTGGAAGAGATTGCTGAACTACATCCCAGTACTCAAAGTACAGATGTATTCCCTCAAATGCGCAATCTAAATGACGACGATTTAGTTGATGTCGCGGAGTATATCCTAGTACAGCCTAATATCAAGGGTGAATCTTGGGGCGGCGGTAAATCAACTCGTTAAGTCCTTAACTCTCCTCTGATAACTCAGAAGTTTAAGGAGGGCAAGAAGCTCTTTGAAAGAACGTCATATTAACTGTCATTTTGGACGGGCAACCCTCTCGCACTCTTGAGTTTTCTCTAACTTTAGAGGGTATTGAGAGGGCTGCTGTTACCAAAACTCTTTGACTAGTGTGAATTTCTTTTCTGTATGAGCCTTGTGCCGATCACTAGCGTGATCTGATGTTTATGTGAAATAAGGGGCTAGAGCGTTGGCTCTTGGATGAAATGCTGGCTCAGTTAAGCCTTTGTCCTGAAAACAACAACAGCTCCCAATCGGGGCACTCAAGTTTTTAGAATGTTTCAGTTTTAAATATCATTGTGCGTAAAAGGCATCACGCATCCTAAAATATTGACATGACTATATTCTGGCTCATCATTTGAGCCAAGGCTTTGCTAAGGCTGGCCTAACAAAAGATTCTGTGAAAACTTTAATATTTCGCAGTCTGCCACGATTTCCAGAGAGGAGAACAATTTTGAAAAAGCTACTATCTATTGCCCTAATGGCAATTGCGTTCGTTACCGTTACCTTTTCCAGTCCTGCAATGGCCGCTGATGCGGGTGCTGGCGCTGGCGTATTCAATGCCAATTGTGCCGTCTGCCACATGGGTGGTAACAACACTGTTAATCCTGCCAAAACATTGAAGCAGGATGACCTTTCTGCCAATGGCAAAGATACAGCGGCTGCAATCGTAACTCAGGTCACAAACGGTAATGGCGCTATGCCTGCTTTTAGTGGCACTCTATCAGCTTCAGATATCGAGAATGTTGCAGCCTATGTTTTAGGCCAAGCATCTTCTGGATGGGCTGGTTAAGCTGACATCTAAGCTTCATCCTTCTTAGAAGGTTATAGGCCGGTTTCTCGATTCAGAGGAGCCGGTTTTATTTTTGCTAGATCAAGTTCATTGCGTTGACTGCATTCAAGAGGAACGGTGCCACCATGCTCATTACTCCGGACCAAGTGCCGATTGAGACGGGCTCAAGTTATCCTGAAACCTTTCAATCTGCGGTGGCAGGGCGCATAAAACAGCGCTTAGGAAATGCTGCTGGCTTAAGTAATTTCGGGGTAAATTTAACGCGCCTGACTCCCGGTAGCTGCTCAGCATTGCGTCATTGGCACAGTCGGCAAGATGAGTTTATTTATATCCTCCAAGGCCAGGCAACCTTAATTACCAATGAAGGTGAGCAAGACTTAACAGCAGGCATGGCTGCGGGTTTCCCTGCCAGTGTTGAGGATGGTCACCATCTAGTCAACCGTTCTCAGGCAGATGTTCTCTACCTTGAGGTGGGAGACCGTACCGAAGAAGATTGCGTCCGCTACCCTGATAATGATCTCGTCGCGACTCAGACGGAGCAAGGGTGGACCTTTAGTCACCGAGACGGTGCTCGATACCCTTAGTCAGATGCTTTATCTAGTCAGACAAGCCCCAATGAGTACTGGTCGCTTGTCCTGCGAGAGTTGCGATCGCATCCCCTCAACTCCACTATTTGACAGTCCAAATTCGAGAATTTGAGCCAAAACTCCAACGCGGGGAACTCTCTTAAATCCCCCATTGAATTGGGCGAAAGCGGACAATGTCAAAACACAACTCATGTAGAACCTCGAGAAGAAAACGTCGAGATTCTACACTAAGTGAGTGCGGAATACAGGGGTCGTGGAACACAGCGAAGTGATGTAGAAACCCTTTGCCTCACCCTTAAAGGACATAGGCATCCAACGGATCTGCAAGCCGTGAAAGCTCCGAAACCTCACGGCTCACGGCCACCCGCTCAACAAAGTAGAACTATCACCTGAGGAGAATTGAACAGGTCACGCTTGGCCAACACTCAGGTTCGGGAATTGGACGTTCTGTCTTGATGTGAAACGAATCCTAGAGAACAACCTGAGCCCCAAGGACCAAAACAGCCGCCCAAGAGACGAGATAGATAGGTGTTCGTAGGTATGGAACACCAAGAATATAGACACTAGCATGGAACACCCTCGCCCAGAAAAAGACAGCGGCACCCGTTGCAACAAGGCTGTTATCAGCATCCACTAAATATGCCGCGAGTACCACAGCAACAAAGGCTGGCAGGGTTTCAACCATGTTCAGATGTGTCCGTTTTGCCCGCTCTGCCCACAATGGAATCGGCGGAGCTTCGGCAGGAAATTGCTTGCTGGGATAGTTGCTAACAAAGGCTGGTAGTCCCCACACAAACAAGCGATTCACAATATAAGGCACCCACAATAGAACACAAAGCATGCCACTAGCAGCTAGGTAAAATAAAGCTGAATCCATGATGTCTCTCCTGTAAAAAATATTGGTGTGAAGGGGCAAAAGACAAGTCTGTTTTACTGCCCCTATGTACGGTCAATCAGCATCGCCAACAAACGCATATGGCCTGAATAGTCAGTCCTACTCAGTACCTCGAAAGGGATAGTTATTGGGAATGATGTATGCCAATCCCTTCAGCAATAAATCAAGATCCACGCGAGAGAAGGGATGCGTTCCCAAATTGGCAAAGTATAAGCGTCCATCTGGCTTCACCAGAAAAACGGCAGGTTCGCTAAAAACAGATGGTTCAGAGTCAAAATGCCCCTGCGACACATACAAACCCCAACGGCGCATAGCTTCGACCGTGAGACCATAGCCGATTTTGAGATCCTGAGTATTCGTTTTTGACTGAAACGGGATTGCCTTTTCTAAGCTGTCGCCACTGATTGCAATGACATCTACCCCTAAAGCTGAAAAAGCATCGATTTTATGATCGAGCTGGGCAATGTACTGCTCACAAATGGGGCAGTGCTGCCCGCGATAAAAAACGATCAGGGTATAGTTCTGGGGTATTTGATTTGCTAAGTTCCAGGAACCACCATCTAGGGTTTTAACCACTAGGGGAGGCGCGGGATGGCCCATGACTAATTTTGGCGAGTTTATCGCTTGTGTTGTCATTTTTCTGTCCTCAATGCTTTGCCTTTAGTGAATCAGCACTATCTGAGTGTGTTGACCTGTACTCCCGATCTGCTGATATCTTCCATGGTGCAATGCACAAAACTATTAAACAAGACTATATTTAGAATAGAAACCATAGAGAGAAACTATAGATGGATCTCTACCAAGTTCGTTACTTTTTAACGATTGCTGAAACCGGAAACTTTTCGCGGGCAGCTGAACGCCTTTATCTCTCGCAACCTTCTCTATCTACGGGTATTAAAAAGCTAGAGAAGGAGCTGGGTGTCACCCTGTTTGAACGCGGTGGGCGACGCACTGTGTTGACGACAGCTGGACGATCTTTCATGGAGAAAGCGACAGTGATCATGGAACAGTACGAAGCTGCACTGCACGAACTGAAGGGCTTTAATGATCGGCCAACGCTTAGAGTGGGTGTTCTGAGTACGATGCGAGTCGCTATATTGGCAGGTTTAGTTAGCACTTTTCAGCAACAACATCCCAACGTGACCATCGAGCTGCACGACGGTACCTTAGAAAAACTGCGCGACGGCTTAGAGCAAGGAGAAGTTGATGTCGCCTTAACAGTATTGAGCCAGCATGGTGTTGACAATTCGTTGGTTCATCACGATCCGCAAACTTCGACCGTTCTATTTCGCCAATCTCTACTGCTCGCTGTGCCACTTCGTCATCCCTTTGCCCAAAGAGCCTCCATCCGCTTAGCCGATCTAGAGGGACAACCCTTTATTGATCGCGTTAATTGTGAGTTTTTCCCTCAAGAATGCCAAATCTTAGATGCGGCCAATATTCGGCCCCAAGTGGTATATCGTGCGAGTCACGAGGAATGGGTGATCGCCCTGATCCAAGCAGGATTTGGAATTTGCGTCATGCCGCACTGGAAAGATATCGCTGGTGTAGTGTATTTACCCATTACCGATTTAGACTTTCAGCGCACCATTGGGGTTAAATGGCGCAAGTCTCAAAAATCTGAACTGGTCGAGCGGTTTTGCCACTTCGCGTCTAGTCATAGGTGGGAAATTAACTGATACTCAATCGCTGTCCACAGATCTTTTGAGCTGCGGGACCTTTTCGCTATCAATCTTGCATCAACATCAGTCCTGAAGCGGAAGAGTTGAACCGTTTAAAATTTAGCCATGGAGAGGGTACTGACTACATTCAAGCTTTTTTGATCTTTGCAGAGGCCCAGCTCAAGTAGACGTAGCAAAGAACATTACCAACATTTGAGGTCTTAGCTAAACTGGTGAGCCCAACCTTGAGTGGGGAGAAGTTTGTGGCAACTCTGGTGAATTGAATGACGGAATGGGCACAGCGTTCTCACCTGGTGATATCTCAAGTCCTAACCTATGAGAAACCTAATCTTAATGACTCAAAAAAAATAATAGGAATACGCTAAGGTTCAACTCAAACATTGATTTAGTCGGATGAGTATAAAAACTTAGCATAACCTCCGTAGTTTCTCGGTTAGCCTCATTAAAATTACCTTTTAAGATAGGTGTATTGGGCTATTATACCCCCCGCATATAGCCCAGACGAGTCCCCGAAATGGCAACTTGTTCCGAAAGGGCAAGGCGCAAACTAATAGACCTAAAAACCATCTTAGGGGTATGGATGCTGTTAGTTCCGAAGGGACTTTACATCGTACAAAAAACACCTCTACCTGGCTAACGGGTAGGGGTGTTTTTTCAATATCTAGTTATAAAAAACGCACCCTGATACCAATTTCCTCGGGGAATGACCTAAAAGAAATACTAGGATCCTTGTGGACTAATAGATCTCAAACAGGGAACAGTTCAGATCCGTCGAGAATTGATATGAATGGGTGCGCTGGCTCCGTCGTTGACTGACTCTAGAGAGTCACCCCAGGGACAGATTAGGCTTTGAGCTTTGAGGCCCTCTGCTGCACTGCGCTGAGATCAACATTGACAGCCTTTGCAAGTTCAGAGCCAAACTCTGAATCAGCTTTGTAGAAAAAGGCTGTTATTTCGGTTCGAATGCCTGCATCAGTCACCGCACTCAAATCTCCGGCCAAATTAGAAATCAGATGCTCTTTATCAGTCGCAGTTAGCTCTTGATAAAAGGTACCTGCCTGGGCAAAGTTCTGGGTCTTTTCAATGGCTAAATTTTGAGTCGTTCCGGCAACCGGTAACTTGGAAGCAATAAAGCTTGAATTAGCCCCGTAGATGTTCTGGCGACTGGGTTCGTAATTCACATTAGATTTAGAAAGACCGCTGTTAGCAAATCCCTCTTGATTACCATTTGTCACATCCACACGAGGTCGATTGATCGGCAGCATTGTATGGTTAGCACCTAACCGATGGCGGTGAGTATCTGCATAGGAAAACAGCCGCCCCTGTAAGAGTCGATCCTCAGAGGGCTCAATTCCAGGAATCAGATTACTGGGCGCGAAGGCAGACTGCTCAGTCTCCTGGAAAAAGTTGGTGGGCATACGATTAAGGGTCAGAGTGCCAATCTTACGTTCGGGCACCAGATCTTTAGGCCAAATCTTGGTGGGATCAAGGGGATTGAAATCAAAGCTGTTCAAATCGCTGGGGTTCAGGGTCTGAATATAGAGATCCCATTTGGGATAGTTACCCTTGCCGACGTTGGCGTAGAGATCAGCTGTGTAATGATTGAAGTCTTCAGCTTGCATCGCCTTGGCTTCAGCCCCCGTCAGATTATGCTCACCCTGCAGACTCTTCCAATGGAATTTGACGTATTGATATTCGCCATTTCGATTCACGAGCTTGTAGGCATGGACACCATTACCATCCATCTCTCGATAGTTTTTAGGTGTGCCTTTATCCGAGTAAACCTGTGCCAACATGTGCGTGCTTTCGGGTACATGACTAAAGAAGTCAAAGAAGCGGTTGGGGTCTTGGCGATTCGTCACAGGCGAAGGTTTCAGAGAATGAACCATGTCAGGAAACTTGATCGCATCTCGAATAAAAAAGACAGGCAGATTATTGCCCACTAGATCCCAATTGCCTTGGTCGGTATAAAACTTAGTGGCAAATCCCCGCGGATCACGGAGGGTTTCAGGTGACCCCTTGGGATGAACCACACTAGAGAAACGAACAAAGACAGGCGTTTTCTTCCCAGCACTCTGGAAGGGCGCAGCCATGGTGACATCAGAAAGATTTTCAGTACTGACAAATTCGCCGTGAACACCTGTCCCCCGCGCATGCACCACGCGCTCTGGAATCCGTTCGTGGTCAAAGCGAGCTAACTTCTCAATTAAATGCACATCCTGGAGCAACACAGGCCCCCCTGCACCGGCGGTTTGGGAGTTCTGATTGTCTCCCACAGGAGCACCATTATCGCGAGTTTGGGTAGGTGTTTGGGCCAAACTCAAGGTGGAGAAACCGATAATGAGTCCAGCAACCATCACGGAGAGCAAAGCGGGTCGATACTTCTGTAATAGCCGACCTGAGAACCGGGAAAATTTCACTTGATAACGTCCTTTCCTTATTGACCTGACCTATCCCGAAGACCTCTGACCACAAGGGGAATAGCAATAAAGACCGTATTAACAGCTGTTGAGTCCCCCTATTCGTTCGAACCCACAACGCAGTATTCGCATAAACTCACTTCTACGAATCAAGGCGAAGTGTCCCAAAGCACGATGGACGATCTAGATACGATCGCAAATCCATCATCCAAAGCAATGTATAAACCAACGCTGGCTAAACAAGAATCACTATGCCACACAAGTCAGAATAATTCCCATCTAGGTATTGATCAACTGTAAGAATTACTCATGAATAGGAATTAATATCTTTACGGAGAAGGCTAAGTCCAAAAGCGAATTGCAATGGGTTCGCGCAAATCAACCCCTCGCAAGCAGTTGAAGCAGATTGATATATTTCCAAAGCGACCGGACACAGCCACCGTTATATACAAAGCATTTATAGAAAAGCAGGCTTAGTCTCAACAGGCCCACTTTCCTCCCTTCCCGTGATATCACCTCTACATCACAACAATAGGAACCAATTCAACCAGTTTCTGGAAGAGTCGATCATCCAGGAGCAGAAGCACACCGGGTCAGAGAGCAAAAACAGGTCACTGCTCAATAGAAACGATTAAAAACGCCATTATCCATCCAGCAGAAGGACGGCCCAAAGCATGAAATTGAATGAGCACGAATCCAAGCATCTTCGAGAGTGAGTTAAACCGGGGGAAAGCCTGCACAGCAGAAGACGGAGAGCATGAGTACTCCATCAGAAGCAGTCATCTTCCAGATTAAAGCGACGATCGCGGGCGTCAGTCCCATGATCTGGCGACGTTTTTTGCTCGGTGGTGAGACCACAATCACCCAACTTCATTACATTCTGCAGATTGCCTTTGGTTGGAGCGACTATCATTTGCACCGCTTCGTCATACAAGGCAAGCACTACGGCATTCATCGACTTTACGGAGATTGGTTTACCGATGATGCTGACAAGGTCTCCCTTTCTAGCCTGGGGGTGAGGATCAAAGAGCGCTTTCTCTATCAGTACAACTACTTCGATGATTGACAGGTCCAACTTCGTGTTAAGCAGTGGCATCCACGCTTGGCTCATGAGTCTGAAGTGCCTGCAACTGCTTAATTCCCCCGGTTTAAATCACTCTCTCATAAAAGGTCAACCGAAATGAAGATATACGGAATCTTGTTCGTCTCAGTTGTTACGGAATGATCAAGCAAATCTTGAAAATTATTGCCTGCAACATCTTCAAGTTCACCATCAACAACGATGTAAATCTGCTCGTCCATCCAAGCCTCATTCGGCTTGAAATGCCATTCAGTTTCATGATGACCGATTAAGGATTTTCCTTTAATCTTTTCTCCTGCAATAGAAACAACCTTAATATCTTTGTGTAGAAGCTGGTGATCAAAAGGCCTATCAAATTTAATTGTGAGTGTATCTTTTGAACGAATCGCAGGTGCGGTTATTATCCAATTTCCCGAATTTGGCAATTCTCTTAAGGCCTCCGATACAACGAAGGATTTCGAGAAGCTGGCCAATGGTTTTGTACCATTAGCAGTCGGCCAACCGCCATCTATGACTAATTGATAGCTCTCTCCTTTCTGTAATGCAGGTCCTAATCCCAGATTGGTGGACACATTACGTTTAATGCGACCCGGATCCATGAGTACAGTCAAACGTTTTCGATCTTCGCTCCAAAGTTCTTGTTTGAACTTCATAAATGCGGCATCGTCTACCTTTCCCGAGGCATCCACCAATTTTATATAGTTGAAAGCCACGTGCGGTTTCATCGGTGTCGAGAAATGGATGTAAAGCCGTAGCACATTTTCAGGCAAGATATTACCGCTAGGATAAACGCCTGTGACCTCCGGCTTCACGACAGGTGTTTTTGGCTGGATTTTAAATGGCGTTAGTTTGTGAAAAACGCCTTGATTTGCGCTCCGATGCTGGACTCTGATGACATAGTCTTGTCCCTCCACAAAGCTAAATTTGGGTATAAATCTCACAGATCTGTTGTCCGCTTCATAGCTCCCTACTATTGGGGCCTTATTTGTACAGCAATCCTTACCATTGTCTACATAGACTTGTAATACCTCGGAATAATCAATGCGCGCGCGATCCCAATATCTTTCAGGAAGATTGAGCTCTACTGCCTGTGTGACGCGTGACGGCACTGTCAAACTGCCCTCGGAAACGAGGGCAGCCGAACCCAATTGAACTGCACGATCGGATGGACGAGTGGAGCCTATACCACCCTCACGGTGGATGGCCACAAGCAGAAAACTGGTTAGAGTTACTGCCAATAGTGTGGGCTTCACTCGAATGGTCATGGCAGTTTTTTATTTGCACCAGGTTTGTATTGTGGGAAATCAAATTCCGCCACCAGGTTGTGCAATCTATTGGGGAAAATAGTTTGGTTGGAATCTAGGTTTAAACTGCCTGTCTTGACATCGCGTGTGATTGAAACAAAGAAATTGTCACTCAAGAGATCCATATGCAACGAAGAGCCATCGAACATAACTGATTTACCTACAGGGCCAAAAGGCATGATGGGAGAAATATCAAGTTTTGGGCCTCTTTCGAAGTCTTTATCGGTGACAACTTGTGCGTCATTCAATCCCGCCAACGGAATGACTTGAGGTGAACGGCTATTGCTCGTCAAAAACAGCAGATTTTGATCGTTCAGTTTGTAAGGGATCATATCAATCGGCTGACCATTGCCGATATCAGCGATTGTGTTTGCAGAGATTTTCGCGCCGTCCACAATTTTGTCCAATGGAATGAGTACCAGGGGACTGCACGTATAGGCTGCGATTAGCTGATTTTTCCCGTCTATTTCTTGAATGGACATAGCCCTAATCGGCGCACGTGTTTCATATTGGTCGTGGGCAATATGGTACATTTCCACATTCGTTGCCCTCTGAGTGCCATCAAATGGGTAGGAAATCCGCCGCAAGGTGGACAGAAAGTCATCATAGGCAACGCCGGATACCAACAATTCACCTTCATGAAAGAGTAGATCCATAATCGCCAATGAGCTGAGCTTATTGTTGGCTTTTGTTATGTCCTTAGTCGTTGGGGGCATTCCCATCAGGCCGCGAGGTTTAAAGGTCGTTTTCTGGTCAGGATAGTGGGCGAGATTCTGTTTTGTGAACGAATAGGACACAAGATCAAGCACCTCAAGCCCACCATCTTGCGCGACCTTCACAACAGCTGGTTCAGACCTATGACCGTTAATTCTAGAGACAGAAATAAAAATCTCTCGCGATTTGGGGTGTACCTTCATATCATTGATCTCTACCGCTCGTGGCCCCACGCCTAAAATGTTCGCGATTCTGACATCAATGTCGCCAATTCTGATGGGTTTGACGTTGTCCTGAACGCTGTCCGCGTCGATATCAAAGGCATAGATGGCACCATTGAAATTATCTCCGACGAACAAAGTACCTGTATTGGAGAACTCAAGCGCACCAGCAAATTTTAGATCGAGTGTCTTGTTGTCAGCCTTTACCTTAGGAGACAAAAAAGAGAAGAATATAATCGTTGCACAGAGAGTTAGTTTCGATAAACGCATTTTCTTAGGTCTCCTTGCTATGTTCAATCATTTTTTTCGCTTGGGACTTCGGCATTTAAAAACGGATAATCACTATATCCACGCTGATCGCCGCCATAGATAGTGGCCTGATCAACGGCGTTGAGTTCGGCCCCAGTTCGGAAGCGATCGACTAAATCTGGGTTGGCAATGAAGGGTCGCCCATAGACGATAGCTGCGGCTTTTCCCGCTTCGATATGTTTAGCGCCGCTGTCCGCATCGAAGCCACCGTTCGATAGCAGCATTCCAGTCCAACGTTTACATAGCGCATCGTTGATGGCGACCTGCTCGGGGGTTGCAGGTGCCCCGGGCATTTCATGAATGAGATGTAGATAGGCCAAACCCAGCGCGTTGAGCTTATCAATGACTACACTGAAAGTTCCCAACGTATCGCTGTCACCAGCGTCGTTGAAAGCTCCGGCTGGGGATAGGCGCACGCCTACACGGTCTGCCCCCCAGATGGCAATGGCATCCTCCAGCACTTCCATCAAAAAGCGTGTACGGTTCTCTGCCGAGCCGCCATAATCGTCTGTGCGCTGATTGGAAGCGTCCTGCAAAAATTGATCGATCACATAGCCGTTCGCAGCCTGGATCTCGACACCATCGAACCCTGCTGTCTTAGCATTGAGTGCAGCTTGAGCATAATCAGAGCGCAATTCAGCAATCTCTTCTAGTGAGAAGGCCCGAGGAGGCGTTGCCGTTTGCATCCCTTCGGGAGTCATCAACTTGCCACTCATCGGGATTGCTGAGGGACCAGCGACGTCGCGTCCTTCCGGCATCAGCGAGGCATGCGCTACGCGCCCTCCATGCCAGAACTGAAGGAAGATCCGCCCACCCTTAGCATGAACTGCGTTCGTAACGGTTTGCCACACGGCCATCTGGTCGTCCCGGAAAATACCAGGCGCTTTCATACCGCTACCCCAATCGTTGACCGCAGTACTTTCAGTAATGATCAGGCCCGCGCTAGCCCGTTGCGAATAATAGTCGATTGCATAACTTGGCGGCACACCATCCAGACTGGCGCGGTAGCGGCTGAGAGGTGCCATAATGACACGATTAGATAGGTGATAAGGGCCGATTTGCAAGGGTTCAAACAGGATAGACATTGGTTGCGCTTTTTCTTGTGGCGTTGAAGTAGGGTTGGGGGAAAGTCAGGCATGCGTGCCCCGAATGGGATAAGTGTTTTCGGGATCGCGGATGAAGGCCAGGCCACTCACCAGCGAATTAAGATCTGGGCGAGCAAATGGTCCGTTCGACATATCAACGATCTGCAAAGCGCCGTCTCCATTGATCACGAATAGGCCGGGTTCTGCAAAGGGTCGGTCTGTCTCTTGCGGCGAACGCGGGTGAGAGATGTAGACACCGAGGCTATGCATTTGATCAATCGTCAGATCGTAGCCGATGCCAAATACCGGATTGACCTTGCCCATCTGCTCCGTGGCTTTGTCTTCAGGATCAGCCGAGGCTGCAACGACGTCGATGCCGATAGCATTCAATTTGGGCAACTTCTCGTTCAGCTCGCTTAGATATTTTGTGCAAAGTGGACAGTATTTGCCGCGGTAAACCACAACCATGCGCCAATCGTGACCGTTCGAGGGTGTTGCCAAATCGATTTCTCCCCCGCCCAGCTTTGGCACCCGGATTGCAGGAAATTTTCTTCCTGCTTTGAGTTTTGCAGTGCTCATAAGGCCTCTCCGCACGTTTTGTATCGATCGGTACAATAGTATAATACCCATTAGTGCGCAGTTCAATAGTTTTGTAATGAACGGTAAGAAAATAGTTTTGTAATGAACGGCAAGAAAACCGGAAGGCCGCGCAGCTTCGATGAATTCACTGCTCTCAATGCTGCCATGAATGTCTTCTGGGCAAGGGGCTACCACGGTGCGTCCATGAAGAATCTGACCGACGCGATGGGCATCAACCGCCCAAGCCTCTACGGGAGCTTTGGAGACAAGCGTCAGCTCTATATCAAAGCGATCGAGCACTATGCCACAAACGACGGGAGCAGGCCGCTGGTAGCGTTCAAGACGGAGTTAGATATCGTCAAAGCAGTACATGCCTACATGCAGATAACCATCAATTTGGTTACAGCAAATGAGGACGATCACCGGGGCTGCTTCCTTGCCTCTTGTGTCGCGACCAGCGCCGGTGAGATTGATGGCATCGATGAACTCTTGCATCGCGTCATCCGTGAAACTGAACGGAAACTAACAACTCGCTTCGACGTAGAAAGGGAGAAAGGCACGCTGCCGAAGGCTTTTCCTTCGTTGGAGCGGGCACGGCTAATGTACGATTTGAGTCTGGGCCATGCAGTCCGTGCCAGGGCAGGTGTTGACCGGGACACACTCACCAAGGATCTAGAACACCAAGTCAGGTCTATCCTCAGATAGTCTAGGTGTATTTAGAGTCGCTTAATCTATGGCTGTGCAGGCTTTCCCCCGGTTTCAATCACTCTCAGCATCTCTACCCATAAAAGGGGTTGGCGTCATACGCGCAAGCTACAGATCTAATACAAGCGTGAGTTCTCATTCAATGGGAAGTAAGTCCTATCTCTTCGAGAATCACAATGCTGCATAGCCCCATTTAACTTCATATCAATGGAGTCCCATTGGCTGATCTCAATTGTTGGCCAGGATCAAGTTCGTTTTCTCAGTTTTCTCAGCCAAGTAGAGGACTTACCTCAGCAAGCTTGTAGAACACACATAGAAAGAGATCAGTCGGGTCTCAGACAAGCCTCGTACATTGAAGTCATCGAGGTTAGAGAACTTAATCATGAACAGCAAAAGCCAACTCTTCAAAACAACTCTTGTTGGACTAGCCGTCGTAACCCTTGGTCTGGCGACTGGCCGTAACGTTGAAGCTAAGACACTCGACAACACAATTGAAAGTCAATCTGAGACCCAACTGGTTGCTCTAAAATTCAGAAAATCAAAGAAATTCAAGAAGATTCATCATTCTCCTAAGAGATTCAAGAAGATCAAAAAATTTCACCATGGTCATCATAAGTTTCATGGTCATAAGAAGTTTTTCGGCCAGCACAAATTCTATAAAAGTCACACATTTCGCTAGTATTCTTTCGCAGCAAAGGACAATTCCCACTGACAAATCTATCTAGCAGCCTTAGTTGAAATCTGTTGGAGAAGAAGCAAGTAGTGGACTGGCCTTGAGCACCCTGACGAGAAATCTAGACAATCTTCACTCCTCACAAGAAATAAGGATTAATTATGACTTTACTCAAATATGCGGTATCGTCCCTTGGCCTTGCTCTTACAGTTAGCTCCATTAGCATGCCCGCTGCAGCCAACCCACAGTCGGAAGGTCAAGTATCACGTGCTTCCGGTTTAGGGGGTTCCATTACAAAATTAGACCAGACTCAACAACAGAACTTAAATATTGCCGCCCGTCCCACCACACGGCAGGATGTTCCTCAAGAGCTGAAGCTTGAGGTTAACCCGACCTCCCAAAACAGCATTAAATCATCCTTCCAATGGCAATCAGAGTTACTCTTCAGCAATGGTCACCGTCGCAGCGATATCAATACCCCCATACTTCCATCAGAATTTTGAATCTTGCCATTCGCTTAGTCAGTTCCACTCAGATGCTACTGGCTGAGCAAGGCCATCATGATTCTTGCAAAAAAGACGGCGACTGAATATCAAATCACTCACATTTCAAGGCTGAAAGATGCTTTCCTCCACAAGTCACAGTCCTCCAATATGCGTAATAGAAAAGAGATATACCTCCTTTCTTGAAAAGTTTCAGAATTGGGTTCGTCGTGAAATAATTGACGATGATCCCTTCGATCAGGCTGCAGTATCCGAAGGAATATTACTGGCTGAACTAATGCGACGAGATGAAGTGAATTCTCACGCTCATTACAACATTGCTCCATGGGAACAAAGCTGTGAATTGAAATCATGATTAGGTAAATAGTCAAATGATTTGAATTCGTTTTTATCGTCCCACTGATAACTCGTCATAGTCTCTATGGGACTATGACGAGTTCCATATTCAAGCGAGTGTCTGACAGTGCTGAGACCCTTCTCTAGCAAACAGAACTCAGCCTAGAGAGCACTTGGATTATGGCAACCAAAAGTTGGGTAAAACCGCATCTTGAAAACTGCGAATCGTTTTGTTGATCGATCTTGCCACTTGGATATGGGGCTCATCTGCTTCCACGGGAATGATGTCTGCCTTTTGCCCCTGTCCAAAGCGGTCGCAGACCAAATTAGCCGCCTCCAGACCAGTCACATAGGCTTTCTCCTGTGACCAAGAGCCGTGACGATTGACGATCCAATCTCCACTGAGGAAGACATTGTTGAACTCTGTTTGAGTCGGTAATAAATAGCGATAGCTCCCTGGCGCAAAATGGGTCACAGCCCGAGGCAGGCGAATCACGCTATGGTCAATCACCTCTGCGGCTCCAAACCCAGGCACGCAGGTGGTCAAGTCCTTTTGCACCATCTTCACGATTTCGTCATCGCTCATCGGCAAAAACTGATTGGCATGGTAGAAGTCCACCTCAATCACGGAACCGGCTTCATCTCGATAGGCATCGTGCAACACATTCAGATCAAAGAAGGTCCAGCCGGTGGTTGCATGGAAGCCAAACCCAGCATTAGAGGGCTGTGGGACTCGCACTCGACGATCAAACCAGAGTCGTGTGGCCAACACATCCACAGAGCCTAGATTCATTACATCTCGGAATTTTTCCCGTTCCTGCAGACTGGAACTGCCACGCACAATACTCTGCATACCAGAGATACCCACAGAAAAGATGACAGCATCGGCTTCAAAAACTTCATCGCCACAAATGACCGCATTGGGTTGGCCAGATTCATCTAGTCGCAAATCTGTTACCCGACGCTTTGTGAGGATTTTCCCTCCGGCTTTAGAGATGCGATCGCACCAAGGTCGAAAGATCATTTCCCCCACCGTGCCGCGACACCAAACCACATCAAAGTCGGGCTGATGGGCCAGAATAAAGTAGTAGAGCATGCCCAGCGCTGCGGCTGCGGAGCATTGCTCACCAGGAGCAAACAGACCCACCAACAACATTGCTTCAAAGGCATCTTTATACAGGCGTCCAGAAACGCCGTACTGCTTAAAGAGTTCGCGGGCGGTCATGCCGTCATAGCGTTTCCAGGCTTCATCGGAGTTATCAAAATCAACGACGGCATGGATGAGGGGAAAGGCAGATAACCGATCGACCAGAGGCAAGCGCGGGAACTGCGGATAGGCAAAGGTTCCTAGGGGCATGGGCAATCGAGGCTGATCCTGAAAGATCGGAGAAACAGCCTCTAGACCTTCGGGCGAATATTGTGAGGATTGTGTCCAGGGGGTGAAGGGCTGCAATCCTAGGTGATCCACTAGCCCAAAGATATTTTTATAGGGATACCAAAAACCGTGGATGCCGGCTTCCACAGCCCTTCCTCCTGCGGTCTCCCAGCCCGCCACCAGTCCACCGGGATGCTCACCAGCCTCTAATAAGGTGACATCATAGCCCTGCTGGGCAAGGTGATAGGTGGCACCGAGTCCGGCCCAGCCGGCACCAACAACGACAATGCGTTTTTTTGGGGAGTCAGTCATGGTTCAGTCTATTTCGTGGGGTGGTCTATAGCGTGGGGCCATAAAAAAACCCAGATTTTAGCAATCTGGGCAATGGGTTCAAAACGGTTGGCCTTAGAGTAATTTCAGGTCTGGATAGGCAGAGACTAAATCATCCGACGTTAGGGTGTCTCCAGAGGCCTGAGGAGTCCAGAGCGCTTCTAGGGCAATTAATTCTTCACTGGAAACGGCACCTAGCTTGTTGAGGGCCTGACGCAGTTCTGTTTCTGACTTGAGCTGCGGGAGAGTCAGCTTACCCTGAGAGGCCACTAACAGCGTCACCACAATGTACTCACTCGGTGCATCAGACTGAACAAGCGCTTCAGACTGTTCTTTCTGCTGGATCTCTGAACGCACATTGGACAGCGTCTCTGACTGAAACTTGCTGCGCTCAGTCAAGGCCAGATTATTAAAGGCTGCTTCTGCTGTCGCTAAACGGGTTTGCTCAGACTCAGCGGTGGCATAGGCCCAATATTCTGGGTTTCGTAGTAAGGCCAAGGTTGTTTCTTGCAGCAATTTGGCAAGACCTGCACTGGAACCAGTGTTGGCGGACTGGGCAATCCGGTCCAGTTCAGGTTGCAGACCTCGGGCTTCAGCCAATAAACCCACCTGCACCTGACTAATGGTGACAGGTGGATTGGTGACGCTTTGAGGACTGCTGTAACCGCCGCCGAGGCTGGCTCCATCTCCACCAATATTGCGGAAGCTATTGATTAAGAAGTTTGCGATCGCAATCACAATCAAGATCGAAAACAAGCTACCAAATCCACCCCCAATGCCAAAGAATGGGATCAGGAACGGAAAGCCAAACCCACCCCCGCGTCCATATCCACGGGAATATCCGCCAGCATATCCACCACCCCGTGCTGGGGCGCGATAGCTACGAGACGGAACTGAGCGACGGAAGCTACCGCCTCCCATGCGACCCCCGGTACGAGCGGCCAAAGCACTATCTGCAGTACTGACCACGAGGGTTCCGATCAAAAATGCGGCGAGGACGCCACGAGAGAAGATTTTAAACAGTGAAGAAAATTTCTTATTCATGGTGCTCATTGGAGCTGATGTGAACAGCGATGCTGACAGGGCTGCTTGAGACTTTGCGATCGCAAACAGGTTCACCCGTCTGGAAATCAGTGTAACGCTCTTCCTGGGATCGATTCATCCCCATCATGGTTGGGATAGCCGTATAAACTATCCCCCTCCCACAATGGTGACAATTTCAAGGCGATCGCCCTCTTCAATCTGGGTTGCCTCCCAAAACTGACGGTGCAAAATCTCACCATTGTACTCAATGGCAATCAAGCGGGGATTAAGTTTGAGCTGTGTCAGCAAGCCAGGGAGTAAAAGGTTAGACGGACAGGCCTGACGCTCACCATTCACTTGAACTGAGATCATTGCATTACTTGTCAAGATTATATTTCCTCCTGATCTGCCCCATTGCTTGAATCAACGGCTGTTCTATGCCAATGCTGTAGGCTCTTGTCTACCAAATTGGCAAAGATACATTGGCCTGTTGATTACAGTGCCAATACACCTTCCTGTTTCTGCATCGGCAGTACCTGAAGTTTATCCATCTCGCTGCAATAGGCCATATCCTTATGTCCCTGCAGCCGCAGGAGACGCTGGCCATGACTCGATACGGCCAACAAGTCTGGCATCTGGTGCTTCCATTGGCGGTAGAGCGATAAAGCAGCAACTAGCTCATCGTTCCCCGCTAAATCACTGAGGGAGATTTGCGATTGTTCCAAAATGCCATCAGCGACCGCACCAGCACAGATCGTATCTTCTAAGGAGTAATCCCCTTCCCAACCGGAGCTCACTAACCAGACGTTCTCAGGCATTTGCTTGAGCAGGTAATCCACCACGGTCTGCCGATTCACGAGGGCTGCGACAATCACCGTTTTGGCCTTCTGGATACTCTGCAAACAACGGGTTCCGTTGGTCGTACTCAAAAATAAGCGTTTGCCTTTCACCCGTTCCGGCGTGCAATCTAAAGGGGAATTCCCCAAATCACAATTCTCTACTTTGCGCCCCCCGCGCTCCCCAGCCCGGATCCGTTTCTCGGCGGGAAAGGCCTCACTCTCAGCGAACAGGGTGTCAATGTCACTAAACACTTGAATGGCTTCTGCCCCAGAATGAAGGGCGGTCGCAATCGTTGTTGTGGCCCGCAAGACATCAATGGCAATCGCGCACTGGGGCAAAGAGTCATGGGGAATTAACTCAGGAGCATGATAAACAAATAATTTCACGGCGGCTTAGATAGTTTGACAGCTGATTAATGACAAGGCTGAGTTCTATTCTATGGGGCTTTGGTGCCCCCACCCCCATTAAACAAAGGGAGAACGCTCTACACTTGTTTGCGCCCTACAAAACCAGACTTGCTTCATCCTTGCCAGCGCGATTGATTGCAGCAAAAAGGCTTGAAACGGAGACGGTGCTGCAAGCAACAATGATCTCGGATACATAATACATTGGAGATCTGTCCGTCTCATATTTGGAGTGAATCAAGCTGCAATGGATCCGTTATGGTGAATTTTGATCCCTACCAAGTGCTCAATATTAGACCCACGGCAACCCATGATGAGGTGAAGCAAGCCTATCGCCGGTTAGCGAAATGTTTCCATCCCGATAGCCATAACAAAATGGCGAATCATGATCGGATTGCGCAGTTGAATGCAGCCTATGAAGTATTGGGCGATCCGAAACAGCGCCAGGGCTACGATCAGAGACAAACGGGTGCCGCCAGACAGGCCACTCGGACAACAGCGGCAGGTAAGCACCGCCCTTCCCAGGCGTCACGGGAAACGGATGTTCATCTTCATTCTTGGCTTAAGCAGGTCTATAGTCCGGTGAATCGTGAACTGGGCCAGGTAATTCGCCAGCTCAAAGTGGAGATCACCCAACTGGCTGCGGATCCCTTTGATGATCAGCTCATGGAAGACTTTCAAACGTATTTAGAAAATTGTCGAACAGCGTTAACCTCGGCCAAAGCGTCTTTTCAGTCCATGCCGAATCCGTCCAACATGGCCAGTGTGGCCGCAAATCTCTACTACTGCTTGAGCCATCTCGAAGATGGGGTCGAGGAATTAGAGCGATTTACAATGTGCTACGACGATTATTATCTCAATACTGGACGGGAGTTGTTCCGAATTTCGGCCAAGTTGCGTGATGAAGCGCGCGAAGCCATCAAGGTTGTGCTCTAAAAGCTATATCGGCAACCACCGCAGAAAAGAGAAAATCACCGCAGATAAGGCGATGGAGAGGGGAATCGTGATCACCCAGGCCAGGAAAATTTGGCGCAGGGTGGAAAACTGCAAATTCCGCCAGCCTTGAATCACGCCGGTCCCCACCACCCCCCCGATCAAGGCATGGGTAGTGGAAACAGGTAAGCCCAAACGCGAAGAGACCAATACAGTGGTGGCAGTGGCTAACTCAGCACTGAAGCCACTACTGGTTTGCAAAGGAATGATCTGTTCGCCGACGGTGGAGATCACTTTGCGGCCAGAGATGGCAAGCCCCGCTGTAATACCGCTCCCCCCCAGAATCAAAATCCAGAGCGGCGCCGAGATATCACTGGTAGGGATGTTGCCCGTGGTGTAGAGGGTTGCGATCGCAACCAAAGGCGCCACCGCATTCCCCACATCATTCGAACCATGGGCAAAGGCCACCATGCAAGCACTCAGCACCTGAAACGCGCCCATCCGCGGTTCAACACTCACTTCCGCAATCGCTGCAGACTCCTGTTTGAGCTGTGACCACTGATAGAGCGTAAATGCGATCGCACCGGCCAAAGCCACCGTAATTGTTCCCCCAGGAATGTACACCGTAAACTTAGAGAATTGGGGAAGCACCACTGCCCCCACAATCAGCCATACCCAAACACTCAGCCACGGCAACCATTCATCCAGCCGTTGGGGATAGTCCAAAATATTGCGCTTAATGAATCCATAGAACAGCGCCGCCAATAGACTACTCACCAGCGGCGTCAAAATCCAGGTGAGAGAAATGAGGCCAACCACCGACCAATGGACCGTGCTGACCCCAAAGGCAGTACAGCTCATGCCAGCAAGAGCCCCCACCGTCGCATGGGAAGACGCTACTGGCCAACCCTGCCAAGTGGCAACCTGTAACCATAAACCACAGGTCAGCAGTACAGACACCATACCCAACAATAAAAGCTGAGGCTGAGAGCGAAATAACTCGAGATCGACAACCCCCTTCATCAGAGTGGCAATCACCTGACGACCAAAGAGGACCGCCCCTGAAAACTCTAGAATCCCAGCGAGAACAATGGCCTGACGAAGCGTGAGCGCCTTTGACCCCACCGATGTGCCCATCGCATTCGCAACATCATTCGCACCCAGGTTCCAGGCCAAAAAAAGAGCTAGCCCACTGACCAGAATTAGAAATGTCATGGCATGACGATGGCTTAACTATTGTGATAGATATGCGACCTGCACCTTAAGGCATAAAAGTAGGTTAGAGCACAAGGAAGATGCTAAGCTCTTATGCCAACAGCGCTAGTGAGCTGAATCGAACGGAACTGAGCGGCTGAGCTGAGGTCTAACTAAAAAAATTATGACTGAAAAAGAGCAATTAAGCGCCAACGCTAGAGGACGACACACCCACCACGGTGCCCCACCCTGGATTCATTCGTTTTTGGGTGGCAAAAGAACACCCTGGGTGTACCTACTCATCACCACCTTATTGGTCGTCATCCCAGCCACTAGAGTTGTTGCACAAGCAGAGGAAGAACTCACCGGAATTGATGCCGTTGTTAAGCCGATCAATGATGTTTTAGGCGGCTTCTTCTTCTTCTCCATCGGTGGCGAGAATGGTTTTCCCTTCATTGTTCTGTGGCTGTTTGTTGCAGCGATCTTTTTCACACTGCGGATGGGATTCATCAACATCCGAGGCTTTAAACACGCCATTGGTGTCGTCCGCGGTCAATTTGATGACCCCCACGATCAAGGGGAAGTCTCACACTTTCAGGCTTTATCTGCAGCGCTTTCAGGAACGGTAGGACTTGGAAATATTGCTGGTGTTGCTGTTGCCATTGGCATTGGAGGTCCCGGTGCGATGGTGTGGATGACCATTGCAGGTTTGCTCGGCATGACGAGTAAATTTGTGGAATGCACCCTGGGCGTCAAATATCGTCAAGTCTTGCCCGACGGAACCGTTCTAGGCGGACCAGCCTATTATCTCAATAAAGGACTCGCCCAGCGAGGACTGCGTCCCGTTGGGCAAGGACTAGCCATTTTATTTTGTATCCTCTGTCTCGGTGGCAGTATTGGCGGCGGCACCCTATTTCAGTCCAATCAAGCCTATGCTGCTGTCAAAAATGTCGTCCCAGCTTTTCCGGCCTGGCTCTTTGGCTTGATCATTTCAGCCGTAGCGGCCTTAGTCGTCCTCGGAGGAATCAAACGGATTGGGGCGGTTGCAGCCAAGCTAGTGCCTGGCATGGCCATCATCTATCTATTAAGTTGTATCGCAGTTCTTTTGGGCAGCATCTCTCAAGTCCCCGCGGCCATCAGTCTCATTTTTCAAGAAGCCTTTGCTCCCACAGCTGTCACCGGCGGCATTATTGGTGTGATGGTGCAAGGCATTAAGCGCAGTAGTTTTTCCAACGAGGCAGGGATTGGCTCGGCCTCTATTGTTCACTCTGCAGCCCGAACAGACGAGCCTGTTCGCGAGGGTTTAGTCTCTCTATTAGAACCTTTCATCGATACTGTGGTCATTTGTAATATGACCGCATTGGTCATTATCGTCTCAGGCGTCTATGAACAAACAGACTTAGAGGGGGTTGAAGTGACAGCCGCAGCCTTTTCAAGTGTGGCTTCTTGGTTTCCCGTTCTTCTGAGTATTGCCGTCTGCCTATTTGCCTTTTCCACAATCGTCACTTGGAGTTATTACGGCATCCAAGCTTGGACCTATTTGTTTGGTGAACGCAGCGTGATTATTTTCAAAGTCATCTACATCATCTGCACGTTCTTAGGGAGTTTGCTCAGCCTTTCCGTCGTGATTGATTTTACGGACATGTTATTCCTCGGTATGGCCTTCCCTAATTTACTGGGCTGTTATATCTTGTCCAACGAGGTAGCTGGAGACCTGAAAAACTATTGGGATCGTCTCGCCTCTGGTGAAATCCAGAAAGTCTAAGTATTTTCTAACGGAGAAGAACTGCAGGCAAAAACGGAGGTTCGAGCCTGCCCAGTAGACGGCTCGATGTTATATTCTTGCATCGAAAATAGGCCGATCGGGTAGCGCAACAGACGCCCCCCGTGCATACAATAATGAAAGTTGCCACCGTAGTTGACCATGCTCATAAAGTCCACCACCCGCCATATTCATATCTTTACTGCAGAGGTTAAAGACAATCAGCTGAAGCCCAGCGATACAGTACTGACCCTAGATATCGATCCTGACAATGAATTAGAGTGGAACGAAGATGCTCTAAGGCGCGTGTATGCGACCTTTGATGACTTGGTCGAGTCCTATAGTGGCGAAGATTTGACCGACTATAATTTACGTCGAATTGGCTCAGATCTTGAGCATTTTGTCCGCTCGCTGCTGCAAAAAGGTGTGATTAGCTATAACCTAAATAGCCGGGTCCGAAACTATAGTATGGGCCTACCCCAGGTTGCACCTCAGGACTAGGCAATCTTGGGTTGAGAGAGCTTACTCAGCGAGGTAATCCTCTAAATGCTCACCAATATCGAGATCGGGTAAGACCAATGTGGCACGCTCATTAGGTACAGCTGAAGCTGGCTTACTTTGAGAGCCTGGTGAGGGTTGGTGTTGGCCATTGGATTGCTGCGGAACGCCTGAGTTTGGGAGTTGTTTGAGCAATGCCTTGACTAAGTTTTGGCTAACTTCTAGATCATTATCATTGGTGTTCTGGCGCTCTGGAAGAATCACTTTTTTCATTAAATATTCAATTGTTTCTTCCTTGACCCAACCCCGTCTGACAAGGGCTTCGCCAAGGCGCATGCCTGTAATTTCTTGATCGGCTAATGCAACATTGATTTGTGCTTCAGTGAGCAATCCTGCCTCCATCAAGTAATTGCCGAGGCGTTTCATTTCAGCTGCAGTTGTCTTCGGCTTGAGGTCTGTAACCTGCGTCATTATTTCACGCAGATCATCTTTCCAATTGCAATGGCGACAGTCCCAATAAACAGGAAGTTCTGCATATTCATGGGCGGCACCACACTGTGGACATTGTCCCGTGAAAAAAGGATGATTTTGCAGAGCTTTGAGGTCATTTAAACTGGTAACTCGAGCTAGAAAATCAGCCACGGATGCCCTTCCAGGCTCTGCCTGAGACGGGGGTGCGGATATCGGAGACGGTGTTGGCGTTGAGCCGAGCGCCGCAGGGCTGGGTGCTGCAGGGAGTTCAAAACTATGAATTAAATTCGCTGTTTGTGTGCCGGGTAATGGTGTGTAGATCTTGACGAGATCAAAGGCATTGGTTTGCAGCTTAACCATTTGTTGCTGAAGTATTTGCAAAATGGCAGGCTGATTTGAGCCCTCTAAAGCTTTCAGCAGAATCTGGAGACAGCGATTATTAGCTTTGACTTTAATGTGCACCCCTTCAGTAATGAGATGACGGTTGAGGACGACCGCCACTGCTTGCAAATTCCCCTGTGCTGCAAGCTGCAATATCTTTTGCTCGTTGACGTCTACCACACTACTCCGCCTTGCTTTTCTACGACTGGCACTAGTTCCTATGATACCCACTTCAGCTATCAAATGTAGCGATAACGAAGGAATACAAACCCATTTTTTTCAGGGGAATTAAATTGCATGCTCAAAGATTTATTGAGTATGGGAATAGCTCACCCATTTGGCTCGACATTGTTAAAAGAGCTTTTTGCACTTCAATGCTGCGCCTATGACTGTTCTAAATCCCTCCACTGTGCGTCGTCTCAAGAAGTTACCGCAAACCAAGGATGTTTGGCAGGGAGATCGGCGACCTTTACCGGGAAACGTTTTGGAGGGAGGTGAAGGGGATGCGAGCGATTGGGTTGTTTGGACGGATCGGACGCATATTATCCGAGCCATGGATTTTGTACCCACAATGGATGGCTTAGAGTCCCTAGTTCGGACTCTGATTATGGCGATGGAATCTCCCCAAGGACCGATTCAACCCGCCCGGCCCTGCGGAGTGTTGGTTTGCGATCGCGAAATTCAGTTTTATTTACGTGGTGCGCTGCAAGATCTCAATATCGAGGTCTCGTATGCCCCAAAGCTGCCCCTGGTTGATGAGATCTGTCAGGAGCTTAAAACCATGATGGCCGTGGCCTCCCCACCTCTCCCTTCGTTCTGTAGTGAATCACTCCTGCAAGCTGCGGCAACCCTTTGGCTTGATGCCCCCTGGATACGACTGGGGGATCACCAAATATTGGAACTCACGCTTAATCGCGGAGATCTGAATACGCTCTACGTCTCAGTCATGGGTTTGTTAGGAGCTGAGTATGGTTTGCTGTTCTACCGGACAGAAGAATCATTACGGCACTTTCGGCAAGAAATGATGAGGGAAACCATCTCACCCGATGAGATGGAAGCAATTTTTTTACATCAAGACTGCTTATTTCTTAACTTTGATACTGAGGATGAAACTTTAACAGGCACCTTAACCGGCAATCTTAAACAAGATGGGTTTGAAGCTATCTTTGGTAGCATCCATCCTCTAGAAGGAATGCGGGCCTTCTTAGATGAGGAAGAAGCAACCTCCTTGACCATTGCCTTGGAAGCTCTCCATCGTTTTTGGCAGCGCCACGGCCATAAGCTAGAACCCGATCAATTTCCTGCGATCAGTGGTCGCTACCAAATTCGCAGCCCTCAGAGTCAGGGAGTAGAACCCACAACCTATTCTGTTCGCGTTAAAACACTGCCACAGTTAGCCTCGGAACTATGGGCCTCAGGATTTAACACCGAAGACATGGCCGAGGCCCTTTCAGAGAGCCCCATATTGCGTCAAGACTTAATCCCTGAAAAGGCATTTTTTAGCCTGGGAATGATGCCCTGGGAGATTGTTGAAATTTTGCGGATGTCAGCTCGCCATCATCAAGCAGGCAACGTCACAATGGCAGGAGATGGACTCCCGATTATGATGGTGCAGACTACTCGCCCTAAAGCCAAGGCAATGATTGAAACCCTCAAAGCAAGTGGGGGCATTTCAGGACTGGGCTTTAATCCAGGCAACGGCCCCTTGGATCAGCAAGAGTTTGATATAGGCATTCTTAAAACTGAAGATCAGCAGCTACAGTTGTTCGGCGAATACGCTACAAAAGATCCGGTTCATCAGCAAGCAAAGCGGAAGTGGAACAAACGCTGTCAGAAGACCCAGGGCTGGTGCGGGTTTGTGATCGCCCAGGGAGGAACGGGGAAGTCGCGAGGAGAGCCTACGTTGAATGATCTGGTGGCACTCTTTGAGGTGCGTTCACTTTCTGCAACTGACTTCGAACTCGGTACCCTGCAACTTGTGCCCCAACGCCTTTCGTAGAAACACAATCAAAGTAGTTGTCAGCGTCATCCCCTGGGCTATTACAATATGTAAAGAAGAAAAAGATAGAGATATTAGAGTATGCGAATTGCGATCGTGGGCGCAGGCTTAGCCGGCATGGTAACCGCCGTGGATTTGGTAGATGCGGGGCACGACGTCGAAATTTTTGAATCGCGTCCCTTTGTCGGCGGTAAAGTGAGTAGCTGGCTGGATAAAGAAGGCAATCACATTGAAATGGGGTTGCACGTCTTCTTTGGCTGCTACTACAACCTTTTTGCTCTAATGGCAAAGGTTGGCGCATTTGATGAACTCTTACTGAAGGAACATACCCACACGTTTGTAAATGAAGGTGGCAAGCTTGGGGCGTTAGATTTTCGCTTTTTCACGGGCGCCCCTTTTAATGGATTGAAGGCCTTCTTCACCACATCTCAGCTCTCACTGCGAGATAAAGCTCAGAATGCTCTCGCCCTTGGTACAAGTCCAGTGGTGAGAGGTTTAGTTGACTTTGATGGGGCAATGAAGACCATTCGCGAGCTAGATCGGATTAGCTTTGCCGATTGGTTTCGCAGTCATGGCGGCAGTAATGGCAGCATTAAGCGCATGTGGAATCCCATTGCCTATGCTTTGGGATTTATTGACTGTGAGAACATGTCAGCCCGCTGTATGCTCACAATTTTTCAACTCTTCGCCGCTCGCACTGAAGCTTCCGTCCTAAGGATGCTGTCCGGTTCGCCCCATGAACGACTGCACAAACCCATTGTGAATTATCTAGAAAGTCGTGGTGTGAAAATTCATACACGTCGCCGGACTCTAGAAGTTCTATTTGAAGATCAACAAGAGACACGTGTCACCGGACTCCGAGTGGCAACGGAAGACGGAGAAGAAGACATCAAGGCCGATGCCTATGTTTGTGCCTGCGATGTACCAGGGGTGCAGAAGCTGTTGCCAGAAGAATGGCGACGATGGCCGGAATTTGACAACATCTTTAAACTGGAGGCCGTTCCAGTGGCGACGGTGCAATTGCGATTTGATGGCTGGGTCACTGAACTGCAAGATCCTGAGGCTCGTAAGCAATTGGGCCAAGCAACAGGATTAGATAACCTGCTGTATACAGCAGATGCAGACTTTTCTTGCTTTGCAGATCTGGCCCTCACCAGTCCAAAGGATTACTACAAAGAAGGGGAGGGTTCCCTAATGCAGCTTGTGCTAACGCCAGGCGACCCCTTTATTAAGCAAAGCAATGAAGAAATTGCCCACCACGTGCTCAAACAGGTGCAGGAGCTATTCCCCTCTGCACGAGAGCTGAATATGACGTGGTACAGCGTTGTGAAGCTGGCACAATCTCTGTATCGAGAAGCCCCCGGAATGGATCCCTACCGCCCGGATCAGAAAACGCCGATTTCTAATTTCTTTTTGGCAGGCAGCTATACCAAGCAGGACTATATCGACAGCATGGAAGGAGCAACCCTTTCTGGCCATCAAGCAGCGCGCGCAATTCTGGAGAACATCTCACAAATTCAGCCTGAGGAGACGCCATGTCCGATTGGCTAGAACATAGCGAACAAGTGGAAGCACCCATCTCAGCGAATGCTGCATGGCAGATGTGGGCTGATATCGCGAAGATGCCCCAGTGGATGAACTGGATTGAGTCGGTCACGATCTCGGATGAAGACCCTGAAATTTCGCGCTGGAAACTAGCAAGCGGTAACTTTGAATTTACCTGGCAGGCCCGCACATTCAAAAAGATTCCGGGGCAGATTATTCAGTGGGAATCGGTGGATGGACTGCCCAATCGAGGCGCAATTCGGTTCTACGATCGCAAAGAATATGGCTGCGTCGTCAAGATGTCGATTGCCTATCGAGTCCCTGGCATCTTGGCCCTGATGGACGATCTCTTTTTGGGCAAGATGGTGGAAGCCAATATCCGAGGCGATCTGGATCGGTTCTGTGAGATTGCAAAACAGAAACAAGCGACGGATTAGCCAGAAAGTTGTTGAAATAAACGCTTGACTTTCATCAGATCTTTATCGCCAGGGGCTGTTTCCAAACCGCTGGATAGATCAATACCTGAAGGATCTGTCTGCCTGAGGGCTTGGGTCACATTGTCGGGGGTCAAGCCACCGGCTAAGAACCAAGGGCACTGGGGTGCAAAATCGCTGACGAGGGACCAGTCCCAAGTCTCGCCTGTCCCCCCTAGAGCTTGGGGTGTGTATGCATCCAGCAAAAGGCTATCAATGGTGTCTTGATAGGGCAGGACTTGGGTCAACGTGGTCACATCCTTAATCCGGAAAGCTTTGATCAATTCCACTTGAGGAATGGCCTTGCGGAGCTGCTGGCAAAACGCCAGGGACTCATTGCCGTGGAGTTGTACACCTGTGAGCTGACCAACTCCAATGGTCTTTTGAATTTGTGCGGCTGTGGCATTGGCAAAAACGCCAATGCGCGCCAAGGGAAAACCATCCAAGGAGATCTGGGGTAATTGCTGGGTAATTTCGTAAATCTGCTCTGCCTTGATGAAGCGTGGTGATTGAGGAACGCAGATAAAACCTAGGGCATGGGCACCGAGAGCTGCAATCGCACAGCCTTGATCAACCTGGGTGATTCCACAAATTTTGATGCGGAGGGACGGGGGCCAGTCGAAATGAGAGGCAGGTGGTTGCATCGGCTGAATGTTAACTCTTAAAACAATATGTAAATCTGGGACCCGCCAATTTTTATAATTCTGACAGCTATTCTACCGATTACAGTTATTTCGCTGTTTAGGAGAACCTTTTTTTCATGAATCTTATTTTGCTGACGACTTTCCCTGAGTATTCCTGGACCTTTAATACTGGGGTGCTGATGATAGTGTGCAATTTAATTGCGATCGCAATTGGTCGCTACGCTATCCAGCAGCAGGGGGTCGGACCTGAACTCCCTGGTCCACCCGTTCCAGACATTCTCAAGGGCTTTGGATGGCCTGAATTCCTCGCCACTACTAGCCTCGGCCACCTCATTGGTGTGGGTATGATTTTGGGTCTAAGAGCGGCTGGCGGCCTCTAAATTACATTCAATCCAATTAATCCTGCCTCTGCAGATGAGACAACCTCTCATGAGCAGGGGCTTTTGACTGCCTAAGCATCTACAAATTCTTGCTCTATGGAATGTCTTGATGGGAGAGTTGCACCCCATGTAGACATCTAAATCATTTGGATCGACTCGAACCAAAGAAAGTTCAAATGTCCAATGGTGAGAACATCGATCACAATAATTGAGGCCAGGCTCGCTATTTCCAAGCTAGCCGCATCCAAAGGAGAGACAAGGCTAAGAGGACCGGAATCATAATCGTCGTGGCCGGTTCATGATGGGGCAGCACATTAATCCAAGATCTCGCATGGATAACCCCTGAGAAAATCGTATAGCCAATATATCCTGAGGCGAAAATCAATTTAAAGTTATTGGGCGCGATTAATTTCCCGATATAAAAACCGATTAAGAAGCAGAAAAAGAACATCAATTGTTCCAAAATTCCATTGGAGAGCGAGAAAGCTAAATTGATTTAAATCTAGCTCTGGAATCAAGTCATGTGGAGTATGTTGCAAGTTCGATGGTTCCGTCAACCCTACCAAGCCTCTAACAACAGACTTCAAAGGGCATCCACCCTATCGGGATAAAACTGTTTGGCATTCTCTGGATAACTACGGCAGAAGTAATTCCATAGCTGATCGCCATAGGTTGCTGCATGCAGCACACCCTTCATTGCCTTAACCCCTGATTTGGTTTCCTTGATCGGAGCCATAAATCCAGCCTCCAGATGTCGAGGACTTGCGGAGACGGCATCACTAAACTCCGTGGAAAGCGGCAAGCGACTAATCGAGGTCGTGAGAGAAGGGCCGTGAAAATAACCAATGGAATATCTTTGACTGGATACCGCCACACGATGAGGCGTCGCGACATAGTAGTTGCCCGTCATTGCCTGCAACATTTCACCCAAGTTGATGATGAATGTATTTTCGATGATCGGAACCGGCAACCACGATCCATCGGCCATTTGAATTTCCAGACCCGGGGTTTCACCAGGATGCAGGATGGTCAGAAAACCCGTATCCTGATGCGCATTGACACCAAATCCACCGGCTGGAGTAGGGGGATAGTGGATCAATTTAGTCAGGCTCATACGCTCTGAACCAAAATGATGATCAAAATAACTCGCCGGTAAGTCAAGACCAATCGCAAGAAGGCTCATCAACTGATCCCCGAGCTGTCTCATCTCATGAATATATTGCAGGATAGACGCCTTAAATCCAGGCAGTATCTCCTCTGGCAACCACTGATTCGGTCCCAGTAAATTTAGATAATGGGGGTGTCCGTCAGTGGTGACAGGCTGATGCTCAGTCCACAAGTCAATCTGTTCACGAATATCAGGACAATTATTGGTGCTTTCGGCACCTTCACCTTCCCAACCTCGAAAATATGGGGACTTTCGCTTATCTATCAGCTTTTTCTTCTCAATAGGGAGTGCGAAGAAATCCTGGCTATACCCAAAAGCTTGATCAATGACCCTTGAAGGAATGCCATGATTTTTAATGACGAAGAATCCAATCTCATGACAGATTTTCTTTAATTTTTGTGCCAGCACTAGTCGCTCATCAGGACTAGAATGATACGCAGAGAAATCTACAATAGGGAAATTGAATTTTGATTCAATCATGGAATCAGATATGGGGATAGTCAAGGTCTGCAAAATAGAATTCTAATAAAGTATTTAAAGAAAATCAAATACATTAAATCGCAGGCGGCGCGAGCAATAGACGGAAGGCTTAAAGCGGAAATCATAAGCATAAAAACTAGAATAAAAATATATTTATAAATAATGCTTTCACCCCAAAAATAGTCATACTAAAAAGCATCAACCCAAGGAACATTAATTGCATATTGATTGGGAAATATTTCTAAGATCTTTCTTTGGCGAAGCACATCCCCCGTATTCCTTCTTCATTTTATAAATTTCACCTATTGCAAGCAGGGAGGTCACATGAGCATCACATTCCTCTGAAACCCAATTAGAGAGCACTCTAGCAACAAAAAAAGTCCTAGCTGTCGGCCTCATTACAATACCTTTCACAAATCATAGTCATCAATTCAACACCGGAGATAGAGATTGATCTATCTATTGTTTGATTGCTAAAAAGTACGTGATTAAAAGCCACTCCACCGATCTGCAGCAGGGTCGGTTTGAAGAGCATCCATAATTGGTAGATTCACCACAGAGTCTGCCCACAAGATTACAGAGGGACACTCAGCTCCATAGTCACGCCGGATAGAAACTCCACGTCTCCCGATAAAGATAAATGCCTGGGTCTTATGCAACGCAGATTCAAGGTCTTGGATTCGCCCAATTCAAGATACATTCATTTTCTTCGGCTCGCTAATGCTGCCTCAAATCCCATTTTGAGCCGATCGGCCTGATCATCTGAATGAGATGCTAAACCCTGTTCACGTGCTTTTTTTTGTAAGGGTGCTGTGATTTCAATTCTCTGCTGTTCATACTGCATCAGAGCATCTGAGACTGATGGAATATCTGTCATTGTGACATCCTCAAGGAGACCGGCAAGCGTCACTGCATCTTGGAATGCAAGCGTTGTCCCCATCCCCAAGGCTGGGCGAATCGGATGAGCCGCATCGCCTAAAAGTGTGATGCGTTGACCATCTCCCCATTGAGGAACAGGTTCCCGATCAAAGACACCGGTCTCAATGATGCTCATGGGATCGGTTGTCAGAATCATTTTTTGCACAATGGGAGGCCACCCTTCAAAAACTTGAAGAACAGTCTCTAAAGCAGACTCACTTTTCTCTGGGCTCACTTGAGGGGCTGTGCCCCCCCAGGCAATTTGCTCAGCACCAGCATCCATCATCCAAAAGTTCTTTTGTTGGCCAACAATCAGCTGAAAACCAGCACCTTCAATGAAAGGTGCTGCCAGAGGAGATAGAGCTTGTCGGGGCAGACTGCCTCGCCAGGTCATTGTGCCCGTGTACAAAGGTGGACCATCGCCGACAGTTTTATTTCTCACAACTGAGCGATAGCCATCCGCTCCCACCAAAATGCGCGCAAATTGGTCGGGTTGATCTTGAAACGTAAGACGAATCGGCGCATCAAGAGGCTCCGACTCGAAGTGAATCAAGCTGTGTTTGAGATAGAGCTTTACAGAATCGGGGAGCATTTCATAGAGACAAGATTGCAAGTTAAACCATCCCAACCAAGTAAAACTAGTGCCTGCCATGGGTGATTCGTCGGCGAACAAGATTTCTCCACTGGGCCGCATCAGGAGTTGTTGTTGAGGATTTGTTGCTCTAGCTTGCACTTGCTTAGAGAGGGTAGGACTGATGTCACCGAGAGCAGCATAGCCTTGTTCGGCAAGCCCCAGAGCCGCTCCAATCGGTCGTAGAACCTGGGCTTGTTCAAAAACACCGACAGAAAAACCTCGGTTGGCGAGTGCATGAGCGGCACTGAGTCCACCGGGTCCTGCACCAATAATGGCGATATCTAAGGTGGCAGCATTGGCTGAGGATTGAGTCATGGTATTAGCTTTACGGATTACTGTTTCCTTAGAATTGATATGCCTCTGACCTTACCTAAAACAGATACAAAATGTAGCTGCATAATATACAGGTCTTGGGGTTGAACTTACAGGCAATCGCAGTCGATATGTTGTGACATCAGAGCAATTTAGTCGAAGGATTTATGTCTCTCTTACCCAACTGAAATAACACCACTCACTTCAATCAAGATGAATGCAACGTGGAGTCATACAACTGCAGCAAGACTAGGGTCTAATCTCAACACCTGAATAAATCCGATTGCGGCTGCAACCCTTGTCCTCCAAACTGAAGACAGCTAAGTGCAGACGTTTTTTCCCGTTACTTGGCATGCGAACAAGAGAGGCGTAACAGAAAGAGGTTCCTATGAGTGGAAGCACAGATTTTCCGCATGAACAGCTCATTGATGCAGCCAATCAAGCCGTTTTTCAATGCGATAAAGAATATCTCAGAACCATTGAGGTAGATGTTCTAGAAGAATGCCTGACAGGTCTCACCTACGAGAAAATGGCTGAGCAGCTGGACTACTCTAGCCGCTATATTGCTGGCGATGTCGCACCCACATTGTGGACCAAGCTTGCTAGAGCCTCGGGTGAGGAAGTCAATAAATCGAAGCTACGAGAGGTGCTCAAACGACTCCTCGAACGAAAGCCAGCACAAGAGACGTCTCTGGGATCAAAATCGCTCTCCTACAAACCCTATCCAGGTGGGCCAGTAACTCTGAAGTCTCCATTTTATATTCAGCGGTCAGAGGTTGAGAGCCATTGCTGCCAAGTGGTGCTGCATCCCGGGACTTTAATCCGCATTAGAGGGGCCAAAGGGGTGGGAAAAACCTCTTTAGTGAATCGGATTCTGCAACAGGCCGAGGCGCACCAACATCAGACGACCTACATAGATTGTCAGTGGTCGAGCCAAGCGTTGCTGAATGATTTAGATCGCTTGTTGCGATGGCTCTGTCTGCAGGTCGGACGCCAACTGAGTTTAGACAATCGACTAGCAGACTATTGGGATTCGGAGCTACTGACAAGCATTGATAACTGCAGCCAATACTTTGAAGACTACCTGCTGCCCAGTCTGGACCAACCGCTGGTATTGGGAATCGATAGTGTCGAGCAGATTTTCCCCTACCCACATGTTGCAGGCGATGTGCTGAGGATGCTTAGAAGCTGGCATGAGCGATCGAAAAGCTCGCCTGTCTGGGAAAAGTTGCGGCTGGTGATTACCCACGCAACCGAAGATTACGTTTCACTTGATATCAACCATTCCCCCCTGACGAATGTAGGTGAACCCATTGCGTTAGATTTGTTCGCAGTGGAACAAGTTCAAGAGCTAGCGAATCGATATGAACTTCTCTGGCAAAGATCGGAGATAGAAACACTGCAGCAAAGGGTGGGCGGGCATCCCTATCTCGTTCATTTGGCAATCTACAAAGCTGCGGTTGAACAGATGTCCTTGCGGACTATTCTCGAGACATCTGATCAGGAAACAGGAATTTACTTTAAACACTTGCTGCGATTGCGAGAAGAGTTGCTGCAGTCACAGGACTTAACGGCTGCGTATATTGAGGTCACCAATACACCAACAGGGATTGAACTCAACTCTTTGCAGATCTACCACCTACAAAGCCTTGGGTTAGTAGAACTGACTGACAATCTAGTATTTCCATCCTGCAGTCTCTATCTGGAATATTTCCAGCGAGAGTTAAATCGTGATGCAATCTCGTAGTCTCTCGGTGGGGGACGCACAGCCGAACTATCGCTACCAAGTTGGGGGCAGTCTACCCGTTCATGCCCCCAGCTATGTCACCCGTGTCAGCGATTTCACGTTCTATGAGCATTTACAGCAGGGAGAATTTTGTTATGTTCTCAATTCTCGCCAGATGGGTAAATCGAGCTTGCGTG
>CALFCG010000131.1 GCA_937951315.1 uncultured cyanobacterium
GCTTTTTTCTTGATTGAAGAAACGAAAAGGATTGGGGGTATCGTAGATTGTCCCCACCTGCTTAATTTGGTCCAACACTGTTTGGAGGGCCAACAAAGGGCTTGCTGCAGGATAATCTGCGAGGCGTCGATGCCCTGTGATACTTTGCTGCAGTTCTTTGCCTAAGTTGACAGCCGCTAACAAACTGGGGATTTCCTGAACTGAAAACCGTTGAAGAATCTTTAATCCTGTGCGCTCTAATCTTGTCCCTAACTGGGCTTCCGATTGCGCTAGCAGCGCTATTTGAGTGTCTGTCTCAGCTTTGGCTTGGGCCACTTCAGCGTTTTCTTGAGCGGTTAGGGCGATACGAGCCTTTGCTTGAGCTTGGGCTGCATTGGTTTTGGCTTGCGCTTCACTTGCGATCGCAACCTGTTGTTTCTGCTCAGCCTGTTTCCGTTCGAGTTCAGCTTGCTGAGTTCGAGATTTTGCCTGAGCAGTGGCTTGAGTCGCCTGATTAACCCTTGTTTGGGCAGCACGAATCTGTTGGTTGGCAGCGCTGATTTTAACTCGGGTACGATTTTGGGTCTGCTGAAGAATCCGATTCGCTTTCCTGACATCAGAAAGGGCAAGCTTGAGTCGGGTGCGCGCTTTTTGTGAGTCTTGCTCTGCCAGCAGGGTATTAGCCTGCGCTGTTTTTTCTGCTTGTTCTGCCCGCACTTTATTCTCGTTTGCGGCCTGAGCTTCAATCGCAGCCTGACTTGAATAGGTCAAGGATCCAGCTAAAGCCAGCCCTGCGAATGTCAAAATACCTGCCCCTAAACGAATGCGTTGATGAGCCTTCTTATTGGCAATGGCCAGTACCTTTTTGGCTTTTGCCTCTATGGCTAAAGCTGCCTCAACGCCTGCTTTTTCTGCCTCCTGACAGGTTGCGAGAAAGGTATAGTCCAAATCGCTGAGACTTTTATCTGCAGCCCAAATTTGTGCTTCTTTGAGGGCACTATCCCGCAATAGACATGATGAGTCCTGGCGTTCTGATGAAACCCATGCGTCTAGCGCGAGGGCATAGGGACGCAAGTTTGAGAGAGCCTGGGCAACCCATGCGTGATCAAACACGCCTGCATAAATGGGGTTGAACACCTGCAGCAGCCCTTGCCGTCGCACCACCAGTCCAGTGAGGCGTAACTCTCTTTGTTCTGGACTATCGTCAGCTTGTACACCCTTTTTTTGCAAAATCTGTTGGTACAATCCCAGCAATCGACTGGCTCGATCGGGGTGACAGAAGATGCGATCTCGAATGGTTCTTAGATGCTCTGGTTCGTCCTGGCTTTCCCAATTCTCAATGACATGATTTTGGGCCACCTCCTGAATCGTGCAATTTCGCTCTTGATTCACTAACTGGCACAGCTTCTGCGTTAAAAACGGTTGCCCACCAGTCCAATGCAAAATCTGCTCCAGCGACTTTTCTGGAGCTTCCATTGCTAGCCCCGGCATTAATGCTGCTTGGGCTTGATCAAACTCGAACCCGTTTAGCTCAATCGCACGTCCAATATTGAACGGCGTCCGTTTTTTATCCGCAATTAGATCCGATGGAGTGGCAACCCCCAGCAAGCAGAACGTTAAACGTTGATAGTTCGGGTTGTCGGCCCGGTTGTTATAACAGGATCGAATCCAGCTGAAGAAATCATCCGTAGAGAAGTCAAAACTGAGAACGCTATCAATCTCATCAATAAAAATGACAATGTTATCCGTTACGGCAGTGAGTAATGTCTGTTCAACTAACTCACTGAGCTGCTGCACTGGCGAGAGAAAGCTATGCTCATCCCACCACTGCCGCCACTTGAATTTCTTAGCCTGTTTAAAGTTGCGAAGTATGCGATAGGCAACCCCCTTATACCAGGCATCTTCTGTAATCTCAGTCCCAATGGCTGACAAATCCACCACCCCACAGGCCGTTCCCTCTGCCTGGAGTTGCTGCATCACCCTCACCCGCAGACTGGACTTTCCCATTTGCCTTGAGTTAAGGACATAGCAGAATTCACCAGCTTTTAAGGCTTGATAGAGTTCTTGATCAGCTGTCCGCACCACATAGGTGGGGTCGTCTGGAGGTAGGCTTCCGCCCAGATGTCGATAGGAATGGGATGAAGATGCATTCATGGTGAGAAAGGGAGAGATGCGATCGCAAGTCAATATGTTGGTGGAGCTGAGTCAGTGTTAGGACCAACCACAAAGCTCCAGAAAATTCCGTATGGTTGTCCCCACAATAGCGAGAAAAGTATAAAACTGAGTTTTCTGCAATCTAGCCAAAGAAACAGCCTCAGGGAAATTGTTCAACATCAATGTAAGAGCAATATAGAATTCATCGAATAGCCCCGACTAATTCCACCCCTCCCGTTGTTTTCTAAAGCTACCTGTTGAGAAAATTCAGGATAAATTTCCCCATCATATAGACAATATTCGTCCATTAGCGTTAACGACAAAGTAGGAAGAGACAACTGTTAAGGCTAAGGCTTGGGATAGAGCAAGAGATTTGATTGTTAGGAGCGCTTTGGCTAGCTAAGCGTAATACTGTATACGCTGTCTGCTGCGCAAGTTGCCTGGGCAGAATCTTTCTCTGATACTCTCCAGCTCCACTTTCCTCTTTTCTGTGTGCGATATTGTGCTCTGACCTTTGTATCTACCTTTTTCACCTTGAGAAGATTCTTTGTGTAGGTCTTAGACTCACCATCATCGAGAATATGGTTTCTTACGAATAGATTTTTCCAAAGTCCAGTTCGATCATTGTAGTACTCAAGATCAATTAAGTTGATGGCTTTTCCTGTGTCATTCGTAACCGTTATCCCCACATCTTGGCAGGTGTTCCTAAATGCTGCTGAGGCTGGGGATGAGGAGAAGAATAGTGGCATTACTGTTGTCAGAATTGCGAATTTTAGACTGATTGCTTTTCTTGAAAAATTATTCATTGCTGTTCACCTTGATGATATTTGATCTGATGAAATCTACTACGGAAATCTATTTTCTGTGGCAGGGATACATCAATTTGCTTGACACTTTCAATCTTCACCAACGTCTCAAGAAACCTCAATGGGGAAAAATTAGGTTTTTCAATAGGGAACAAATTGAGTTGCAACTTCTCAACATTGGGTTTAATGGGGTGTGAGCTTCTTCTCAAAGGGGAATGACGAAGATATAGTTTGTGCTGACACGCGGACTCGGTTTTGTTCTGAAGCACACGACCGCCTTGATCAGTCAATCGCTTGATCTGGTCATGGATATTGATAGAAGGAAGTATATGCTTGAATCTCTCTAGATTCAGCTGCACCACTTGATAGATCAAGAACGAGCATGTTTCACATGACAGCTTACTTAGATTTTGAAGACTATTGGTGACAGATAAAGACTTAGCTGTGGGGGAAGTGAACAAACGGCACTCGGGTTTAGTGAAATGAAGCTTGGTAATCCTGAGCTTTTGATCACTCAGAACAATTTCGGAGCAAGAGAACCTCATTCCAATCTTTTTGCTGTATTGACCATAGGTAGAAAAATTCTAGACCTGTTTCAATCAGTATGAATTGATCAGCAATCAGCGAATTTTCTCAGTCAAAAATAGTGAGATTTCTCCCTCTTATTGCAGTCTGTTTCTATGAATAGAGGCGACAAATGACGTTCTTCTCAATAGGAATATGTAACTCGTAATATTTATGTCAGTTAAAGAGATTAATATATTGAATGTGATGGATAGGATGTGTGCTTTACCGTGTCAAAACCTTCGAGGAAGATTAAACGTCAACGGGGGGTTGTGCTTTCAACACTGGGTTGGCAGACTCTCCAGGGGGCGCAGACTCGTGCAGAACAGACAGCAAACAGCAAGAAACCTTTCAGTTTAGAAGACCTAAGTGAGATCACAGGGCTGAGCCCCCATACCCTCATTAAAGTGCGACGACGAGAAGCCCCAGTCGATCGCCAAACGCTAGAAATTTACTTTAAGTCATTTGACCTACCGCTTACTCCTGAAGACTATTGCAAACCGAATCAATTGACGACCGTTGAGTCTGTCTCACGAGGTGACGTTGAACACACCGAGGAACCGAGTGCCATAGAGACCAAGCCTGATCCTGATTTCTTTCAGATAGAAGGGCAAGTCGCCTTAAATTCAGGGCTATATATCGATCGTCCTCCCATCGAGACAGATTGTTATCAAGCGATTTTACAAGCAGGGACTTTGATACGCATCAAAGCACCAAGACGGATGGGCAAGACGTCGTTGATGGCTCGTATTCTCAATCACGCAACTCAAGCCGGCTGTCAAACCGTATTTCTGAGTTTACAACTGGCTGATCAAGAGATTTTCCAAGAACTTTCAAAATTCTTGCAATGGTTTAGTGTCAATGTTGGTAGAGAGTTAGGCTTAGCAAATGAGCTGACCAACTATTGGGATGATATGTTTGGCAGCAAAATGAGCTGCAAAATTTATTTTGAACAATACCTATTGGCCCAGACATCCCAGCCGATCGTTTTGGCCCTTGATGATGTAGATCGTCTGTTTAGCTATCCTGAATTAGCAGATGAGTTCTTCGGGTTGCTGCGAACATGGCATGAAGAGGCCAAGAATCGAGAGATCTGGAAAAAACTACGATTGATAGTTGCTCATTCAACGGATATTTACATTCCATTGAACGTCAATAAATCTCCGTTCAATGTTGGTTTACCCATAGAATTGAGGCCCTTTACGATTGAGCAGGTCCTGGATTTAACAAGGCGATATGGCTTAGCACTCACAAGGGTGGAAGCAGAACAATTGATGATTACGACCAATGGTTACCCCTATCTGGTGCAGTTAGCCCTATATTATCTGCGCACGAATAGAACAACACTGAAAACGCTACTGAAGACGGCTGCCACCCCAACAGGCGTTTATCGTGATCATTTGAATCGGCAATTTTTGCTGCTAGAGCGTGAACCTGATCTCGCAGCAGCCTTTCAAGAGACCCTAAAGTCTTCAACACCCGTCCCACTAGCGATATCCTTTGCATTCAAATTGGAGAGTATGGGCCTTGTAAAGTTACAGGGTAATGAGGCAACCCCCCATTGCTCCTTATATAACCAGTATTTTCGGGAACGTCTCTCGATGGCTGAATCATAAGTAGTTGATCAATAAAACGATGCTCGATCTCGATGTCATTTGGATGATTGGTTGTGCAGGGCTAGTCCTACTCATGCAGCCTGGTTTTATGTGCCTTGAATCGGGTCTCACCCGGTCGAAAAATAGTATTAATGTAGCGATTAAAAACTTGGCAGATTTGGGAATCTCCATCTGTCTTTTCTGGTGCTTTGGGTATGCCCTAATGTTTGGGGCCTCTCAATTTAGCAGCATTGGAACGTCTGGCTTTTTCCTCCATGTAGAGGCTGATCCTGAGTTAGCCGCTTTTTTTATTTTTCAGATGATGTTTTGTGGCACAGCCACCACAATTGTGTCGGGGGCCTTGGCTGAACGCTTAAAATTCAGCGGCTATCTGGCCATCGCGATGTTGATATCGGGAATCATTTATCCCCTATTTGGCCACTGGGTCTGGAATGGGACAAACACTGAAACCATGACAGGTTGGCTAGGGAAGCTGGGTTTTGTGGACTTTGCCGGGGCGTCAGTTGTTCATAGCATTGGAGGCTGGGTTTCCTTAGCCGCACTGCTTGTAATTGGTCCTCGCACCGGGCGATTTATGAGTCAACAGTCCCTTGAATCCTTAGAAAGCGGATCGCATGCTGGACGTCAGCGACAATCGCGCAAAATTAATGGGTCCAACCTTCCCTTTTCAGTCCTTGGTGCAATGTTGCTGTGGGTGGGATGGCTAGGCTTTAACGGCGGGAGTACCTTTGCTCTTAATGAGCAAATTCCAGGAATCATGGTACATACCGTTCTTGCAGGGGCTGCCGGCATGGTCTCAGCCACAGTTTTCGGCTGGTCTCGCCGTCGGCTGTTGGAAGCCGAAACCCTAATCAATGGGTCTTTGGCAGGATTGGTTGCAATCACCGGATCTTGCCATGCTGTAAGTACCCCCATGGCGGTTCTGATTGGCGCAATTGCTGGTTTGATTGTAATTATAGCAACTGATTGGATTGTGCATTGGGGCATCGACGACGGGGTAGGGGCCGTGGCACTTCATGGTGTTGCTGGGGCATGGGGCACATTGGCCGTCGCACTATTTGGCGATTTGACCTTACTGGGCACTGGGCTCAGTCGACATAGTCAAGTTCTTGTCCAACTTTTTGGCATCGCTATTGCCTTTGCTTGGGCGTTTGGGATAACTTATTTAGTCCTGTCTAACATCAATCGCATTTCACCCCTCAGAGTCACTGTGGAAGCAGAAGAAATGGGGCTGAACGTCTCAGAACATCAGGCTAAAACAGAAGTCTATGAACTCTTCCAGGTCATGGACAAGCAAGCCCAAACCCAAAACTTTAGTTTGCGGGTACCGGAAGAGCCCTTTACAGAAGTCGGCAAGATTGCCCGTCGTTATAACCAGGTCATGGCATCGCTGGAAACCCATGCCCAAAAGCTAGAAAATCTGAATGCCAACTTGGAGCTGACGGTTGCAGAACGCACCTCTCAATTAGCAGAAACGAATGCAGAGCTAGAGCATGCGAATGCAGAACTCAAGCGCCTCGATCAGCTCAAGGATGAATTCCTCGCGAACACCTCCCATGAACTCCGCACCCCCTTGAATAGCATCATTGGCCTCAGTGAATCACTGATTCAAGGTGCCACGGGACCGCTTTCAGAACAGGTAGAGTTTAATCTAGCGATGATTGCGAATAGCGGGCGACGACTCTACAACCTCGTCAGCGATATCCTTGATTTTTCCAAAATTATGCAAGACGATCTCAGACTGCGTTTAACGTCCGTCGATCTGAGAGAGGCCGCAGAAATTGTTTTGGCACTGTGTCGTCCGCTGGTAGGAAATAAGGAGTTATTACTGGTGAATGGGATTGCAGCGGATCTTCCACCGGTGAAGGCAGATGAAGATCGTCTCCAACAAATTCTCTATAACTTGGTGGGTAACGCGATCAAATTTACTGACAAGGGCCAGGTAAGAATCACAGCATCTTTAGAACGGAAGAGAAATGATTCCCAAAAAACTGAGAGAAATGGCTCCTCCGCTGGGGAGGGGGCAGAAGACCGTCCCTCTGCTGCGGATGCTGTTGCTATTTCGATCGCGGATACAGGCGTAGGTATTCCGAAGGATCGACACGAACAAATTTTTGAATCCTTTGTCCAATCGCAAGGGGCCTCTACGCGAGAATATGGTGGGGTTGGTCTCGGACTGGCGGTGACGAAAAACCTTGTAGAATCCCATCAAGGGCGTATTCGATTAGAGTCAACGGTGGGTGATGGAGCGCAATTTACCTTTACCCTGCCAATTGCGACTAAATCAACACCGTCACAGTCACAGCGTCTTCCCTTTCAGGAAAGCATTAAGAGCCCCTCACCGACTCATTTATCACCCCAAGTCGTTGCGCCTAACCGCACATCTGAGGCTTCTGCGGTCCATATATTGGTCGTGGATGATGATCCCGCCAACCGTCAAGTCCTTGCTAATATTTTGTCCATTGAAAACTATCACGTTACCCACGCCACCAATGGACCAGAAGCTTTAGAGCTGATTGATGGTGGTTTAATACCAGATGTGATTTTGCTAGATGTGATGATGCCACAAATGACCGGTTACGAAGTAACGGCTAGACTCCGGCAACACCATGCAGCAGATCAATTGCCAATACTGTTACTGACGGCCAAAACCCAGGTCGAAGATATTGTCACAGGTTTGGGGTCTGGGGCCAATGACTATCTCAGTAAGCCCATTTTTCGAGATGAACTCATCGCCCGCATTCAAACCCAGCTCAACCTGCGTGATTTACAGCAAGAAAATCTGCGTCAGACCAATGAACTACATCGAGCCAAAGATCGGTTAGTGGAATCTAATTTAACCTTGGAACAAAAGGTTAAAGATCGCACGGAAGAACTCTCTCAGACCGTAGAAATTCTCAAAGCGACCCAATCAGAGCTAGAAATTGAAAATGCGCTGCTCCGAGACGTCGATGAGCCGCTGACCTTTGATTATCAAGTTGGGGGCAGTCTGCCCAATGATGCCCCCACCTATGTGGTCCGCCAGGCAGATCGTTATCTATTCAAAGCGCTGAAGCGAGGAGAGTTTTGCTGCGTTTTCAATGCTCGGCAGATGGGAAAGTCCAGCCTGCGGGTACAAATTATGAAACGACTTCAGAACGAAGGAATGACTTGTGCTGCGATCGATTTATCAGAAATGGGGAATCAGCAAACGACCCTTGATCAATGGTATGCAGGCTTCACCTATGCGGTTGCGACCAGCTTGAATTTGCAAAGCCTAAAGGAATTTCGTGATTGGTGGCGAGAACATGATTTCCTCTCTCCAGTACAGCGACTGGGGGAATTTATTGATCAAGTGGTTTTGAATGAAGGGGATGATGGTCAGCCTCAAGCCACTCACCAACCTACTGTGATTTTTATTGATGAGATTGATAGCGTCCTCAATTTAGGTTTCAAAACCGATAACTTTTTCATGCTCCTACGTAGCTGCTTCAATAAACGGTCAGATCAACCAAAATTTAAACGGCTCACCTTTGTATTTTTGGGCGTAGTCACTCCTGCACAACTACTGAAAGACAAGCGGCAAACGCCGTTTAATGTGGGTCAGGCGATCAAACTCAGTGGATTTATGCTTCACGAGGCCCAACCTTTGCTGCGAGGTTTGGCTGATAAAGTAGCCAAGCCTCAAGTGGTGCTCAATGAGGTTCTGGCTTGGAGTAATGGCCAGCCTCTGTTAACCCAGAAAATTTGCAAATTGATTCATAAGGCAGCCCCTCCCATCAAAGAACAGGAGAACACACAAAAGTGGATTGGGGATTTAGTACAATCTCAAGTTATCGAAAACTGGGAAGCCCAAGATGAACCCGAACATTTAAAGACGATTCGCGATCGCATTCTCAGTTTAGGCAAGGGAGCAATTCCAATTTTGAAACAGTATCAGCAAATTTTGCTAGAAGAGGATGTATCTTTAGATGAAAACACAGAGTTCTCAGAGTTGATCCTGTCTGGGCTCGTGGCTCAACGTGATCGTAAGCTCTCGATTAACAATCGTATCTATGCTCATGTGTTCAATACAGATTGGGTTGCCCAAGTTTTAGCAAAGCTGGAACGTTAATACGGGTTATTTCGGACTGAGTTAGGAGCAATAAGGTCTAGTTTAAGCAAATCACTCTGACACGGTACGAACGGAATCCGTCGTATCCATACTGGTAGGATATTTGATCAGGGTAGGCATCTCCTAATAATTCTCTATTGCTCTGATTGACAACAAGGGTGCTCTTAAGTCTCACTTTTCCAAAAACATTGGCCCTTAAGTTATCACCAGCGCTTATGTTTCAACGTTAAGTTAACGCCTCGCGCTTAAGTTGGACTCTTAACTTATCATCTTGCATTGTTTCCCCACGGTTCCTTTGGCATGATATCCCTATGTTTTTAAGGGGATACTAAAACAGATTCAAAAGCCCTTATGGCATGAAGCATGAACGGCACAGTCCATCGTAAAAGATTGGCCTGTACTCTAAAACCCAAAATGCATTTGGGTCTTAGCTCGCCTCAAAATATAAAGTTAAGGACTCACCACCATGAATAATCTATTCAAGGCAGCTTGGGGCGCGGCCCAAGCTATTCTGAAAAATTTTACTTCAGGGCCGCAGCTTGATCGCCTTCTGAATCAAGCCCTTGGTGAGACCTCTGACCCTACCGCTGCAGCCCATCTTCGCCAACACTTGCAAGCTGGAGACTTCAATGATGTACCGCAGATTGAGGTACTCAACGACGCTTTATCAGCGGTCCAGTCTATTCTGAAAAAGGCTGCTTCGGAGCCACACTTTGATCTTCTTCTGAATCAAGCCTTTGGTGAGATCTCTGACCCTACCGCCGTGGCCCATCTCCGCCAGCAATTTCAAGCTGGAGACTTTACTGATTTACCGCAGATTGAGGTGCTCAGTTCCTCACAGTTGAATGGAGCCTTGGGTGCTTCCTATGCTGCATCCATAGACACGATTTACCTCAGCCAGAGCCTCCTGGAAACGGCGCCTTTTGACCGGATCGTGGCTATTTTGCTTGAGGTAATTGGCCGGGGGATAGATGCGCGGATTAATCCCTCCGATGCCCCTGGTGTTGAAAACTTTGTTTTCTCCACCTTGGTGCAGGGAGGAAAGCTAAGTGCTAGGCAGGTGAGCGCAGTGCAGAGGATGACCGTAGCACGCTGGTACTCAATGGTTAGTCGGTAGCGTTCGACGGCGTCAATATGCTTCCATGGCAAAGAAGCAACGAGAAAGACAGCGTCAACTCAACTGTATTGTTAGTCAACCAAAGTCTATGCCTGCAATAGGCAGAAGGCTTTATTATGCCATTTATATTTGGAATGATAGGCCTAGGTACAGTCCTCATAAATGACGGAAAGTTAATCCCAAGCCTTTCCGTTTACTCTCGGCTTGGAAAGTATATGCTCCGCCCTTTCCAAACTGAATTTTAGGCAGAAAGGGATCCTGTTGTAAGAGATAAGTACTGAAAGCTCCTTCTTGTGCGATCGTTAGTTTTCGATAGGCATTTGCTAGTGTCAATGCAGCACGACTTAACAAACTAGTTTCTCCGACCTGAGCCCCGACAATGATCGGAATCCTGCGTTGCTCTGCTTCTTCTGCAATGGCCATCGATTGCAGGATTCCACCCAGTTTTGAGAGGCGAAGATTGATAATCCATTGACCAGTGGGTAGTTCATCGAAGTCTTCTTGACGTGTAAAACTCTCATCCAGGATGATGGGAACTTTCGTTACGGTGTGAATGTGGCTTAATCCACCAAAATCCTTTGCGGATAAGGGCTCTTCAATGGCAAAGATGGGTGTGGGCAACGCCTGAATATAAGCAATACAATCTTCTATATTGGTCCATCGGTTATTCGCATCCAAGCGGACTCTTCCTATCGCCTGAAGTTTTTTGAGTCTAGATAGATCTTCTGAGAGATTTCCCGAGATTTTTAGCTTAAAATCCTTGAAACCGGCCTGCTGATATTGGGTGACTTGTTTGTGGAAGGTCTCTAAGGAGCTCAGTCCAATCACAGCTGTATAAGTAAAGCTGCCGCTGATATCAGGTAGCCCCATAAAGTCTTCGATGCTTTGGTTGCGATCGCAACTCAGTACATCCAAAATGGCTAACTCCAAGGCACAAAAGGCTGCAGGGTTTGCCTCAACCTCTTTGCGATGCTCAGCAATCCAAGCCTGCAAAGCAGCAAGGGAATTTATAGAACTGAGAGAATAGCTATGCTGCTCGTGAAAAGCAAGGGCTGATTCTATCGTTTCCCCCGTGACATAAGAGCGAGGGCATCCTTCGCCATAACCAACTTTCCCATTCAAAGTTGCTGTTGTGATTACACTGCAAGTTTCACTCCGGCTGGCGGAGGCATGGGCAAAGGC
>CALFCG010000132.1 GCA_937951315.1 uncultured cyanobacterium
GGCGAAGCCGAACTTGAACGCTATCAGCAACAACAAGATGTATATGAAGAAAATCGACTCTACGGTGATCTGACACAGCACCTCTTTTCTTGGTTTAATTTCAATAACGCTGGCGACATCACAAATTGGTCAGACCGGGGATCTGTTCAATATCAAAACCTGTCTGGATTACCAGATCTCAAGGATTCTGACTGGGTTTTACAGCAGCAAACTGAAATGGTAGGCGCCTTGGTGAAGATGGGGTTTGATGGCTTTCGCCTCGATGCCATCAAGCACATGACCGAGCGAATGATTGATAACCTAGCCGATAATCCCCAGTTCCAAAAGCAGTTTTGGTTTGGAGAAGTGTTAACCGGCAGTGATCACGACGAAGATACTTTTCTCGATCCGTTTCTAAGAGAAACATGGATCTCAGCCTATGATTTCCCACTGTTTCAAACCATTCGGGAAGCCTTTGGTTTTGGAGGATCGTTACGATCTTTGGCCAAATCTCAGCATCAGGATAATGCCCTACCCTGGAATCGAGCGGTGACCTTTGTCGTCAACCACGATATTCCGCACAATGATGGCTTTCGCTTTTGGCTCCTGGAGCCTCAGGATGAACACCTTGCCCATGCTTACATTCTGGGACGAGACGGTGGGGTGCCACTCATCTATTCAGACCATAATGAATCTCACTACGAACAGGATCGTGATCGCTGGCTAGATCTCTACAAGCGTCCCGACATAAAAGCCATGATTGAATTCCACAATGCAGTAGCGGGGCAACCGATGGCGATCCTGTACGAAACAGATGTGTTGCTGGTCTTCCGGCGAGGAGAAACAGGAATTGTGGCGATAAATAAGAGTGGCTCTAACCAGTGGGCTGACTTCAATACCTTCGGCGTGAAGAATCCAGGTCAATATCGAGACCTGATTCATCAGTATGAAATGACCCTCTCAGGAGATACGTTCTCACTTCTGATTCCTCCTCGAACAGCCCAAATGTGGTTAGCAGTATGACGGTACACATCAAGCGTCTAACCCAAAGCTTGTTTGATACAGTCGCCGAAGAGGCCCTTATGTCTCCTCGCCTGCGCCAAAATCATAACTTCCATGCGTTACCGGATACCGTGCAACGGTTCCTCAATGTTTTGCAGCCGGGGTCTTATGTCCGGCCCCATCGTCACCTGCGGCCCAAGGGCAGTAACGGCTTCGAGTTTTTCATGGTGCTTCAGGGAGAAATTGGCTTTTTAGCGTTTGATGAGCAGGGGCAAGTCATCAAAACCGAGCATCTCAAGGCTCATGGCCCAACCTATGGCCTGGAGCTAGCCGAGGGCCAGTTTCATTCTTTGATTGCTCTCACCCCTAACACGGTGATGTTTGAACTTAAGGAAGGCCCGTACACTCCTATGAAAGATAAAGATTTTCTACCTCAGTTCCCTCAAGAAGGAACTGAGGAAGCAGCCCAGCAAGTTCTAACCTGGACCCATTTGTTTTCGACCTGAATCTTTTCTGTTGACACTAAAGTCATTAGACGACGCTCAAGTGAACACGGATGTCTAGAGGAAAGTGCCGTTAAAAATCATTGGAGAAAGGGGAAAGAAGGGGCTAAGAACGATAGTCTGCGGTTGAAGCCCAGAAGAATAGTTCACAGTTAAGGACAACTATCTTTATAGAGACCCATATAATCAAGAATAATGCGTTTGGCCTGAGGGCGTAAATCCTGTTCTAAAGTTGAGTCGCGGGAAACCTTGTCTGTAATTTGCCAGACTTGACACCAACTAGAATCCAGAGCAACCTGGGCCTGAGTCAAAGCATTTACCATTGCCACCGTATAGCTTTTGGGTTGACGCTGCTGAGCAACTTCTAGATAAGGCAGAGCATTTTGAGGCTTGAAGTAATCATCCATAACCGTTAAATAGCCTAAGGCAAATAGCTCATCATCCGTGAGCTGATCAGGCGTCAAGTCCTTAGCGGGCTGATCGTAGCTCAGACCCAAATAATAGCGATAGAGCGTAGCATTGCGTTTGCCTTCAAATTTCCAAGACAAGGCATTGATTAAGGCAGCCTTGATATCGATAGGGGTTGATTTTGATGAGAGGTACTGTGCCATCTCAAGATCTAACTTGCCAGACTTCTGCGCCTTTTTAACAATGTCGTAATCCTGGTATGCCTCAGCAAAGTTGGTTGAAGTAATCGGCGAATCTGCACGACTAGGTGCAGCGACATTCCAAATCAGCACAGCGGTTGAAATGGCCACTGCCATTTTCTTGATATTGAACCCCATGAAATTGAACCCTATGAATCTTGACTGATAGCCAACGAGGCACTCGCCGACCTATCCAAAATGACGTACTCGTTATCCATATAGTTCACATCACACAACGAGATCTAACGTTTAGAGTGCTTTCGAGTTGCGGTCCAAGGCCAGTGCTCTCGAAAAGTAATCTATATTGCTAGATTGCAGGTATGGCATAAACCAAGTCAAATCTCAACGCAGAAAAGCTAAAGGCCATTGACTTCTTGAAAGCTCTTTGGAGACAGAACCAAGCACGCATATCAATTGAATAAAATTTTTGCCGCACATTCAAGCGAAAATTCCATATGGAATTTTCGGCATAGTTCCATCATTCAAATCTAGGCACGATAGCTGCAGCCATTTAAAGACAAAGCTTTCAGGGTCCTCAGACACACCCA
>CALFCG010000133.1 GCA_937951315.1 uncultured cyanobacterium
TTCAGAGACGCTTCCAAAATCTCCCGAGACTGGTCCATATCGCCGGGCTTATCAGAAGAGAAAGCAAAGGACTTGCGCTGCAAATACATCTCCTGCAACTCAGCCTCTTGATCCCAAGAGCTATTTTCCACCGCGAGGTTAACATTCGCAGCATAGGACCCCGAAGCATTGGAGAAGATCCGAGTAGCAGCTTGCCGGACGCTTACACCCAAATCATCGGCCTGCTTCATGGCATGCTTGCGCACGAAGTTCATCTCGATTGGTTCGTCAGCTTCAGCCGCCATTTTTACAGCCTTGTCCAACAGCGCCATCTGGTTAATAAACAGATCGCGGAACACACCGGAGCAGGTGACCACCACATCAATACGGGGGCGACCCAATTCTTCTAGAGGTAGCAGCTCAATCTTATTGACGCGCCCGAGGGAATCCGGCATGGGCTTCGCTCCCACCATCCACATCACCTGAGCCAGTGATTCACCATAGGTTTTGATGTTGTCCGTGCCCCACAGCACCAGTGCGATAGACTCTGGCCATTCGCCACCATTCTCAATCTTTTGGCGCTCCAGGAGACGATCAACAACAACCTTCGCAGACTGCACGGCAGCAGCCGTCGGAATCGCCTGTGGATCAAGAGCGTGAATATTCTTACCCGTCGGTAACACATCTGGGTTACGGATCGGATCACCGCCAGGACCAGGAAGGACGTACTCTCCTTCTAGAGCCTGAACAAGAGCACCGACTTCGTTATCCGCCACCACCTGCTTGAGACAGAATTCTAGATACTCAATCAGGGGCTGCAGCATCTCTTCATCAACATCGGGATAACCCGATTCAGCCAGGGCTTTCACCCACGGCTCTTCCTTTTTACCAAAGTTGAAGAGATTAAGAGGAGAGAGGCGCGAAACCCGACCTTCTTCATCAATTTGAGTTTGCACTAGGGCCGTAACCGCAGCACGGGTAGCCTCATTAATGGAGTTCAGCAACTCCACATCTTGGAGAACACCACGATCGCTGTTCCGGAAGATTTCTTTCAGGTCGCGGTCCACACTGCGAGCAATCAGTGTGGGCAAGCTCATGATTTCTTCTTCTTCTCGATCGAGGCTAGCGATGTTCACTAGAGTTGCGATCGCTTCTTCTGCGGTGGGTGGCTTACCAACCACATGAAGACCGCAGGGCAACAGGCGCGCCTCAATCTCCATCAGCTTGATATAAATCTTACCGACAATGATTTCACGATCATCCGTGGACATCTCAGCCGCATCAACATCAGGCAACTGCACATCTTGGTCTAAGTTACACAGACGAGCTTTGTCCATAATCGTGTTGACAATGGCCTCACCCCGGCCACTATCTTTCAGGGTTTGGTAAGAGCTAATCAGCTCACTAAGCTCCTTGAGACCTTTATAGAGTCCTGCATTCTCTGCCGGCGGTGTTAGGTAGCTAATGGTATTGGCATAGCTGCGGCGCTTTGCAATCGTTGCCTCAGAGGGATTATTAGCAGCGTAGTAATAAAGGTTCGGAATATTACCGATCAACGTATCGGGATAGCAGTCATTCGACATCCCAATTTGCTTACCGGGCATGAACTCGAGTGAGCCATGGGTCCCAAAGTGAAGCACAGCATCTGCTTGCCACACCTTCTCTAGATAGGTGTAGTAAGCAGCAAAACCATGGTGAGGACTTGCGGAGCGAGAGAACAGCAACCGCATCGGGTCACCTTCATAACCAAAGGTGGGCTGGACGCCAATGAACAAGTTGCCGTAGTGCTTGCCGAAGATCAATAGGTTCTGACCGTCGCTATTGAGGTTTCCGGGTGGCTTACCCCAGGACTCTTCTAAACGTTGAGAGTAGGGCGTCAAAGACTCATACTCACTGACCGACATCTTGTGGGCGATATTCAATTCAGGACTGTTGTACTGAGCCTGGGCATCATGGAGAATCTCTAGCATCAGCTCTTCGGAAGTTTCTGGCAGACCTTCAATGGAGTATCCCTCTTCCTTGAGGGTTTCCATCACCTTATAGATAGACCCGAAAACATCCAGGTAGGCTGCCGTGCCAACATTCCCTTTATCCGGCGGGAAGCTGAAAACGGTAATGGCAAGCTTTTTATCTGCCCGCTTCTTGTGACGTAAGTTGACCCACTTCATAGCGCGCTGGGCCACCATTTCAATCCGATCTTGAAGTGCGATCGCACGTCCGGTCACACCATCCCGACCAGAGAGAATAATCGGCTCAATCGCACCATCCAACTCAGGAATTGCAATCTGCAAAGCAGCCTGAATTGGGTGGAGGCCTAACTCACTTTCCTCCCACTCTTCCGTGGTTTGGAACACTAGCGGCAACGCCACCATATAGGGACGATTCAGCTTCATCAATGCTTCCACGGCCTTGGGATGATCCTGGCGAGCAGGGCCACCCACTAGAGCAAACCCCGTCAAAGAAACGACTGAATCCACAATCGGAGTTTTTCCGTCAGCGGGGTCATAGAAATACTGTTCGACGGGGACAGAGAAATCAAGTCCACTGGCAAACACAGGCAGAACACGAGCCCCACGAGACTCTAGCTCCTGCACGGTGGCAACATAATGGGCATCATCCCCAGTCACCAAGTGAGTTCGTTGCAGAATCAACCCCACCGTAGGAGCATCAGGCTTCCGCAATGCCTCAGGAATATCACGGCGGGACGAGAACCAGTTGAGGTACTCTCGAACATCACTGAACATTTCCATGGCCAGCGGATGCCAAATCCCTGTATCGAGATAAGTGACCGGATCTGCAAACTGGACTTTATCCTCTAGATCAGGAACGTACTTATTCGCCAGCATCAGTAGGAAATTCTCTAGATTATCCTCTGAGCCACCCAGCCAGTATTGGAAGCTGAGCATAAAGTTACGGGCATCTTGCGCCTTATCCACAGGTAAGTATTTGAGAACCTTGGGCAGAGTGCGCAACAACTTCAACATGCCATCCTGGAATGAGGCACCCTTTTCTTCCTTACGCTTGCGCATAAATTGCGCAACGGCACTCTGGGACTGCCCCAAATTCGCCATTGTGAAGCTGCCCATCTTATTGAGGCGCATCACCTGAGGCATTGATGGGAAAACCACCGCGACATCTAAATTATCCCGATGGGGCTGAACAGCCTCTACGACTTTGTCTGCCAGATCTTCGAGAAAGATGAGAGAGCCGATGAAGATATTGGCAGAAGCAACATCCTCTTGAAAATCTTCGTAGTTCTCTGGAGACCGCAACTCTTCAAGCAAATAGCCGTTGAGTTCAACCGCCAGACTATCGTGGCTCTTGTTGATTGACTTGGCTGCTGCCGTGAGAGCACTTTGGTACTGCGGCTCTAACACAACATAGACCACCTTCATTAAGGAGCGACCTCGCAAGTCATCAGGAGCAACGTGTCTAATCGTGGATTTGACGTGGGTGAACATGCAAGCGAACTCCTTAGGGACGGAATATACGTTTGTTTACGATCCTTTGTTTGTATTTACGATTTCTACCAAAAAAATCGTAGCTAGAACCGCCAAGACCCTAGAACTGACACAATTTGATAGAAATTTCGCAACACTAGTTTATAGAGCGTTACAAAAACTAAAGTGATTACTAGCATCAGGGCCTCCATTTAGGAATCTAGAAATCGGCCCAAGGCAGTCTATCTATAGCTTAGGAGCAAGTGCTCTAGTTGTAATTGTAAACGCTTCGTAGATCGAGATAAAACAAGAAATACGATATAGATGGAAGCGATCTCAGCAATACACAGTTAAGCAGGAGACTGCACACATAGACGGATACTTGCCATAAGATTAAGGAAATATTAGGTAAACTTTTATTCTGACCTTGAGCCGATAGAGTTAAGCAGTTACTACTCATTAGCCTCCTCCCTATCACTAGGGGATTGAGGGGCTGTTTTACAAGACTGCCGCTCAGCTTCTTTTGGGTAAATATGTTATAAATAATGAGAAGCAAGTTAATAAAAAGTAACGTTTAATTCAGTGGTGAGTCACTGGGCCGGAGTTGCCGAAGTGAGCCCACAGATCTTGAAATGTTGATTTAAGGAACAGTACGTGTCATGGATTTTTTAGATAGAGTACTGGAAAAACTCAAAAACGTCGCTCGACGCGTGGCGGAGATCCTATTGGGGCCAGAGCGAGAGCCAGAGCTAGAGCCAGTGCCTATTCCCGTTCGCAATCGTGAGATTTATCGCTAACCTCTCGATTTGCAACTGTTTTGGATTCTAGTTTTTTAAGTGTTTTGGTTCTGCACGGACCAAACTTAAATCTCCTCGGTCAGCGTGAACCTGGCATCTACGGTGCATCAACCCTGGAGGATATTAACCGGGACCTAGATAGTCTTGCGACAGAACTGGGTATCGCAGTTGATGCACTACAATCAAATCATGAAGGTCTTCTTGTTGATGCGATCCAGGGCGCTTCTCAGAAACACCAAGGCATCTTAATTAACGCGGCAGCCTATACACATACCAGCGTTGCTTTACGGGATGCGATCGCAGCTGTAAATATCCCCACCGTTGAGGTGCATCTAAGTAACATTTACAAGCGCGAAACGTTCCGGCACCATTCTTACATTGCCCCTGTTGTTGTGGGCCAGATTAGTGGTTTTGGCCCTGATAGCTACAGCCTCGGACTGAGAGCTTTAGTGAACTATCTAAAATCTCAGCATTAGACTGCGTGACCAGACATTCGGATCTACAGGCGAAAAGCAGCTAAATCTTCATCTTTGCGGCTGGCTTGGGTCTTCTTTTTGCCATTCCTGGAGGCAGAGGCAGACTTTAATACTGTTCCGCCCTCTGATTGAACTTGGACTTGTGTGACCAAATCTTTCCAGGCAACCTGTTTGTTTTGTTCAAGAACCGCCAACAAATCAACAAAGGCTTTGATGGTATTGCGAGGCGTCCGGAAATAAGCTTCACCAATGTACTGGGAGCAATGGGCCATAAAGGCCTGAATACCATCATCGGGAATCAGCTTTTGCTTAGGATTGTCGCTGGTAAACACCATACGAATTTTGCCGAGCAGCACATACAAATCCTCCGCACTCAAATTCGAAAGCCGAATGACAGGGCCGGTATAGTCCACGAG
>CALFCG010000134.1 GCA_937951315.1 uncultured cyanobacterium
CAGTAAAAAACTCGAGGGCTAGACAAAAATCGATCCCCTCCGGTAGAAGCGGAGGGGATCGACTCTCAGTGTCACCTAACTTCAAGGACTAAGATTTCTGGCCTATTTTCGATGAATAGACCCCTCAAGACAAATTAGTGAAATTAGAAATATGGTTTTTTTCAACCCTCAGCAAGAAGATAACCTGACGGCTTTTATAACGGCTCTGAGTCGGCAAGAAAGTTCTTTACCTGCTGGTTTACAAGCTCAGCTTCACTCGATTGGGCAGAACTTAGAAAATCGCGTTGTGGAACTGCCGACAATCGCAGCGAGCCTCCCAGAGCTGAACAAAGCCTATAAAGTAGCCATGGCTGAGGAGAGAGTTCACAGTCACGAAGAAAAGGCGACTTTAGTCTCAGCCACAGAGAAAGACCCTGACACTGAGCTGCTTGAGCATGCCATCAGGATTCTCACAGCCCCCGATCCAGTCAAAGCAGCGCAGCAAGATCTATCTCAAGTATCAGGCTTAGTGGCCTCCAACCCTTTAAAGCGTCTTTTTCGCATGGGTTAACATTGCGCCCCCTACCCATGTCTGAGGATGTGGGGACGGTTTCAAATTACAACCTCAATAATTGACTGGAAGCAGAAGCCGCGAAAATATTCACAGATTCGCTTCTCAACACAGACACTTCATCTCCAAGGCTCTGAGCTCACTCGATAACTTGAAGCTTTGATCCTCTGGACCTCACCTACTGAGGAATTTACCGGCCATTTTGAGAGCATCAGAGACATCGACATCGCCGTCGCCGTCGCTATCCAAGAAACTATTCAAAACCGGATTCCCACCCTGGCGTGGATCCTGATTTTGGCTACCGCTATTGAGTAGGTTTAAGACGAGGGGTACCAACATCGGCAACATGCCCACAATCATCTTGGAATCAAGACCCGTCCGCTGGGATATTTCCTGAACGATCTGTTGCTGCTGTCCCTCAGAAAACAAAGCACTCACAGCGTTAGGGTTTGCTCCTGTTCCACTAAACTGATTCACAAGAGATTGTGCTTGGCCACCCGACTGCTGTGACTTTAGCGCAGAGCGTACATGTTTACCGACCACCCCCAGAGCTGCCTGGGTGGAATCTGAACTGGCTCCTTGAGAACCGCTGAGGCTCTGAACTGTATTTAGAATTCCGCCCAGTTGTCCTGCACTTGCTTGAAGATTGGGGTTGTCAATGGCGCTCACAATTTGATCAAAAAGTCCCATAATTAAATGCTCTAGTTGAAGGGATAGTGACGCGGAGACCCATCGGTATTCGGTCCACGCAACCAGAGTTTATAGGGACATTAACCTAGACTGAAACTTCTTTCCAATGTCTTTATTTATCGGGTCTTAAGCTGAAAAGAGACCTGCAATACCTTAGAATTCAAGCATTACAAAAATCTATCCCTGCCCTGAGACTCTAGGGAAAGCATCTCATCTAAGTTTATGGGTCATTAAATAAGCCGTAAGGAGATTTCATGAGTAACCGCCCAATTATTCTCGGGATTGTGGGAGATAGCGCTGCCGGTAAAACGACCCTCACCCGAGGAATTGCCAAGATTCTCGGAGAAGAAGATGTGACGGTGATCTGCACCGATGACTATCATCGCTACGACCGTAAACAACGGGCCGAGATGAAAATTTCTGCTTTAGCTCCAGACTGTAATTATGTCGATATTATGGAGCAGCACTTTCGGCTTCTGCGGGACGGGCAGCCTATTTTGAAGCCCATTTATAATCACTCCACTGGGGAATTTGATGCCCCTGAATATATCGAACCCCAAAAATACGTCATTCTTGAAGGTTTACTGGGTTACTCAACTCGCGCTGCTCGAGATAGTTTTGATGTCAAAGCCTACTTAGCACCCCCAGAAGAGTTAAGAGCGACTTGGAAAATTAAGCGGGATACTGGCAAGCGTGGTTATACAGAAGAGCAGGTTCGCGAGCAGCTCAAAATGCGCGAATTTGACTCAGAGGCTTATATTCGTCCTCAAAGACAGTGGTCTGACATGATTGTCTCTTTTTATCCTCCGGAAGAAGGCTCGGGGCAAAATGATCTATTGTTGAACGTTCGCCTCACCCTTCGGCCCACGATTCCGCATCCTGACCTCACAGATATTCTTAATCCTGAAGGCAGCCATCTTGGGGAAGCCATTCGTCTCGATCTAGAGCGGGACATGGGTAAACCCGTCGATGTTCTTGAAATTGACGGTCACGCCACCAAGGAACAAGTTGTCGAACTGGAGCATATCCTCTGCAATGAAGTGCCCTATCTTGGACAGTTCTGTAGCCTTCAGGGCAATGAAGATATCGGAAAGCTCGTCGGCACAACTGGAGAAATATTGCAAAGTTACCCGCTAGCGCTAACCCAGTTGATGCTGACGTATCACATGCTGAAGGCGGCTGAGCAGGTCTGAGATATGTTCATTCGTCAGGCAGTCCCTCAAGAGGATGCGTTACTGGCCCAACACTTTTACCAACTTTGGCTTGATAATCAGGTGCCAGAACAGAACTTGCTGCCACAATGGTCAACGATTACGGTTGAGTTCATTGCTAATGCGCGCAAGACCCTGAACTATCAAGCCTTTGTTGCTGAAGTGGAGAGCCAGGTGGTGGGTTCGGTTGGCTGTCAACTTTTCAGTGGTCTGTACCCATTGCTTATTTCAGAAGAACATCGCAAGTATGGCTATATTTGGGGCGTCTATGTGGAACCTGACTATCGAAGCCAAGGAATCGGTACAACGTTAACTGAGACAGCTGTAGAGTATTTGCGATCGCATCATTGTACTCGGATTATCTTACATGCCTCTCCCTCAGGGCAGCCGGTCTACGAAAAACTAGGCTTTACTGCATCAAACGAAATGCGTTTAGACTTTAACCAATAGGTAAAAATCTGGATACTGCTGTTGCAAAAGCGACTTAACAGAGAACGTCTAATATGAAGGACCATCCTCTAGGACGGTTTTTCCTTTGTTGAGCTGAGCATCAAAGTCATTCAAAATGGAACCATTGAAGCACTTGATGGACCTTAGAGAGAGAAGGCATACTCAAGGAGTAAGAAAGCCAAGCCAAGTAGAACCGTGGTCGGTATAGTGTTGGGCAATCCATTCGATATAGGCTCAGACAATTTTTTCACTTAAACACATGCAAAAAACACCCACGGGGCTTATAGGCTGTATTCCCGGAGTGGGTGAGGATTTGATACTTTTTAAACGTTTGACAAAATACATTGAATTTCAAGAGAGCCAAGGGCTGCAAAAGAGCAAACTTGGCTCTCTTGAATTAAGTTAAGTCTGTATAAAACTTTCAATATTGTTTGCATTGTTTATCGACGGCTACGCTTCATACGTTGAATCTGGCGGATCCGCTGTTTATTTCTTTGGTTTACATTGTTGCGATCACCGAACACAGCACCGTCATTGAGAGCATCTTGGGCGTTAACTGTTTTGGACGGCTTCTGGCCCCGCCTTCTATTGGGCCCACCCTTGCGGACGGTCTTAACTATGACAACATTCGTCTGATTGACAGTGTTGTTATCACCTTCAATCGTAATGATGTTGGTAGAGGTTTGAGAGTTGCCTGTATCAGCTAGAGCAGGCATCATGCCTGAACCAAGAGTAAATAGTGTGAAAAGGGCAATCGTGAACTTTTTCATATCGGGCTTCCTTGGAATTGATAAGCATCGCTTGGGCGAGAGAACGTTCAATCTCGTTTGGAGCATGTGCTTATATTCACGCAGATAAGGAGCATGGACAGTGATGTGGATGTTGGAGAAACAGTGATCTTCCACACAGGAAAGCAACCCAAAAAAATGTTTAGGCTGCGTTAATTCTTGTACATTCCTGAATTAAATGAACTTGTGTAGAATTAATATCCAAGCACTAGAATTCTGCAATTTCATTGCAACAAATAGATCGGGGCTTTCGTACCAGGCATGTGTCTCTGGTTTGAGACATTAACTCTGCAAAACAGTCAAATAACTTAGGAATTGTATAATGTACAAAAAGCGGGTGGGGGGAATCGAACCCCCATCATTAGCTTGGAAGGCTAAGGTTTTACCACTAAACTACACCCGCAGCTTTAGGCAGTTCTTAAGTTAGCACAAATCCTGTCCGATTCGTCACTCTGACTTTTATAAACTCACCAGATTTAGGGACAAGACAAAAGAGGCAGAAGCTGATTCAATCGGGAGAACACGACTATTACTCCCCTCATTTTTCCAGATCCCTATGATTGATATCCGTTTTCCTGGTGTCAAAACACGACAGCATTGGCTGGTGATATTCATGGCGGCCTTGTTGATTGTGGTGCTATCCAACTGTGGAAGAGGCCCTCAGGCTCGTCCTGACGGTACGCTTGTCTTTGCTTCAGTGGGACAACCCGTCAGCTTAGAGTCGGGGAATATCACGGATGGAAACTCAATATATGTACAACAACAGATTTATGATCGCTTGGTTCACGTAGAACCAGGTAAAACGGATCTCGTACCAGGCCTGGCAACAAAGTGGGCTGCATCACAGGATGGCCGGAAATGGACCTTTAAGCTTCGCTCTGGCGTTAAGTTCCATGACAATACTCCTTTTAATGCTGAAGCAGTCAAAGTCAATATTGAACGTTGGTGGGATCCTAAGAATTCTTTAGGGTTTCGCAATGCAGGCAAAACCTTTGAGATTTGGGCCAACCTTTTTGGTGGCTTCAAAGGAGATGACACCTCACTCCTACAGGCCGTAACAGTCGTAGATGACGCCACAATAGAATTTACCCTCAAGCAACCCTTTGCGGGATTTCCCGCAGCCCTTTCTTCAGGCTACTTTGGGATTGCCAGTCCCACAGCAATTACCCAAGCCGCAGCTGAGTACGGTACAGCCGGTTCTCTGGCCGTCGGCACAGGCCCCTTTGTCTTTCAAGAGTGGGTAACAGGCGATCGCATCCTGCTGCAGAAAAATCCTAATTATTGGCAGTCGGGGCTCCCCAAAACTGAACAACTGGTCATTCGATTTATTACCGAGCCTGCAGGTCGGCTGGCTGAACTACGCGCAGGAACAGTCGATTTCTCCGTGGATTTATCTCCAGACCAAAAGGCAGAAATAGAAAATGATCCCAATTTAGATGTGATTCTGCGTCCCTCCTTTAATGTTGGCTACCTCGCTTTAAATCCCAGCTATGGCCCCCTGTCAAAGATTGAAGTGCGGCAAGCCATTGCCCACGCCATCAATCGAGATGCCATCGTTGAAGCATTCTGGCAAGACCTGGCAACCACAGATGAACATTTCACACCCCCTGCCCTCGATGCCTTTCAAGCCAAAACCTTACCCACCTACCCATACGACCCAGCCAAAGCAAAACAACTTCTTACCAAGGCCGGATACCCACAGGGATTTGATCTAGAGCTGTGGTACATGCCCGTATCGCGTCCCTATTACCCCACACCAAAGCCGATCTCTGAAGCCTTTGCTTCTGACTTAAGCAAAATCGGAATCAATGTCACCCTCAAAACAAAAGATTGGTCTGCCTACTTAACCGATCGCAATCGCCAACCCGGTTTCCAAGCCTTCATGATGGGTTGGACAGGAGACTATAGCGATCCAGACAACTTTTACTATCCTCATTTCGGGCCCGGTGCCACAACCGATTTAGGTCTATGGCAGAATGATCAGGTGTTAGATTTACTCGATCAAGGTCGTCAGGTGATAGACCCTGCTGAGCGAAATCAGATTTATCAACAGGTTGATCAGATTCTTGCAAAAGAACTGGTAAGGCTGCCGGTTGTTCATTCTCAACCCCTTTTAGCCAAGCGCTCAACTATCTCTGGCTGGTCTCCTAGCCCCCTGGGGATTGAATCTCTAGAACAGCTTTCTACGGCCAGTCCCGCAGCACCCTGATGCAGCGCTATCTATTCCAAAGGCTCTTAAGCCTAGGCGCAGTTCTCTTTGGCATTACGCTTCTGGTCTTTTTGTTCTTGCATTCCCTAACAGGCGGGCCGGCTCAAGCAATGCTGGGGGAAAGGGCTACACCAGAGCAGGTGGCGGCTCTGCAAGTACAACTTGGCTTGGATCAATCACTACCGGTTCAGTACGCAGCACTAATGCAGCGACTTATTCAGTTCGATTTTGGTCGGAGTATTATCTCGGGTATCCCTGTACGACAAGAGATTTTCGCCCGTTGGCCAGCTACATTTGAACTTGCCACTGCCTCGCTCTTGATAGCGCTGTCACTGGGTATCCCCGCTGGAATTTTGGCTGCTGTTCGCCAGTATCAATGGTTAGACAAACTAACGCTAGGGGCCTCACTGATCGGGGTCTCTATGCCGGTGTACTGGCTGGGGTTACTGCTCAAGTATCTGTTCTCAGTCAACTTGGGCTGGTTGCCCCCCAGTGGACGTCTCGACCTTGGGGTCGGAAATTCGCTCACCGGCTTTTATGTTCTGGATGCGATTGTTCAGCTTGACGGCACAATGTTACTCAGCGCCGTCAAGCATTTACTGCTGCCGGCCCTAACCCTCAGCTCTATCCCCTTGGCGATTGTGGTTCGAATTACGCGCAGTGCAATGCTCGGCACCTTATCCCAAGACTTTATGCGGACGGCAAGAGCTAAAGGTGTGTCAGAATCTGGTGTCATACTCACCCACGGCCTCAAGAATGCACTGCTCCCCGTGGTGACGATTGCGGGATTGCAATTTGGCACATTGCTGGGTGGAGCGATCTTGACGGAAACAATATTTGCCTGGCCCGGCCTAGGGTCTTGGCTCTATGAGGGCATCTTGGATCGCGACTACCCCATTGTCTTAGGTGGTGTGATCTTTGTGGCCGTTACTTATACCTGCATTAACTTTCTGGTTGATCTATCCTACGCACTTCTCGATCCAAAAGTTATGTATAAGTAAGGTCATTGCGTAGCAATACATTGCCATCAACTACCTTGCTGCATGGCATCACGTGAAACAGTTTGAACCATCGTGCGCCACCTCTCCATTGTGAGTAAGCTGCTAATGAGATCGAGCCTATTTAATTGGTGCCTTTGTTCATTTAATAAATGTTCAATCCCCTCATTCCCAAAAAGCTCCCGCGAGAAGCTGTTCTCAGCAAAGAGGATTTCTCGAATGGTCCCCATTAAGGAGAAATTGAGAATATAGTTCTGCATCGCTGTCGTATTTCTATCAGCCTCATTCACCACGTTCTTCTTTTTCTGAAGGCCCATCTTCTTCAGAATTTTTTGATGTCCTCGACTGGCTTTGCCCAAGAAGGGCGACAGTTTATTACTCATAGGAATCGGTAGAAACTGAGATCCATTAATGGGAATCCAATAGGTCTCAGGAGCAAAACGACGGATCACTTCTCGATGAAAATGAGTTTGTTTACCAATGGGATTCGGTAACATAAAGGCTAACTGAATGAGCTTGCGACTAGAGAATGGACTCCAGTTTGGAGTAGGATTCCACATCATTCTTTTTGATTTCCCTCCCCAAACTGAGAAGCGTTCATACAAATAGAATAGATCTAGAGAATCATGCCCATCCCTAGAATTCACTGAATATTCATCAATAATCGTATTGAAACGGGATATAACTCCATCGAGCAGACTAGGAGATTGATAAGGTATAGACTGATTAATCCATTGTTTCTTGAGAGTCGATATCGCTTCAGTGATGGATAAATGCGGGCTAAGTAACTTTGCAAACTTTGGGTAGCAGTATCCACGAAATATCTCACCTCCTAATCCACCCACTTTCGGAATAGCATGAGTCTCATAGGTTGGCATAGCACTAGACATCGCATTCTTGCTAGTGGCATCCCCATTCATACAAAAAGCTAAGAGATCGCACTGAGTCAAAAAATCATCTGAAAGTTTTGGTTTGGGAACATTCGATGAAAAGTGAACTTTATATATTTCAGATAGTTGACGTGCAACTTGAACATCTAAACTCTGAGGTCCACCATTCGTAATTGCACGGAGCACAGAAGGGGATACAACGGAAAGTAATAAGCTCAGGACAACTCTGCTATCAATACCAGCCGTCAAGCTAAGCGTCACCTCCGATTCACTAAGTAGAGTCTGTAAATGCTTTTGTGCAGCTTCAATCATGAGCTCTCTATGGAGCTTCAAAGCTTTAGTCTCACTCGCAGGTATTCTAGAATCTTGTCTAATAATTTCAGCAGACTGAATACTAATCTCACCCTTGGAATAATTCACATACTCTGCTGGATGGCAGGTGTTAATTTTTTTCAGCAGACTCTTTCCTCTTAGAGACCATTTAACTGAAGCAATACTTGCAGCACTGACATAATCAAAGTCCATTGGAATATATCCTGTTGCAACCAAAGGCACTTCGTGGGGAGAGACGAGAAGCATCTGATTGGCGACACAATAGCGTAATGTTCGCTGTCCCACAAGATCACTGATGAGCGTGACCTTCCCGGTCTTTCGATTTGCAATAACAGCGGAGAAACATCCCTCTATCTCTCTGACACCTTTTACTGCCCTTGATTTCCAGGCACTTAAGATAGTTTGAGCAAGACTAGAGCCCGCTTTATCTACAGTATGACCAAAAGCAAGAACAACAAACTCAGAATCAACAATATGACTAATTGGTGGATAGTTATTATCTTCAGGGGGACGAATACAAAGCCATCCACTATTTGATTCCGGCAGCACATAGTAACTCTCTACAAGCTCTAGGCCTAAAGAAGGCATATTCTTTTTGGTGATCTGAGAAGATCTTTGTAAAAAAGATTCTATTGAGCCGTGAAAATTTGCAACATATAAGAATGTATACATTGTTCTTCATTAATATGTTTTCAATAAATTCTATTGCCAAGAATATTTTCTGGATAGAAATATCACTTCAGCAAAGAATATATAAAACAGGCGATTGATAGAATTTCAAGGATTTACTTTGAAAAGATAGAAGCCCTGAAATTGTCAATAAAAATACTTATAGTGCTAGACTAATAGAAATATCACGCCAATATAATATTAGTTCTAACTATCTTTTCTGTTGAATTATTCAACAGAAAAGATAGCCAACTAACTGATTTTCACCACTTAGTTGAAGTGGCGAACTAAGTTCAGCTGCATTGAATTCAAATGCAAAGAATCCTCTATGCGTTCATTAGGATAACACATCAGAGGCTTTAAAGTATGTTTAAGTATTTTTTGTGATGGAAGTCAAAAAATACGCCTTGAGGGTGCTCCAAATCCCCTAGGTTTCAAAATATGCAGACTGGCATGCAGCTGAATACCAACAAGCGCTAGCCCGAATTTCCTTCAATCTCTGAAGGGTCAGATTCCCCGCCGCTTGCTGCGCAACGAATTACAGCTTCCGAAGGGAGCTGTTGAACGGAGTCGAACCACGAAGTGTGTGAGCGGAGTGAAGTGATACCCCGTCCGCTTGCGGCGGGGATGTTCATTGGATCAACGGAGACAAATGTAGTTTTTTCTGAAATGACTCAGCGACGATCGCGACGAACCCAACCGAGAATATCAACATCATTGCGCATTTGCTCTAGCTCTCTACGATGCTGCTCAGCCATCGTGAAATACCACTGGCAATATTGTTGATGGTCTTGCCGCCGCTGTATTTCCCAGGTAAATGCATACGTGAGCGTGTGGCTCTCAACAGTTTGTGTAATAGGCGGCAGACTGGGAATAAACCCAACAAATTCTCCAGGAATCACGTTTAAGCCCTTTAGGTCACAACATTAACCGTCTCTGTATCTTATCGGTTGTATTCTCCATCAGTCCTGAAATCCCGAATTTAATTAACAAGGAGGAGCCCGACGGTGATGCAGCATTCTCCTTTAGATCTAAAAATATGCGACGCAATGCTTGTCAGAACAACGGTGCAACCAACATGCACCCATATATCAACAATCAAGACCTCTCTCATGGCAAGACGAACGCACTCGCATCCCTCGCATCGTCTTTCATGATCATAAAAAGAAGTAAAAGGTTTAGCTGTAACCCTTAGACTGTTTAATGATGAGCTTTGGCACTGCAGGTCTAGTCATGACTGTTGCGGGTCGGCAAATATACCAAAGGAGTTCTACAAACATGTCTCTGCAACTGGGCGATACAGTTCCAAATTTTACTCAAGATTCCACTGCTGGCACGATTAATTTCCACGAATGGGCGGGCGATAGTTGGGTTGTTCTCTTTTCTCATCCTGCCGATTACACACCTGTTTGTACGACAGAATTGGGAGAAGTTGCGAAATTGCGTTCAGAGTTTGACAAGCGCAATGTCAAAACCATTGCTCTCAGCGTTGATGACGGTACATCTCATCAGGGCTGGATCAGTGACATCAATGAAACTCAATGTACGACGGTTGACTATCCGATATTAGCGGATGCAGATAAGAAGGTCTCAGATCTCTATGGCATGATTCACCCGAATGCGAATGCAAAGGTTACGGTCCGTACGGTATTTATTATTGACCCTGCTAAAAAGCTCAGGACTTCTTTTACTTATCCTCCCAGCACAGGGCGGAATTTTTTGGAAATTTTAAGAGTGATTGATTCGCTGCAGTTAACAGATGGCTATAGTGTTGCGACTCCTGTGAACTGGAAGGACGGGGATGATGTTGTTGTCGCCCCTACCATTCCGACAGAAGATGCCAAGCAACGTTTTCCAAAAGGGGTAACTGAGATAAAACCCTATTTGAGGATGACACCTCAACCCAATAAATAAGCTTTATTCTTGATCGTTCTTTATAGACCCCGCTCATGTACAGTGGGGTTTTTTGTTGAAAATTTGGTAGGTCAGCTTAAATACAGAAGCCTGTTCAGAACTGTTCCAAGTACCAGAGAAGCAAGCAAAAATAACTAAATTCAACTCTTCGGATCTTCAATCAAGTAAGGCCGCCAGATGAATGGTAGAACCCCTGAATTAAATCTAGCAGAATTAAATTAGATCAGTCTGTCTATTCCTTTAGCTTCT
>CALFCG010000135.1 GCA_937951315.1 uncultured cyanobacterium
TGGGAAGTTCAATGGGAAACCGGAGGTGATTGCCTCGCCCGTTACTACCTCCGCATTCGGGAAATGCGAGAGTCGGTCAAGATCATTAAGCAGGCGCTTGAGCATTTACCCGGTGGCCCCTACGAGAACCTAGAGGCCCAGCGGATGATGGAGGGCAAGAAGTCCAAGTGGAATGAGTTTGACTATCAGTATCTCGGTAAGAAGTTGGCGCCGACGTTCAAAATTCCTGAAGGTGAACTCTATGCTCGTGTTGAGACCGGCAAGGGTGAGCTAGGGATTTATCTGATTGGCGACGAGAACGTCTTCCCTTGGCGCTGGAAAATTCGTGCCCCTGACTTTAATAACTTGCAGGTTCTGCCCGAGTTGCTTAAGGGTATGAAGGTGGCTGATGTGGTGGCCATTCTCGGCAGTATTGATGTGATTATGGGATCTGTCGATCGCTAATCACATTCATTTCTATTCAGGATTAGAAAAGGCTCCTACAATAGACGGGTTGCCTTCTCTGATGCCATGACCGGAAATGTTTTGCTGAGGGATTTTACAAAACTGCAAACCGCGACGCTGCAGGTGTCGGTGGTAGTGCCGCTCTACAACGAAGTGGAAAGCGTGCCCCATCTGTTAGATGCGATCGCAACGACCTTAGTCCAGCATCAGCTCACCTACGAGATCGTCGCTGTTGATGATGGATCAAAAGATGGCACTGTTCCTCTTTTGAAGCAGCTGGCTCAGGAACGTGATGATCTGCGAGTTGTTTTGCTGCGGCGCAACTATGGTCAAACCGCTGCCATGTCGGCAGGTTTCAACCACGCCAGAGCAAAAGTCATCGTCACCCTTGATGGTGACCTCCAGAACGACCCCCAAGATATTCCCATGCTGCTCGCCAAGCTGCATGAAGGGTACGACGTTGTGAGTGGCTGGCGTAAAAATCGTCAAGATAAAGCCTTGACCCGCCGCTTGCCTTCAAAAATTGCCAACTGGTTAATTGGTCATGTCACGGGCGTCAGTCTCCATGACTATGGCTGTTCTCTCAAAGCCTATCGGTCTGAACTCGTCGCCGATATGAATCTCTACGGTGAGCTACACCGTTTTCTACCGGCTCTAGCGGCCATCGAAGGGGCAAACATTGCTGAACTCCCTGTCAATCACCACGCGCGACAGTACGGTGTCAGCAAATATGGCCTGGGTCGTACCTTTCGAGTCCTGATGGACCTGTTGACTGTCTATTTCATGAAGACTTTCCTCACCCGTCCGATGCACGCTTTTGGCTGGTTTGGTCTGAGTTCAACCTTCGTGGGGCTCTGCATTGGTGGTTATCTCACCTACGTCAAAATCGTGGGGCAGGAGTCGATTGGCGATCGCCCGCTCCTGACATTGATGGTGGTGCTGGTACTGGGAGGTATCTATCTCTTCAGTTTTGGACTGTTGGCTGAACTTGTGATGCGGACCTACCACGAGTCTCAGGGAAGACAGATTTATCGCGTGCGTGAAGTGATTGAGCCGCACGAAGCCTCTCGTTAGTTTTGAAGTACTTTTTGCAGTTGATCGTTTGCGATCGCAAACCAAATTTGTTCTCCCCGCTTGTTCTCTAGCTCCGTTCGGCGATACATGGGAAGCTGCTGCTGAAACTGCCGATCGACATCACGATAAAACTTTGCTTGATTGACCCGTGCTTTACGCAACTGTCTATCCCAAGTTCTGCGAATGGCGGGACTGTACCGGCCAATCTTTTGGCGAGATGTTGGGCTGAGCGTTTCTAGGGATTCCACAACTTGCGTTCCCACTTGATCCCATTCGGCTCTTAAGTTGGCATCGGTGGCACTTTTGGTGAGAGGCCTGCGGGGATAGCGCGGATAATTTAAATAAAAGGCTTCATTCGTCACCTGATTAAAGTAGGTAAAGCCGACCTTCGTTGCTCTCAATCGCTGGAAAAGTTGTTGCTTCCGGCTTCTCTCATCGTCAGAAAAAGCCGGAGGTGCCTTGACTTCAGGGCTTTTGCTCTCAGTTGTTTCTGAGGTTGTAGGGGACCGCTGCAGCCAGCCATAGACAGCCCCAAAGGCAAGAGCGCCCACCGTAATCATGAGGGCAGTCAGCAAAATGGCCTGCAGAAGTTTGACTAGGCATGTACTGAAGCTCTGGCCCACCTTCGCCACAGGTCCAGGACTGTTGACTTGAGCAATAACGGTTTGCTGGGTCCCGTACTGGTTGTCCACCGCTGTGGGTGGCGGCAAGGTGTCTGGGGGAAGGGGCGGTGGGGGTGGCTCCTCAGCAGTATGATCGACGGACCTCCCCTCTAATATCTCCTCTCTCTCAGATGTCTCCTCTAAGGAGGCTAGAGCTTGAAGGACATGGGCTGCAGAACGGTAGCGCTTCACGGCATGGGAGGCCACCATCTTTTCCAGGACTGCTGCGAAGCCAGGACTGAGATTGATAAAGGGTTGCCACTTGAAAGTACAGGTATTGGCATCAAAGAATTCCTGGGGTTCCTGGCCCACCAGCAGCACAAGGGCCGTGACCCCCAGTGCATAGATATCGCTAGAGGGCGAGACGCGGCCCAATCGGATTTGCTCTTCAGGGGCATACCCCGGTTTGCCAATCAACGTGATGCCACCGGAGGGAATCTCTCTCCCAAAGTGCCCCAAGCTAGCGGTAATTTCTTTGACGCCGCCAAAGTCGATGAGCATGGGCTTGCGATCGCAACTCCGCTGCATCAAGTTGTCCGGCGAAATATCTCGGTGGACCATGCCGCGGCTATGAATATAGTCCAGTATGGGTAAGGACTGCTTCAGAAAGCTGATGGCCTCCGTTTCTGAGAACGGCTGCTGCCGCTGCCGCATCAAGGCCTGATAGGTTTGACCCTCCACGTAATCCTGCACCAAATACAGGGTCGGCAGCTCCATGAACCATTCCCTGAACTTGGGGATTTGTGGATGCTCAAGGCGGTATAGCACCTCTGCTTCACGGTTAAAAAGTTCTTTTGCCTTTTCTAGGGCCGCAGCGCTATTCACTGATGGTGCAAAGACCTTCAGCACACATCTTTCATTGAAGCGATTATTATCTTCGACTAAAAAAGTTTGCCCAAAGCCACCTTTGCCTAAAGCTTCGATGACTCTGTAGCGATCGCAAATCACCTTACCGGGGTGAATTGCTCGCTCAAGAGATTCACCACATCGCTCACAAAAGCGGTGGTTAGAAGGATTGGGGTGTCCCCGACTGCAGGACAAAAGTGTTGTCATCAACTAGGCGAGAACCATGAACTTAACCAAAATGCCGCGTATGCCAGATCAAACGTATACCCCCTTTGGGATCTTAGCAGACACTCTCATGGGCCTGCTTGACAACCCTATGTGCAAATACTGCATGCTTCAGTTGCTTCAAGCGCAAGCCAGCAAGCCTCTGACGTAGAAACCGTCAGCATGGTTACAGAATCACCGCAGTCATAAAGAGACCATTGGCAAATAGATCACTGCTTGCATTATGAACAGCTTCATTCCCGTTCTCTATTCTGCCTTGTTTGGTTTATTGGCTGGCGTGAGTCACGGTGTCGTTTCCCATCATGCTGATTTACCTTTGTCTCTGACCGATCAGTTCCTGACACCCATCCAAATCGGCGCTATCCAAAAATAGAATAAAAATAAAGAGTATCTGTTGATACAGAAATCTCTGAGACCATAGAGCTGCGAGCCTTTTTGGAGAAAGCTTTATGAGTTATCAATCATCCGCTGCAGGTAAAGTGGGGCTTCCCACTGACTTAGTTGTTGTTGCCTCCTTGGCTGTCGCCTTCTCAATGTTTGTTGCTGGCTACACTGCAACGCAAGCAACGCTGAGTCAGACTTCGGCTCCAGGCACGACTGAACTCAAGGATACTGAAATCAACGTCGTTGGCCATGAAGGGACTTTATGGGAATCTGTGGGTCAGTCCAAAAATTGAAGTATTCAAGGTAAATTGACGTCTTTTCTTGTCTTGGTCTCAGTCCATCCGCTTTCTTTAAGATAATGTTGCAGTTGCGGTGGATTGAGCCTCTTTCACTCCGCCATCTTTTGCCCTTACGGCTCGAAACATTCCGAAGCGGCAAAGGCCAGCACCAAAGGCCAGTCGCATCAGCAAAATAGTCGGAATCTCTCGGGTGGATTTAATTAAGCCCGAGAGACCAAAGCGCACGAGTCCAGCAGGGCGAACAACCCCCTGCCAAATAGAATCAAGCCAAGAAGGCAGTGTTTCCGCCGTCCAATCTGCGGTGATCACATTGCCATCGACGAATCCTGTGGCGGCTAAGCGTTCAGAAAAGCCTTCGATGCTAGAAAAAGCAGGGTGAGACCATTGATCGAGAAGCTGTTGCATCACGGGCTTCTCCCAGAAATTTAAAGGCTTTTGGCGATCGTCCCGCTGATTCCAATCTGCTACCACCAGTAAGCCACCTGGTTTCAGCACGCGCATAAGCTCGCGAGCAAAAATGTCTTTGTCCGGCATGTGAGGTCCAGCTTCCACCGACCAAACCACATCAAAGCTGGCATCTGGAAAAGACAGAGCCATCGCGTCGTCTACCTTAAAGCGAGCCGTCAGATCTGCTGGCGTTAGCTGCTGGGCACGCTGGACCTGCTGGGGACTAATGGTAACTCCCGTCACATCAAAGCCATAGTCTCGAGCCAGAATGCGACTGCTGCCACCAATGCCGCATCCCACATCTAAGACAGTGGTCCCGGCTGGAAGTTGGTCTAGGTTTCCCCAGTTGACCATTTCGTGAACAAAGTCCGCCTTGGCCTTTAAAAATGCCTTCCGACGAGGAGGTGAACCATAGTGCCCGAGGTGGATATGTTCACCCCAGTAGAATTCCAGCAGCCCATCTTCTGTCCATTGATCATAGGAATTGGCAACGGAGCTAGACGACTGGTACCGTCGAGCCGTGATGAAATAGAGAGCCATCGCTGCGATCAAAAGGGCTAAGAGTATCCCCAGCACAGAGAGCAGTATCGTCATTTAGAGTTAAGCCTTTTTAATTTATTGTGAACATCCCAACTCATTTTGTCTACTGACCTTAGGCCGCGTCGTGGATGAAGAGGTCTGTGAAACTTGATGGGGTTCTAGGGTGCTCTTAAAGCCTCTTACTTTCGCAAACAAGCAAGACACTGCGGGAGACTTGAGGCGCTAATGCCTGAAGGCTGAGGCATGACCTAATGCTCTTGATGGCAAAGCAAGATCGATCTAGAGGGGGTTGCAAGGGGCTCGTTTAGGAATGTTGTTCCATGAGTTGACCCACTTTCTCGAGATCTACGGCACCTTGATCATCCAGGGGGACATCTAAGATGGCACAGAAGCCTTCTGAGACGATGGGTGGGAACTGATTGAGCAGTTGGGCATAGTCAATGATCACATCCATGGGGACTGTGCGTTCACGATTCTGATTGCGAGCGATGCAGTCGGTTACTGGGGTTTGAAACACCCAACCCAGCCATTTCACGGAAGGAGGTGTGTGATCTCTGAGAAAGTTTGTTCGCCACTTGCGTTTTGCATTGGTTGCGTCGTAAATAACGGGGCAGCCCTGCTCAATGGCATTTTGGAATAGCTGTTGGACTTTACTTTCAATGGCCGACCAGTCCCCCTGGATGATCTGATCATCGTAGAGTTGTTCTCGAATCAGATCGGGGGAGATATGAACGGATTGGGGATCACGGGTCACAAGTTGGTGGGCAAAGGTGGTTTTGCCTGCCCCTGGGATTCCAACTAAGAAGTGACACAGTAGCTTACTCATTTGAAAAAGACTCGTCGTGCTCGCTTACTGTAGGTCTTTGCAGAAGTATAAGGAAGATCGAGATCCGCTGCGACCGTTAGATGTTGATGGGTCGTCTGAGGATGAGCGAAGTTCTTTGGCTGCTTGAGCAGTATGCCCACAACGATTGCATGGAGAACAATGATCTCATTTTAGTCTGAGAATCGTGGCTCTATTAAGCTCCGTGATCGGATATTTGAAGTGCTGTATCTGAGTCGGTATTGCTGTAATAATGGGGGAATTTGCAAGTCTCTGTCCCCCCTGCCTTGCGGGTGCATTTGAATTTACTAGGAAGCAATTGTTCGATATGCGTACTCATTACTGTGGTGAACTTCGCGGGAACCATTCGGGTCAAACCGTCACGCTTTTCGGCTGGATTGATCGAAGACGGGATCACGGTGGCGTTATTTTTCTCGATTTGCGCGATCGCAGTGGCATTGTCCAAATTGTCAGTGATCCAGAACGCACACCCGAGACTTATCCGTTGGCCGAAAGTCTGCGCAATGAATATGTTGTCAAAATTCAGGGACGGGTCTCAGATCGTCAAGAAGGGGCACTCAATCCCAACCTCCCCACGGGTGAGATCGAAATATACGCCGATCAGATTGAGTTACTCAATAATGTTCAGCAGCAGTTACCCTTTCAGGTTTCTTCCGCTGATCTCGATTCGGTCAAAGAAGAATTGCGTCTCAAGTACCGTTACTTAGATTTGAGACGAGATCGCATGCAAAAGAACATGCTGTTGCGACACCAGATTATCCAGACCCTGCGTCGCTTCCTCGAAGATCAGCAACAGTTTATCGAAATCGAAACGCCTGTTCTGACCCGTTCGACCCCAGAAGGAGCCCGCGATTATCTGGTTCCTAGCCGCGCCAATCCCAGTGAATGGTTTGCACTGCCCCAGTCTCCACAGCTCTTCAAGCAAATGTTGATGGTGTCTGGGTTTGATCGCTATTACCAAATTGCGCGTTGTTTCCGGGATGAAGATCTACGGGCTGACCGTCAGCCCGAGTTTACCCAGCTCGACATGGAAATGAGTTTCATGGCTCAGGATGAAATTATTGCCCTGAACGAGCAGATGATGCGGCATTTGTTCAAGACCGTTAAGGGGATTGAACTCCCTGAAACCTTTCCGCAAATCACCTATGCCGACGCCATGGATCGGTACGGTACTGATCGTCCCGATACCCGCTTCGAGCTAGAGCTTGTGGATGTCTCTGATCTCCTCCATGATTCAGGGTTCAAGGTCTTTTCAGGTGCAATTAAGCAGGGGGGCTCGGTGAAGGTGCTGCCGGTGCCCAACGGGAATGACGCCATTTCCAACGTTCGCATCAAGCCAGGTAAAAGCGGAGATTTATTCCGAGAGGCTGCGGAAGGCGGGGCCAAGGGACTGGCCTATATTCGAGTTCGTGAAGATGGTGATATTGACAGTATTGGGGCAATCAAAGATAACCTTAGCCCTGAACGGACTGCAGAACTTCTTGAGCGGACTGGAGCTAAGCCTGGTCACCTACTTTTGTTCGGAGCCGGTCCCACTGAAATTGTGAATGCCTCCCTCTCGCGGCTGCGGCTTGCCCTTGGTCAGGAGATGGGTTTAATTGACCCCGACCAGATCAATTTGCTGTGGGTTACAGACTTTCCGATGTTTGAGTGGAACGCGGACGAAAAGCGTCTGGAAGCCATTCACCATCCTTTTACAGCTCCCCTGCCTGAGGATCAGGACGATCTCAAGACGGCACGTGCTCAAGCCTATGACCTGGTCTATAACGGTCTAGAGTTAGGGGGCGGCAGCTTGCGAATTTATCAGGCTGATTTGCAAGAGAAGGTGTTTGAGGCCATTGGCCTATCTGATGCAGAAGCCCAGGATAAGTTTGGCTTTTTGTTAGATGCTTTCAAATTTGGCACACCGCCCCACGGCGGCATCGCTTTCGGGATTGATCGATTGGTGATGTTGTTGGCGGGAGAACAGTCGATTCGAGATGCGATCGCATTTCCTAAAACCCAGCAGGCTCGTTGCCTACTTACCCAAGCCCCCTCTCATGTTGATGCTCGGCAAATGCAGGAACTGTATATTGCGTCCACCTACGAAGCTGATGAGAGTTAGGCGTTCTTATTAATCCAAGACGGCCAAAACGTTCGTCCAGGGGCCACAGCACCTTCTGAATATTGAAGGACGTTCGTCGTCCCTAAATCTTGATGTTTGCTGTCATTAAGATCGGTTGGCTTACCTAGATGTAAGCTGACACATCCTCTTTGCAATCATCCGCTAGGTAAGAGAGCGACCTAAATCGCAACCCCACTAACTGCTCATACAGTGGATTGAGTTTGCACAACGGCGGAATGTGAATCACTTTCTTACCGAAGAGAGTCACCGTGCGCTCAAAGGGACACTGCGATGGGATCATCGAGCATAAAAAACGGGCCACCTTGGGATCTTGGACTTCAAAGTCGTCTAGCCATTGTCTGACCGGTTTTAAGACCTCCGGTGCCTGTTTCCCTGCGCGCTGTGCTTGTTTTTCAAGCTCAGAATGTTCTCCATCGAGTGTATTTCGCAGAGAATCGAGAGCATCGACTTTGAGATTGAGAGCCCGACCAAATCCCGTTAAGAGCTGATCTTCTTGACGGGAATATAGGCCGTCTGCCAAAGCCACCATCACGGCGGTGCGCAAGAAATTCTCAGCGGTCTGCGGATCATCCCCTAACCCTGCCGCTAATTCAGAGGCCGTGATCGGCTCAAACGTTTCTGTCTTCACTTCAGACAGCAGGTCTTGAGAAACCAGCCCCTCAATTAAGGCATGCTCTTCTGCATCGAATTGTCCATCGGCCCAAGCCACCGTGAGTAGCCCACGCAACCAAATTTTTACTTGTGCAGGTGTAGGCGTAAATTGAGTATTGGTTGTCATAGAAATACGACTGCGCGACACATCATATCCTAGACCATAAAACATGACTTGACCGCTTTACGGCGAGTCAGCCTGAAGCGGTGGCTAAATCGAGGCCGTTGTAGAGACTCATGCTTTTCTCAACGCCCTGTTTCAGGCTCATTTCTACCGCTTGGACCACCCCTTCAAGGACCTTGGGTAGTATTTTACTTTCTTGAGGTGTAAAGCGGCCGAGCACGTGAGAGATGGTGTCCTTTGAAGGACCAGAGACTTGGGGGTTACTGATGCCAATTCGCAAACGTGGGAAATCTTGTGTTCCCAAATGTGAAATGGTGGATTTCATACCATTATGTCCACCCGCAGATCCCGACAGCCTGAGTCGGATCTTGCCGACGGGCAAATCCATATCGTCGTATACCAGCAGAACTGATTGGGGGGACAGCTTGAACCAGTCCACGACTGCGCGAATGGATTGTCCCGATTTATTCATGTAGGTCTGAGGCTTTAGCAGTCGAATGCGATGCCCCGGCAACGCGATGCCATCCCCAACCTGACCTCGAAACCGACGCTGTTCTGCTAAAGGGATTTGCCACCTGCTGGCTAAACGATCAATGGCGTCAAACCCAATATTGTGGCGGGTTTTGTCATATTTGCTGCCCGGATTTCCGAGACCGACAATGAGCGAAGGAATCACTAAAGAAGGAGGATGGGTCGGCATTAGGATTCTGAAGGAGCTGGAGCCTCTGTAGATGTTTCCTGCGGATCCATGACTGTCTCAGTGGGGGCCTCTGCAAGCTGTGGGGGTGTCTCAAGAGTCGCCTTCATTGGCGTGTCGTTGAGAGCGTCATTCAGGCGCTCAGATTCGCGCTTAAACTCCGTTTCAAACTCTTTGGATGCATCCTGGAAACTCTTTAAGCCCTTACCCAAGCTGCGACCAATCTCGGGCAGCTTCTTCGGGCCAAAAATGAGGAGGGCAACGACGAGGATCAGCACCATTTCTGGTAGACCTATGCCAAATACATTCATGGGTAATCCTCCTTGAGAAACGATTCGCTTCGCCTTAAATTCTAAAGCATCTATCTGCTGGCAGAAGAGTTTAACGCTAAAAAACCCCGGTAGAACCGGGGTAAAAATGTAAACCTATCCAGCAGTGAACTCAAGTCCAAGAGCCGGGTTGGGTATGCATTCTAATATTTGAGACTAGACCAGCTAACGCTTGCGCCGTCTAAGATGAGTGAAGAATTGTAGATCTCAAGCAGGATCAACAACAGCAACGCCATCGCAACCATAAATCCAGCCATCACAGGAGTCGTTCCCCAGCCTGGAACGAACTTACCGACATCGGTGTTAAGTGGCTTAAGGATATCGCCTAACCAGGTTTGTCTTGCCATAGGTCACCTGAAACAATAATGAACAAAGTTTTTTAACATTCGGTAATATTATAAAGGAACTTGACTCAAAAAATTATGCAACTCTCAGACCCGGCAACAGTTCTTATCATTACTTTGGCTGCGATCGTCATTGCTTTTACGGCTTACGCGGTTTACACAGCCTTTGGTCCACCAGCTCAGGCATTAGCCGATCCGTTTGAAGAACACGAAGATTAATTTTGCAGACGGGAGGTTAAGTCAGGTTCATCTGACTGCCTCTACTGTCCTGTGGTATGAAGGTGCGATCGCAAGGTATCTCTGCGATGGGTTCCGTGAGGGTAAACTGACCTGATTCAATCCATTCTTTAAGCTCTATGGCGACTTGCCTCGATAGGTGCAGACTCGCAAGGGGCGCAGTTCTGACTCGTTTTCGATCAATGGTCAGCGCCCCAGACTTGAGCTGAGCATAGCTGACGAGTCCGAATGTGGGCCTGACGCGTCGAGGAATTGAGAAGTCAATGACAGGAGCTACCAGCTCTTGATCGCTGACCGCACAGGCTTGAACGACGGATTCATCCAAGATGGGTAAGGGAACACCTACGCCCAGCATCAGTGAGGGGCCATAGTGTTTGAAGTGGCATCCCCTCACCCATTTGGGGCTCATTTGTTTGGCATCACCAATGAGAGCTAAGGTTGCCGCAGGGCCGATGGGGGTGTCGTTCTTTAACCGTTTTTGTAACGGGAAATGCTGGGTTCCTTCCCAGCTGACGTAGCCGATCCCACCTCCAAGAAAGATCTTTGTTCCCACCCCCACTAACCTTAACTTGGGATCATTTAAGAGGGGGGAGAGCGCGCCTGGATTGGAGTAGACGGCATTCCCCAGTTGGGGCTGTAATGGTCCCAGGTAAGTATGGAGAGGTCGATCCCCTCCATTGACGCCCACCAGAAAGTTCTGATAGAGATTGCGCGGATTAAACAGATAGAACTGGTTGATGCTGTCTCGGGTGATCAGGGTATTGATGTCTGAGCGTGGATAGCAGTCTGTCCCCTGTCCCGTCGCGCGTAAGGGTAACGCCTTACCAGCAATTAAATCCTCGATAACGTGCCCACCGCCCCGTTCACGGGCGTCTTCTCCGTCGTTGTCATTGAGGCTGGTCTCAGTGGGTTGAGAGGCTCCTAAGTAAAGATCAACCGCGCCAAAACCTGAGTAGGTCAACACGCCATCGATCCAGCACTGACGAATTTTGATTGGTGGATCGGTATGCCCTAAATTGAGAATGGCGCCGGAGGATTCCATGGGTTCAAAAGTGCCGGTGGTCACCACGTCCACTTCTTGCGCGGTTTGGGCAACCCCCACTTCCGCGACCCGAGCTTTGAGCGCTTCGACCGTCAGGACCTTAACTGAGCCCTGGCTGATTTTAATGTTGATGTCAGCGATTGTGCGCAGGGTCGTCATTGTGTGGTTGCGGCACCCGAAATAGATGAAATGCTGCCCTTATCTTAGGGCTAGAGAGTCGTGTTGCGAATCATCAACCCTTAGTTTCTTCAATCTCTCTGTCAGGGGGGAGGCTAGGCGACATGGAGAAATTTGAGTGGGAGAGGCTTGGCAATGCCAAAACCTTGAACGTAATCGATCCCCATGCTTTTGAGGCGTTTGAGGGTAATATCGTTCTCTACGCATTCGGCAATGGTTGAGATTCCCAGTTCATGGCTGAGGTGATTGAAGCAGTCTACGATCGCTGCATCGGTGTGACTACTGACCAGTTGTTTAATGAAGCCGCCGTCAATCTTGAGATAGTCCACCGTTAAATTCTTCAAATAAGCAAGGGAACTCATGCCACGACCGAAGTCATCTAAGGCGAAGCTGCAGCCCAACTGCCTCAGGGATTGAATAAACTGAGCCGCCTGATCGAGGTCAGAGATGGCAGCGGTTTCTGTGATTTCAAAACAAATGGTTTCGGGCGGAATCTGATACTGGGTCAATTGCTGTTGCAGAAATGACAAAAACTGGGGACTGTTGATGCTGGTTCCAGACAAATTAATGTTGTAGAGGCAGCGTAGATTCTTTGCGGTTGCTTGACGGGTCTGATAATGACGAAAGAAGGTTTCGATAACCCAACGATCGAGCATGGGCATGAGGTCATATCGTTCTGCAGCCGGAATAAAGTCCATGGGTAGGACCAGTTCTCCATCATTCTCGACTAACCGCAGAAGGACCTCGCAATGAATGTCAGGGTGTGCTGTGATCAGGGGACGAATTGGCTGAGTATACAGGCGAAAGCGTCCTTCTTCGAGAGCATTGTTAATCCGGGAGACCCACAAGCGCTCATTGCGCTGCTGCACCAGTTCTTGATCGGTCGTGCGGTAAATATGAAGACGGTTGCGTCCTTTTTGCTTGGCTGCAAAACAGGCTGCATCTGCGGCGCTGAGAGCCATCTGTGCATCATTAATATGGGTATCGATACTGACCAACCCAAGGCTCGCGCTGACGTTAAAGTGTTGGCCGTCCCATTTGAAGGGGATCTCCTGGAGCCGTTCTCGTAATTCGTTTGCGGTTTGAACTGCTTGCTCCACAGAGCATTGATGAAGTAAAAGGCCAAATTCATCGCCACTGAGACGCGCGAGGGTATCTGTGGCCCGTGTCCATTGCTTTAAAAGTTCTGTGACTTGAAGGAGCAGCTGGTCTCCGGCGACATGGCCACAGGTCTCATTGATGAATTTGAATTGATCTACGTCAATGCAGCATAGAGTGCTTTGCTGATCGGTTTCTTGGACTCGGGCGATCGTCTCCAATAGCTTTTGTTCAAAAGTACGCCGGTTCATGAGCTGGGTTAAGCTGTCGTGGGTTGCATGCCACGATAGATCCTGCTCTAGTTGACGAGATTGGGTGACGTCGTTGAAGACGACGACCGTGCCGAGGGGTTGACCATCTTGGTTTTGAATTGGGGTTGCAACAATGTCGATCAGATATTCACTCCCTTGTCTGTTGAGGAGGAGACCCAGTTGATATTCATCGGGATCTAGACATTCTAAGGGGCTTGTGATGGGCTGACGACTGACTTCATCAACGACCTGAAAGATCGTCTGTAAAGGATGAGCCTGAGCTTCTACGGTTGTCCAGCCCGTCAGACGTTCGGCGACGGGGTTGAGGGTCTGAATTTCGCCTTCAAGATCGACTGTAATCACAGCATCTCTGACGGCTTGGAGTGTGACTTGAGTTCGGGATTGCTCATTGTCTAAAACAGCTTCAAGATGATGACGCTGCGCAATTTCTTGCTGAAGGGTGTGTTGGAGGGTGGGATGACTTTGCTGCCGCTGTTGGAGGACCTGTTTGAGACGGCGTTTCTCAGCTTCGGCACGCTGTCGCTTGATCAATTCGGCCTGAGCGACGCTGTAGAGATCGCCTTGACGAATTGCGATCGCAACCAATGTACTCAACTGGTCTAGCACCTGTAGTTCAGACAACTGCCATTGCCGAGGGGACGAACAGTGCTGAACGACAAGTAGTCCCCAAAGTTGGACTTGCTGTGAGCGACCCTGAAGACCGCTTGCGGCCCAGCCTCCCAACTGAGAAACGTGATGGTAGTCCTGTAAGACCGGCATGATCAAATTTGAACGCGCCTGAAGCGCGCTCAAAAAATTGCGATGCTCATCTGACAGATCATGGTTTTCTTCAGAGGCCGTGTTTAAGTCTGTAAATGCCTGTCCTTTGCCCTGTAGATAGAGATCAACCCAGTGGTGATCAGCAGATTGGTTGTCAATTTCGTCACCCAAAATTGAAGGGATGTCAGTTCCTGCTGATTCCATCACCACCATGCCGCGCCAATTGGCGCCGAAGCGGCATAGAATCACCCGCTCCGCCCTGAAAAAACGGCGCATATCATCAACGGTGGCCTGCAAGATCTCGCTAGAGCTCAGAGACTGGCGGATGCGCAAAGTCAATGCAGCAAAGAGAGCGTCGCGGTCGGCAGTCAGATCAGTTCTTGGGGGCTCTGAGGAATTCAGATTGGGAGGGTCTGCAGCTTGAGACGGTAAGTCATGGGGTAGCATAGCCGAATGAAACCTGAGTCGATGTTCTTTGGCCCACGTGTATAGGCTTCCCCGCTACCTTACGAATCTGACAGATCAAATCATTTTTTAGGGATTTTGTTACTAAATTTGAGCTTTTGAAATGTCGCATTCCCGTTTGAATTTGAAGGCGACTGGTCAGAGTACTGCCTTCTCAGATTCAATGATAGTAAGGATCTTGGGCCGGTACGGCGAACGTAATAGGATCGACTTCTCCAGAACAGAGCATTTAGCTTTGAGAGCTATTCTGTGCGGCTAGCTCAAAGAGTTCAGGCACTGTCACAAATTGATACCCACGCTTTTTGAGCTCTTTGATGGCCTGTGGCAGCATGGATGCTGTTTTGAGCCGATCGCCACCGCCATCATGCATCAGAATAATGGCACCTGGCTTCGCACCGGCAAGAATATTCGCTAAGATACTCGACGATGAAATGTTAGTGGTGTCTCCCGAATCCTGGGACCACATAATAGAGCTGTATTTATTGGCGTTAGCATACTTCACCAAGCCATTGCGGAGGTGACCTCCAGGCGGTCTGAACAGAGAAGTCTTCACCCCCGTGTGCTTGTAAATGACATCCGCTGTCTTTTTAAACTGCACAGCAGCTTGCTGCGTTGAAAAGTTGTGATAGCGATGGTTCCAGGTGTGATTGGCGAGGATATGTCCCTCTGCCACGATTTGTTTCAGCTGCTCAGGATAGGCCTGTGCATGAAGCCCTACAACAAAAAAAGTAGCCCTGACATCATGGGCCTTGAGGGTGTAGAGAATATTATTGGTGACTTTGGGCCACGGACCATCATCGAAGGTGAGGGCAATATACTTCTGATCGGGTTTGAGTTTTACATCCTTGATAGTTTTGCCCAAAAACTGTGGCGGTACAGTGACGTTGTACAGCTTCTGTCTTTCTGCCTCAGCAATCAGTCCTGCCGTGTGGGCAAAGGCTGCTTCTGCTTCTGTTGTAAGGGTCTTGCGGCTGATGGCGTTGGGGTTAAACCATTGCGAAACGGATGTGCGCCCCCCTGTAAATTGCCATGCTAAAAACCCTGTTCCTAATAGCGCTGCCCCCACAACAGCTAGACCAAAGGAACGATTCTTGCTCGTCAAGTAGGCCATTTTAATTGTTAGATTTTTGGCAATTTATAAGGTTAGATCGGCAAAGTTAAATGAATAATAAATCTAGCATTCCCCGCCATAGCATAACATTCACAATGCGAAGGTGAGGATGCTAAACCCTTGGCATACACTTTGAAGCAGCGACTGACCCCCTGTTGCTGTTTAGAAAAAGCTTTAATCATTATTTTAGATCTGGACTATGTCTGCTTCTCTTTCACCTAAGGTGCCCCAATCAAAATCCCGCTTGCGTTCTTTAGATGTATTTCGCGGACTTGCGATCGCAGGGATGCTCCTCGTTAACAAGGCTGGAATCACGGGGGACGTCTACCCCTGGCTTGCCCATGCCGACTGGGACGGCTGGACTTTGGCTGATCTAGTCTTTCCGTTTTTTCTCTTTGTGGTTGGCGTGGCGATGGCGTTTTCCCTGGCAAAGTATACGTCGAACAATCAACCCACCCCGGCGGTCTATTGGCGCATTGTGCGGCGTGGGTTGTTGTTGTTTGCGTTGGGGCTGATGCTGAATGGGTTTTGGTCCTATGATCTCAGTGCGATTCGAATTATGGGCGTGCTACAGCGCATTAGTTTGGCCTATGTTGTTACAGCTCTACTGGTGCTCAAGCTGCCCCGTAAGGCGCAGTGGGGGATTGCTGCTGCCCTTCTGATTGGCTATTGGCTCGCACTGACGGTGATTTCTGTGCCGGAGTATGGGGCCGGAGTTTTGACGCGAGTGGGTAACTTTGGTGCCTATATTGATCGTCTTGTGATTCCTGAAGCTCATTTGTATGCCGGTGACCAATTTGAGAATATGGGAGACCCCGAGGGGCTGTTTGGGACTTTACCTGCGATCGCAACTACCCTCCTCGGTTATTTCACAGGGGCATGGCTACGGACCACGGCTGTGTTGAAGGGGATACGCTCATCCAGTCAAAGCACAACATTAGCGATGTTTGGCCTCGGTAGCTTAGTGGTTGGTCAGGTTTGGAGCATTTGGTTCCCGATTAACAAAAAGCTGTGGAGTAGTTCTTTTGTGCTGTTTACCGTGGGACTGGCGCTGTTGTTGCTAGCGGCCTGCTATGAACTGATTGAGGTGCGGGGGCAAAAACGCTGGGGGAAACCCTTAGAAGTGCTGGGCCTGAATTCAATTTTTATCTTTATCGCGTCGGTGCTGGTCATCAAGCTGCTCGTCAAGACCCATATTGGCTCAGGTGAGGAAGCACCTACCACTTATACATGGATCTATGAGCATGTTTTTTTGACTTGGTCAGGAGCCGCGACAGCGGGTTTTCTCTTTTCCCTGGTCACTTTGTTATTTTGGTGGGTAGTGGCCTATGGTCTGCACTGGAGGCGCTGGTATATCACTGTTTGAACGATCGTTGTAAGAGTCGTTAGGAGGGAACGGAGATGCCTAAATGCGGAAAGATACTGTTGGTGGCTGGCTTGACCTTGGCATGGGTTCTCTGTTCGGCGCTTCCTGCACGGGCGACTCAATGGCAACAGGTGGCGGAATCTGCTGAGGGAAATATACGTCAATACGTCGATACGGATTCTATACAAAGATCAGGTCGGTTCGTGACGATTGCGAGTTACATGGAAGTCTTCCAGGCCACTGGAACTGAAGTTGAGAAGTACACCACTGAGTATGATTGTGAACGCGATCGTTTTCGTGATCTTCAACTCCATTGGCAACCCCGCAAGCCTGACTGGAGAGCCATTGAAGCGGATCCTCTCAACGAAGCTGCGAGACAATTCGCTTGCTCCCGATAAAATGGGCTGATTGTTCTGTTCTACTTTCTTGGTCTCCATGACTTTTGAGTATAAACCCCGAATTTTGTTTTTATATGGCTCTTTGCGGGAGCGCTCCTATAGTCGGCTCCTGGCTGAAGAAGCTGCCCGGATCATTGAAGAAATGGGGGCAGAAGTCCGCTTCTTTGATCCGCGGGGACTGCCGCTCCATGGTGCTGAACCCGATACCCATCCCAAAGTGCAGGAGCTACGGACCCTTGTGCTGTGGTCAGAGGGGCAGGTGTGGTCTAGCCCTGAACTCCACGGTAATATTTCGGGTTTGATGAAGACTCAAATTGACTGGGTGCCCTTAACCCTGGGTGCAATCCGGCCGACTCAAGGGAAAACCTTGGCGCTAATGCAAGTCTCTGGTGGATCTCAGTCGTTCAATGCTGTGAATACCATGCGTCTATTAGGCCGTTGGATGCGAATGTTTACGATCCCTAATCAATCCTCTGTGGCGAAGGCTTACCAAGAATTCCACGAAGATGGAACGCTAAAAGATTCGGCCTATCGAGATCGCGTTATAGATGTTATGGAAGAACTCTACAAGTTCACCCTGCTCCTGCGGGATAAAGTTGATCACCTCACCGATCGCCACAGCGAACGCAAAGCTGAAGCCAGCAAAAAAAAGCCTCAACTTTGATCCTTACTCCGGTATTCTGTTGCTAGACCTCGCCCTCAAGGCAGCGAAGACCTTAGGCCATTCCTCTCAATTCAGCCGTTGGGTGAATCGTCAGCGATTTATATCCCTGCATTAGGATGAGATTCAAACCTACGATCGCAACGCGGTTGGAGAATCGAATCTTCATTTTGCGGTAACGGTGTTACTCTCTGTGATTGAGCGCTAGCATGGGACGACGGTCAGGAGAAAAGGGCTATGAGAAAAGGCTGTTTTTGGGGTGTTTGTTCCACATTCCTGCTTACGACTGCCCTCGCTAGTCTTTGCAGTCCCATTGCCTTAGGGGGTAGTGAACGTGAGGCTGACGTCACCATTGAAAGAATCGAACGTGAAGGGCTGCCCGATGCCCACTATGTCACGGGTTCGGATCCTGAGCTGTCTGCTGCTCGTGATCAAGCTGAGGCAACCGTTGATCAATTTATCGCTGCACTCAAAAATCCGACGCCATCACAATCGAGTTTCTCTATCAAGTTGGTCGTCCAGGATCAAGATAATATTGAGCATCTCTGGTTGAACCCTGTTCGCTATCAAGACGGGAGCTTCTACGGCACTGTCAATAACGCACCGATAACCATCACCACAATTAGATTAGGGGATGAAGTGGGTGTGGTCGCTGATCAAATTTCCGATTGGATGTTTGTTGATAATGGCAAGTTGGTGGGCGGCTACACAATACGCGCAATGCGCGAGAAAATGTCGGATGATGAACGGGAGGCACTGGACCGTCAGCTTGAATTTACGATCGAGTAACCGATTAGAGAACCCAAGGTTTCATCATGGACTGAGAGTCGAGTCTGCGGTTAGATTGAGCGAGAGTTGATAGAGGTGTCGTCGAGACACACCCAGTTCGGGAGCCAATTGACGACTGGCTTGAGAGGGAGAAATTCCCTGATCGACGAGGATTTGCAGCTTTTGCCTAAGTTCATCATCTGTATGAACTGTCTTTGTGACTGGCTTGCCTGCAATGATTAACGTATACTCCCCACGAGGGTTTTGGGTTTGGTATTGTGCGATCGCATCTTCAAGCCTCCCCCGCCAAAAGGTTTCATGGAGTTTCGTCAGTTCCCGCGCAATCACGATTTGCCGGTCTGTTCCCAACGTTGTACATAAATCCTGCAGCGTTTGCCGCAGACGATGGGGCGATTCGTACAGAATGATTGTGTGAGATTCCGGCTCAAGTTGGGTCAGATGCTCCCGGCGCTCTGCGCCCTTCGTGGCTAAAAAACCTTCAAAGCAAAACCGATCGGTGGGCAAGCCGGAGGCGGTTAAAGCTGTCAAGGCGGCGTTCGGCCCTGGAATCGGGACAACCTTGATATCAGAGGTGACGCAAAGTTGCACCAACTCATACCCCGGATCAGAAATCCCCGGCAGTCCTGCATCCGTTACAAGGGCTAAAGACTGCCCTTGCTGTAACCGAGCTATCAGTTCAGAGGCTCGCTGCTTGTGATTATGCTGGTGGTAGCTGATCTGTGGTGTTTCAATCTGGAAGTGATGGAGCAGTTTTCCAGTGTGACGTGTGTCCTCAGATGCGATCGCATCTACCTCTTTTAGAATGCGAATGGCCCTGAAGCTAATATCTTCCAAGTTGCCGATGGGTGTCCCCACCACATAAAGTTCACCAAAGGCGTGATCGGAAACCTGCTGCATCATCCATGTCCTGAAACGTAGAAAGGGTAGGCTCTACACCTACCCTTATCTTAAATTTATTTCAGCGATAGAGCTGAAGCTTTAATACCCCCAAGGGAATTCGAATCCCTGTCGCCTCCGTGAAAGGGAGGTGTCCTAGGCCTCTAGACGATGGGGGCCTGTCTGTCTTACGACTTTACTAAGTTAGCGAACGGAAGACACCTCTGTCAACGCTTTGAGTCTGATTTCCTGGGGCATTACCTAAATTGACCGTCAGAGTTGAGAACAACTCAGTCAAACTCGTACCAGTCAGACCTGAGAATGCCTTAGGATACAAGTGAAATCGAGTCCCCTATTGTAGGCACTGTCCATCATGAAGCTCGGTAAATCACTTCCCCCCTCAGCGATTATCTCCCTCGGCAAGTTTGTCTGGACCACAATGTGGCAGGTGATGATGTCTCAGATGGCCCCACGAGATCGCAAAGGTTCATACCTTCGGCCCGCGAGCCAGTTTCGAGAGACCATTAGCCCCGAATCTGGCCACCTGTACCCTCCGGAGTCTGGGCGCTATCATCTCTACGTCGGCCTCGGTTGTCCTTGGGCCCATCGTACGCTGGTGGTGCGGACCCTTAAAGGCTTAGAAGAAACCATTGGCGTTACTATCGTTTCCCCCTCTGCAACCTCCGGTGGCTGGATCTTTGAATCAGAACATCAAGGTTGCAATACCCTGAGAGAGCTATATACCTTAGCCAAACCGGGTTATGAGGGTCGTGCAACGGTACCGGTTCTCTGGGATCAAAAAACTAAAACAATTGTCAATAACGAGAGTGCTGAGATTATTGTGATTCTCAACTCTCAGTTCAATGAATTTGCCCAGCATCCTGAACTTGATCTGTATCCTGAGTCCCAAAGTTCAGATATTGAAACCTGGAACGAGAAGATCTATCCCGCCATCAATAACGGCGTCTACCGGTGTGGCTTTGCCCAAACCCAAGTGGCCTATGACGAAGCCTGCAGTCAATTGTTTGCCGCTCTAGATGATATTGATGCTGCTTTAGCGACCCGTCGCTACCTCTGTGGTCATCAGGTTACCCTTGCCGATGTGCGATTGTTTACAACGCTGTATCGGTTTGATGCGGTCTACTATGGGCTGTTCAAATGTAACCGTCGTCGAATCAAGGACTATCAGCATCTAGGCCCTTACTTGCGAGATCTCTACCAGCTGCCTGGGGTGGCTGAAACCTGTGATGTTGATGTTGTTAAGCAGGATTATTACGGGATGTTATTTCCCCTTAACCCCGGTGCAATTATTCCGGCTGGCCCTGATTTAGAGGATTTAAGGGTTCCCCACGGTCGTGAAATGATGGTGCAATCCTCTTCGGTCGTCTAACTGTTCTCAGTTGGTACCTATTGGATTGATAAAGCTTTTACGTAGCGGATGCTCTGCCCCAAGACGCGATACTTATGATCTTATCTTTTTGATCCTGAGAGATGGCCTTTTTGAGATCGCAGGAGCAGCTAAGGGGGGAATCAATTTCTATTGATAGAGCTCTCTCTTCAAAAGGTTTGATATTTGGTTGGCAGTAACGGGTTTGCTAAACAGATATCCTTGTGCTGTTTCACAGCCTAGGTTTTGGAGCTGATGACATTGTTCTGGGGTCTCAACACCTTCGGCAATAACTTCGTACTCTAAATTGTGACCCATTTCTATCATTGAGCCGACTAAAATCTTAGACTTATGATCTGTCAGCATGTCATCAATAAAGTATTTATCGATCTTTAAGCAATCAACGGACAAGTGTTTGAGCGATGCAAAAGATGAATACCCCGTCCCAAAATCATCGATTGCTAGTAACAGTCCCAGATCTTTTAATTCTCGAAAAATGGAGAGGTTTTTTTGATCCGTCTGGACAACACTCTCCGTAATCTCGAGTTCGAGGTCCGAGGGTTCTATTCCTGTTTCATCAAGAACATGCTTGACCAAGGATACGAAATCATGATTCAGAAAATGAACGGGAGAAATATTAACCGCCATTCGGAGTTTGGATAACCCCGCTTTCTTCCACGCAACAGCTTGGTTGCAGGCGGCTGTCAAAACCCATTGAGTCAGGGGTTTTATCATGCCTATTCTTTCGGCGGTGGCAATGAATTCTATCGGCGAAACCTGTCCTAATGTGGGATGATTCCAGCGTGATAATGCCTCAACACCGATGATCTTGCCTGTATTTAGCTGAATTTGAGGTTGATAGACCAGCGACAACTGTTGTTTTTCAATGGCCTCTCGTAAATGTTGTTCTACGCGAAATCGATATTCTGCTTGTTGAGTGAGCTCATTTTTATAAAAGGCATACTGATTTTTGCCCCGTTCCTTTGCGGCATATAGTGACGTATCAGCTGCTTTGATTAATGTTGATAGATCTTGCCCATCATCAGGATAATGGGCAATCCCAATACTGCAAGCGGGTGTGAATTTTCGGGTTAGTAGCTCGACTGGCGTTGATATTGTTTCCAGGCAACGCTGAGCAACATGGGCTGCTGCATAGTCATCATTGAGTTCGTTGACAAGAACACAGAATTCATCACCGCTAAGGCGGGCGACAAAATCAATTTCCCGAGCGACCGTGTGTAAGCGCTTAGCAATTTCCTGAAGCAGTAAGTCGCCCGCATCATGCCCGAGGCTGTCATTCACACTCTTAAAATTATCTAGGTCAATATAGAGAAGGCCCAAACGGGATTTGTTGCGGTCAGAACGCTTGATTGATGCTTCAAGACTCTGATAAAGAGAAGCCCGATTGGCAATTCCTGTTAATTCATCGAGATAGGCTAATTCTCGTATGCGTTTCTGCGCCTGATCGCGCTCCATCACAATTCCGGCGAGTCTTGCCGCAGATTTAAGATCGTTTGACTCTTCATCATTTGGCAAAGCAGGATAGTTATAGTACATGCCAAATGCACCTAAGACTCTGCCTAAGGAATCTTTAATCGGTTCAGACCAACAGCACCGCATGCCGTGGGGCAGTGCAACATGTTTAATTTTGGCCCACTTTGGATCTGTTTCAATGTTCTCTACAAGGACCCGCTTCCCGGTGTAGGTCGAGGTGCCGCAGGAGCCAACATTCGGTCCATTCTTGAGACCGTGGACCGCATCGCAGTATTCCTTGGGTAAGCTGGGTGCCCCGCCATGCATGAGTCGACCGTCTTGTAATTCCAGCATCGAACATCGCAGGCCAGGGTGGCGGGCTTCATACATTAATGCGATTTCTGGATAGATCTCTGATGCGGGTTTCCCCGTTGCGATCATCTCCATGATTGCGGCATTCTTCTCGTCAAAAATCTCGGCTTTTTTTCGACTGGTGATATCAACGTGAGTGCCCACTAGACGCACTGCTTTGGCATCAGACTCTCGATGGACAAGAAATGCACGGGATAGAACAATGACTTCATGTCCTGCTTTATGCTGCATACGCATTTCGACATCGAACGTATCAGCTTTGCCGACTAAATAGTCTTGAACTATTTTCAAGATTCTTTCTTTATCTTGTGGATGAACTAGGTTTTGCCAAGTGCTTAAATCATTCGCGAGTTCATCATTTTCATAACCCAACATCCTTTTCCAGCGTGGAGAATAATAAACTTCATTGGTCTCTAAATTCCAGTCCCAAAGTCCATCATTGGCTCCGCGCATCGCCAGGGAAAACCGTTCTTCACTTTTCTGCAGTTTTTCCTCTGACTCTCGACGATCAGTGACATTATGGCCAATACCAAGGATGCCGATCAGTTCCTGGTTGTCGTCATGGATGGGAAGCCTACTGATTTCTAAAAGTTCGCGATGTCCATCCTTGGCAAAGGTGAGCCATGCTTCGTGGATTGATGGGCTCTGTGCTCGTAATCCTTTTGGCTGGGACTGAGGCCATAAATCGGGCAGCCTGATATTGACCAACTCTTCATCGGTGAATCCCCTTATGTCTTGCTCTAAGACTCCAAAAAACTCTTCAAAATGATGATTGCAAGCTAGATAAGTGCCATTTGGATCCTGGAGCCAGATCAACCCTGGCAGAGCATGAATAATAGTGCTGTGAAATTGCAGCTCTTTTCGGAGTTCTAGCTGCATGTCATCTGCTACGGTAACCTTTCTGAAGTCTAAGGATTGAGGGATTTGAATCTCATGTCTCATGACGGGGAGTTACAGGTCTTGTCGTTAGACGTTGTCTAGTGTGAATCTATTGTAGTCGTTGAAATTCAGATTTGAATTCGTACAAATACTGAACAATCTCTACTTGTAAAGCTTCTGTTACCTAAAACTGGATTGCTAGCGTAAGGTGAAAAAATGTGCTCTGACTCCAGGCTAGCTTGCACTCCTAGTGTTTACTCCTATCTCTGCGATTGCATCGTTCTCAACTCGACCAACGCTGTTGAAATATTGTTGATCTACCCGAAAAAAACTAGGCTAGTATCGCAATTTATGCCGTTATTTTCCGAACTCGTAGCTTCAATTCAGTCGCACTAAAAGTGAAGTCTGCTATTTTACGTTAGTTATGTACTACTTTTTTGGGTGCAGTATTTCGGAATAATTGCGTGATGTGTTGACAGAATAGGGGTGGGGTTGAGTTTCTCGTTTTAGATAGAGCGGATGTTTTGGTGCCCCGGTTTGTGTTTTTCCTAGACAATAGAGGGGGGCTAAGGCTGTCAATCGTTTGATGACGAACTGTCCCCGCTGTTGATATTGTCCATGATTCCCCCAGGCTAAGAGAATCATCTGGGCCGATCGCGCGGATTCTAGGAGGATGCGATCGCAACATTCTCCAACAGGATCTTTGGCTTGCTTTAAGTCCTTGGGGTTTGTTGCTCGGTAGGCAAATAGATTGACGACATCTAGTGATCCATAGCCCCAAGATTGGGCAAAGCCGATGCAGCGTCGAATGGTTGGATCATTGACCTCCGCATCGGCCTTGCTGGGATTGAGCATGATAAATGTGATTTTGGGACCTGTGGTGTCCCAGCACCGCCAGAGACGATAGCGATAGGCCCCCGTTTCATCAAAGATCGCCCCGGATTCTATCAAGATACTATTCGAGTTCAGCCTTTGTCTGGCTCAACTTTTGGCTGCTTTCCACTAGCTCAATGAAGGCTTGACGGTATCCACGCCGATCTTCACCTTGGGCTTGCTTGGCCAGCTCTAAAACTTTGGCGTAGCTAGTGTTGCCCTTTAGCTCAGATTCGCGCAGCATCATGCCGTACATGGCAACGGCAGAAGAGAACTTGAGGTTCTCAGAGGCTGAACTAATGCTTGCGTTCCCCTCCTTAATCGTTTGGCTAATCAACTGACTTTTCCGCCCTGTGGGAGCTTTGTAGCGCAGCTTTACCTGCATCAGTTCATCGCTGTCTGAGTTGGAGGCTTGGGGCATTTGGTATTTGAGTGGATCAACATCTGGCAGCTTAATCTCTGTTTCGATGCCTGCGGGAATCACTTCATAGAGTGCTGTGACAGTGTGGCCAGAACCAATCTCTCCGGCATCTTTGCGGTCGTCGTTAAAGTCTTCAGCTTTCAGAAGACGGTTCTCATAGCCAATCAGTCGGTATGCTTGCACCTTGTTAGGGTTAAACTCCACTTGAATTTTGACATCTTTGGCGATGGTAAACAGCGTACTCCGCAGATCATGGACAAGAACTTTCTGGGCTTCCAAAATGTTGTCGAGGTAGGCATAATTGCCGTTCCCCTTATTTGCCAATAGTTCCATCTTGCTGTCTTTGTAGTTTCCGGTGCCAAACCCTAAAACAGTCAGGAAAATGCCTTCATCTCGCTTCTTCTCAATCAGGCGCTCTAGCTCTGCATCACTAGAAACACCGACATTGAAGTCACCATCGGTGGCGAGGATGACTCTATTATTGCCATCTGTGAGCAAATTCTTCTTCGCTAAGTCGTAGGCTTTTACGATACCTTCGCCGCCAGCCGTTGTTCCGCCAGCCTCTAAGCGATTGATGGCCTCCATTATTTTTGTCTTCTGACTGCCAGCCGTCGGTTCCAATACGACCCCCGCATTTCCGGCATAGACGACGATGCTAACTTTATCTTTATCGTCTAGTTGTTGCACCAGTTGGCACAGGGACTTTTTCACCAGGGGCAGTTTGTTGGCTTGTCGCATGGAGCCAGAGACATCCATTAAAAAGACCAGGTTGCTGGGTTGTGCCTGGGTGAGCTCTTTGCCCTTGAGTCCGACTTGAACAAGCTTATTCTCAGTGTTCCAGGGGGTTGTGGTCACTTCTGTCGTGACTGAGAAGGGCTGATCATCCTGCGGTTGAGGATAATCATAGGAGAAGTAGTTAATCATCTCCTCTAGACGCACGGCATCTTTGGGAGGCAACTGTCCCTGACGAATAAAGCGACGCACGTTGCTATAGGATGCCGTATCCACGTCAATAGAGAAGGTAGAAAGGGGCGCTTGGGTGGGGCGCTGAAAAGGATTCTCGTTGATGCGGTCATATTCTTCAGTATTGAAGGTGCCCGGTGGGTGAATGCGGCCGATATCTCCATCGATGGGCGGTACCGGTCGGGGGGGCAGAGTCAAACCGGGTTTCCGTAGGCTTCTCGGGCGAGAGCTAATCGCTTTAGATTGTTGTCTGCTCAGGGATGGACTGGGAGGGGCTGAGCCGGTTTGACTCAATGCTCCTACGTTACTTTTGCTTGCTGGAAGTCCGCCACCAAAGGTCTGGAACCTGGCTTCTCTCTCCTCAAAGGGACGGGACTGTTGCAGCGATGCGAGTTCTGTTGCGTAATCCCGCTTGAGCTGTGCCAGTAAGGCTGAATCGGAGGCGCGAAGTTGAACGGTGCTCTCTGATGTGTTGTGGATCTCGACACGAGCTAATAACCGATTGAGGCTTTGGGCAAAGTCAAGTCGGGTCATGCCCAGCTCTGTCGGTGCTACTGTGCCATTGACATAGCGATCGTAAAGCTGACGGAGAACTTTCACATCAGGATGAGAGGGGAGCATTACCTCTTCGTCGTTACAGGCTTTGATTATGTGATCAGATTGAGGCTTTGTGAGGCTCTGTGATCGGTTCTCAGCGATTGCAACCTCTAATCCTGGCATCTGCATCCCCATTAAGGTCACTAACATGACCGTTGCTGCACGCTGCCGCTGTCCTTGGTTTACCCACTGTTTCTTGCTCATGAAGTTGTACCCCTTACAGTCATTGATGCGGTGCTGACGTTTACATCCCCAAATTGTGAGTCAGACCTATGTATGTAAGGCTAATTCTAGCTAAAGTTTTTTCTGTCAGCGGCTTGGTTTCAAAAACGGAACAGCATCCAAATTCTGTGAGATACCGGTAACATTCTTCTGCAGATAGCACTGAATTATTGGCCAAAAATGGTTGGACTTCCTCTATATTTGGAACAGTCAGGTTGTCTGAATCTGTTTGCCTCATGTTGAAGGCGCAATGTCATGCCTTGCCTGGGGATCCATCAGGACCTGCGTCACTCAGCAAAGGAATTCTATGGGCAAGGTTCTGTTATTTGGCGCTCGGGGACAAGTGGGGCAAGTTCTCCATCAGGTGCTCTCACCCCATGCTGAAGTGACGGCTGTCGGTCGATCCGAGTTAGATTTGCTGCACCCTGAGAAGATTCGTCAGCTGATTGCCACGGAACGCCCTGAGGTTGTTGTGAATGCCGCTGCTTACACCGCAGTGGATAAAGCTGAAACTGATGTTGAGGCTGCCTATGCGATCAATGCCACAGCCCCAAAAATTATGGCTGAAGCGGTTCAAGAACTAGGGGCGACGTTGATCCATATATCCACAGATTACGTTCTTAAGGGAGACAAAGGGTTGCCTTATCTAGTGCAGGATGTTCCTGAACCCCTGAGTGTTTATGGCCAATCAAAACTTGCGGGAGAACAGGGCGTACAGCAAAGTTGCGATCGCAACATCATTCTGCGCACAGCTTGGGTCTATGGCGTCCATGGCAAAGGGAATTTTGTGAAGACAATGTTGCGCTTAGGGAATGAGCGTCCAGAAGTTCGAGTTGTCGCCGATCAGGTGGGGACACCCACGTGGGCCCAACATATTGCAGAGGCTGTGACCCATTTAGTGCAGGCTTCAGAGGACGCCAGCGATGATTTTTATGGGATCTATCACTTCACCAATAGTGGCGTGTGCAGCTGGTATGACTTTGCGATCGCAATCTTTGAAGAAGCCTATCGCCTTGCCCTCATTAGCCAGAAACCCAACGTTATCCCCATCACCACAGCAGAATACCCTGTCCCTGCTAAGCGCCCCAGCTACTCCGTCCTCGACAACAGTAAAATACGGCTGCTGCTGCAAGATCACCCACCCCATTGGCGAGAAGCATTACGCAAAATGCTCAAGACCTTGAAAGTCCGTTCCTAATCATTGATGCACTCTCTAGCAA
>CALFCG010000136.1 GCA_937951315.1 uncultured cyanobacterium
TTGAGTTCGCTGGCGCCTGGCTTGGGGAGCGGTTACGAAGAGTTGCACCCAGGGCTGCACTGCTTTCAACTTTGGCGGGAATTGCCCTGACCTTTATCGCAATTGGCTTTTTATTTCGTACATTTGCCAATCCAGTTGTAGGAATTTTGCCTTTGGGTGTGATTTTGCTTAGTTATTTTGGAGAGGTAAAGTTTGGCATTCCAGGTGGCTTATTTGCAGTTCTCTTGGGTGTCTTCTTGTCTTGGACTACTGGTCTGATTGTTTGGGATGCTCAGCAGTGGGGGGCTGCGCTTGGCTCATTGAATGTATATGTTCCCCATATTTGGGTGGGAGGCCTGTGGAAACAACGAGCGGTTTTGCTGCAATACTTCACCATTATTTTACCGATGGGATTGTTCAACCTTGTGGGCAGTTTGCAGAATTTGGAGAGTGCAGCCGCTGCAGGCGATCGTTATCCTACAACCCCTTCTTTGGCAGCAAATGGCATCGGCACAATTGTGGCTGCATTTTGTGGTTCCTGTTTTCCTACTACGATTTACATCGGACATCCTGGCTGGAAAGAGATGGGAGCTAGGATTGGTTACTCCTGGCTCAACGGACTCGTATTAGGTCTGTTGTGTTTGACGGGTAGTCTCGGGATCCTAACTTACTTGGTTCCTGTTGATGCAGGCATGGCTATCGTCCTTTGGATTGGGATTGTGATTGTGGCCCAAAGCTTTACCGCGACTCCCTTACGCCATGCCCCGGCTGTTGTGGTGGGAATCTTGCCAGGAATTGCAGGGTGGGCTGCTTTGATTGCTAAGAATAGCTGGCGGGCAGCCGGGCTAGGCACACCTGACCGACCCTTTCAACCCGATGTCTTAGTTCCTGCTTTGCAACGCAGCGATGTCTATATTGAGGGGGCATTTGCACTCGAGCAAGGTGTCATTTTGTCCGCAATGCTTCTCGCCGGAATGACGGTATACATTATTGATCGAGATTTCAAGAAAGCTGCGTTATGGTCCTTTTTGGCGGCTATGCTGTCCTGGGTTGGACTGATACACAGCTTTCAGTGGACGCCGACCGATACTGTTGTGAAGCTGGGGTGGGGAGCCGGTGAGCAGTGGGCAATTAGCTATTTGCTTCTTGCTCTATTGTTTGTCTATGCTGCTTGGCGAGAACGTTTGAAATCCAATAATTTACAGGCTAATCATCAAGAAAATGACTCTGCTTTTGATAAACAGTCCAAAGTCTTAGATTGATGTTTCCCAGTATTGGGATGCCGCGTATGCCATTGTTATAACCCCTGTGACAATGGCTGACTCATCGGCTTCAAACTCAGGATGGTGGAGTGGGTGATTGATTGGTTTCGAGTGCCCAACACCAAGGCGAAACATTGAGCCTGGAGCATGTTCTAGATATAAAGAAAAGTCTTCGGCCCCTAAAGATGGTTCTGGGAGAACCTGTATTTTTTCTGAGCCCCAAAGCTGGTGAGCGGAAGACTCAAGCAGTTTTGTGAGGCCCGCATGATTGCGAACTGCAGGGACGCCGGGTTGATAATCAACATGGTACTTTGCGCCATAGGGTAGGCAAACACCCGCGACAATTTCTTCTATCCACTGGGGGAGTTGTTCGCGAGTTTCTGGATGTAACGATCGCACTGTACCTTGCAAATGGACTTGATCGGCAATAACGTTAGGTGCCCTGCCGCCGTTGATTTGCCCGATAGTCAGCACTACAGGTCTGAGAGGATTTTGAGTGCGACTAATGGCTTGTTGCAATGTTGTTATGACCTGAGCTGCGATCCAGATTGCATCCGTTGCCTCGTGGGGCCGGGCACCGTGACCTGATTCCCCGATAATGGTGATTTCTAGGTTGTCGGCAGCGGCCGTTAAGCTACCGTAGCGAACTGCGACTGTACCTGCAGGAATGCTAGGGAAGACATGAGTTGAGAGAATGGCGTCAATATTTTCCATGACGCCCTCATCGATCATCCATTGCGCACCTTGGGCAATTTCTTCTGCTGGTTGAAATAAGAAACGTACATTACCGGGGAGCTGTAGCTCTGCAAGAATCATCGCGGTGCCTAATCCCACTGTTGTGTGGATGTCGTGACCGCAGGCATGCATGATCCCGGGTTTTCGTGAAGCGTACGCTAGCTGTGTCATTTCTTGGATTGGCAGGGCATCCATGTCAGTTCGAATGGCTAACTGACGAGAGTCTTTGCCGGCACCACGAAGGTCACCCACTACCCCCGTTTTACCGACTCCCTCTTGTACCTGAAGGCCTGAGGAAGAAAGGACTCCAGCGACATAAGCTGCTGTTTGGTGCTCTTGGCCACTGAGTTCTGGATATGTGTGAAGGTGGCGACGAATTTCAATGAGGCGAGGTGCCAGAGTCTCAGCTAGGTTCTTGATCCGATTGAGCATAGGTTTGAGGCGATCAAGACTTTTGGATAGAGCATTGTAAATCGAACTAGCCTAAGACTAGCTCTTCATAGGATAAACCGACACAGAAGAATTCGACAGGTTGTTAAGCATGCTCAAAAAACTTGAGAACTGATTGAATCGAACTCAACATTTGGAACAGCATCTTGATTTAGGCAATATTAGAGGCGTTTGAGGTTGTCTTGCTGTCTCTTAAATTTATCCGTGAAGATACTAATGATCGTACGCTTACGAACTTTGATATTTACGTTGATAGACATGCCGGACTGTAAAGGGAGATCGAGGTCATTCTTTGTGAGGACTTGGTCTTCTAAATCAATCGTGGCTGGAAAACTATAGAACTGCCGTACTTCTGTGGGAGGTAAGGCATCAGACCCGATTGATTTGAGTGTTCCTTTAACATCACCAAACTCACTGAAAGGGAAGGAATCGATGCGAACATCAACTTCTAGTTGTTTGCCGTCTTTTTTCTGTTCTTCAAAATTTCGTTTGACAAAGCCAATTTCTTGGTTGGTAATGTAGACCTTCGCTTGTAGATTGTCTGCGGGCACAATCTTCAATATTGGCTCACTGGCGTTAACCACAAAACCACTCGTGTTTGGTTTGAGGTCGAATACGACTCCATCGACAGGTGCTGTGATATTTTGATACCTCTTGGTCACCTCTGCTTGTCGTAAGCGGTTATCAATTTCAGCAATTTGACGTTTATTATCTTCAATTTGTTTGTCATCAGCAATTGCTTCTTTGCTTAACTGGCTATCAATTGCTGCAATACTTTGCCGATTGGCTGCTATGCGATCTTGAATAGTGCGCTGGTCAGTGGCACCTTGGTTCTGTCCTTCAGCAAGGGTCTGAGCTTTACGTTCTAGAATTTGACTTTTTTCTTTTCGTAACCGGATCTCTTCTTTTTTGAGACGAGAGACTTCAGCGCGCCCTGTTTGCACCTCATTTAACTGGTTTTTGTACTGAATTTTCGCAATTCCGCCCTTCTCAAAAACCTCTTTAATATCATTGGCGGTTTCTGTATTCAAATCCAGCGTTTCTTGACTGCTCTCTACCTGAATTTGGTTTTGCTCAAGTTCAATATTTTTGGCTTCCAGCTCCTCACTGAGCTGGGCTAAGCGTGCTGACAGACTGGCTTCATTCGATGATTTTTGGGCTAGACCCGACTGTAAACGGGCTAATTCTTCTGCAGAAAAATTAGAGCTGGTGGCTTCGCCTCTGAGCTGTGCGCGTAAAAGTCGGTTCTCTTCAACGAGGGCTTTGCGATCTTGAGTTTTGGAGCGTCGAGAGGGTAAGTTACCAATTTGTTCATTGCCGCTGCCCAGTGTTGGATTGGCGTAGATCTGATTCTGTCGTATCAGGTTGGCTCGAATGCGTCGTAGGGACGCAAGTTCAGAACTAGTCGCTTCTGGATCTAAACTCAGTAGGAGTTGCCCTTTTTTTACACGTTCACCATCTTCGACATGAATTTCACTGACGACGCCTGAAACAGGGGGCTGAACTGCTTTGACCGCACCCAGAGGTTCAAGCTGCCCTGTTGCTGGGATTGCTTCTTCAAGCTTCAGGACGCAAGCAAGAAAAATGGCAAGGGCAGTTCCGCTGATAATGGTCCAAATAATAAAGCGTGACCAGACCGGTGATTGTTTGAGCACGACCGGACGGTCGAACTGTGTGACAGTCCGCTGTTGCTCCGCTGGGGCTGGGAGATGACCGTTCCCGTTTTGGGTGTTTTGATGACCGTTCGTCTGGGGAGACGTTTGCTGACCGTTTACGGAAATATTTGTCATCCTTGAGTCTCCTGTTGCTGGTAGAGCCAGTAGTATTGACCTTTGAGATCCATTAATTCATCATGGGTGCCCATTTCTGCTACTTTGCCCTGATCCATCATGACAATTACATCGGCAATCTGCAGGGTTTTGAGACGGTGGGTGATGAAAAATACCGTCCGATCGTGAAAGATTTTGGACAAATTCTGGATCACTTGGCGCTCAGCATTGAAGTCCAATGCACTGGTAGCCTCGTCCAAGATCAACATCTGAGGGTTTTGTAAGACGGTACGTGCGATCGCAATTCGCTGTCGTTGTCCTCCCGAAAGCGCCGAGCCCCGTTCACCAACACGGGTGTTATAGCCCTGTCCCAATTCCATGATGAAGTCATGGGCAAAGGCGATCTGCGCAGATTCAACGATTTCTTCCGAAGTCGAGTCTGGGGCAGGGAGGGCAATATTTTCCTGGATTGTGCCATCAAAGAGCAGGCTATCTTGCAAGACCATACCAATCTGACTGCGTAGTGAATAAAGTTCTACCTTGCTAACGTCATATTGATCCATTAGGATCTGACCGCTCTTGGGATCGTAGAGTCTCATCAAAAGCTTCATCAGGGTGCTCTTACCAGAGCCACTTTGCCCCGCAATGCCCACGAAGGTGCCTGGTGGAAAGTCCAGACTTACATTTTTAAGTTGGAGAGGGCCGTTGGGTGTGAAGCTGAAATTGATTTCACGGAACGCAACCCCGCCCTGAATAGGAGGGAGCGGAATGTTATTGCGGTCGTCTTCGTTGACTTCTTGGGGATGGTCGAGAATATCACCTAGGCGCTCAAGAGAGAGTGCTGTCTCTTGGAAATTTTGCCACAGTTGAACCAAGCGCAGGAGTGGGCTAGTGGTGTAGCTGGCAATAATTCGGAATGCAATCAACTCCCCTAGGGTTAGTTCCCCCTGTAGTACAAGTCCTGCACCAACCCAGAGCAACAGTAGCCCCGAGAGCTTATTCAAGAAAGAGCTGATCGAGCCTGCGGTGGTGGAAATTGTCACCGCTTTAAAGCCTTCGCTGACGTAGCGGGCGTAACGCTCTTGCCATTGCCAACGTGATTTCAATTCAATATTCTGAGCCTTAACGGTCTGGATCCCAGAGACGACTTCAACAAGATAGGACTGGGTTTTGGCATTTTCTTCGGCCTTAACCCTTACCTGCCGCCTGATCATCGGTGAGACAAGAATTGTTAGCAGTGCAAACAGCGGGACGGTTGCGAGGGCAATCAGGGTGAGCAACCAGCTGTAGAACAACATCACGAAGATGTAGATCACCGAAAACATGGAATCAAGGACGACGTTGAGGGCCGTCCCGGTCAGGAATTTGCGGATGTTCTCTAGTTCATTGACTCGCGTAGAGAGTTCCCCTACAGGGCGGCGGTTGAAGTAACTCAACGGTAGCCTCACCAAATGATCAATCACTTGGGAGCCCAAACTCATGTCGATGCGGTTGGTGGTATCAACAAAAAGATACGTTCTAAAACTGGTTAGCAGGGCTTCTAGCAATGCAACAAGCAAGAGTGCAAGCCCTAGGGCATTCAGGGTGTCGGGACTGTTTTTGCTGAGTACCCTGTCAATGATGAACTGGATCCCAAGCGGATTTGCTAGGGCAAATAGCTGCACTAGGAATGAGGCAACTAAGACCTCAATGAGCACTCCACGGTAACGGAAGACGGAGGGCCAAAACCAACTAAGACCAAACTTTTTCTCAGGGGTCGAATCAGTTTTTTCCAGGAGCAGGACCTGACCTGAATCGCCCCAGTCATCGAGGAAGTGATCAGGTTTTTTCCGACGAATTCCCTGCTCTGGGACGGCAAAAACTAACTCTTTGGGAGAGTTTTCGTACAAAATAGCAAAGCTATCTTGCCAAGCAACGATGGCGGGAGTGGGGAGGCGAGTAAAGACATTCGCAGGAGCTTCAATGAGTTGGGCTTTCAGACCCATCATTTCTGCAATACCGCCGCAGGTTGTCAGCGAAATCTTACCATTCCGGGCCAATTGATTTTTCAGGATGCGGCGAATGACGTCCTTGCGAAACGGGATTCGCCAATATTGAGCCAGCATCTGAAAACAGGCTAATGGAGCATCGGTGGGACCTCTGCCTTTCACATGGGGATACTTTCGCGAGCGACTCTCGGTCTCTAAAACAAAGGGATCCTCTGTTTGGACGTTGGGAGCATAGGGGATCTCAAGCGAGTCGGCAGCTGCAGCCGCTTCAACTGTTACTAGGTCGTTGTCCTCAACCGGGTCAGAAACAAAGGATTTAGAGAGATTGGCGGGACTAATAATATCCTCGGGAAGACCGACGAGTCTTAGGGTTCCGGAACGTCCGATTTGGAGTGTTTCGGTGGGGTCTAGCCGCCGACCCACTGAACCGTTGCTGGCTGAACCACCGCTGAGTAACCAGAGATGCTGCTGATCAAGATTTAGTTGATGTTGCCCACTAGAATAAGTCTGAACCTTACTAGATGCATGTGCTTCTAATGCCAAGGCTTTGAGGTCCGAAACGCCATCGGCACGACGCTCAAGCTCTGCTCCCAGTAGGTCAAAGACTTCAATGAGACTGCAGCGATCGCGAAAACCTGCTGCAAAGTCAGGCTCACTGTTGATTAAGTCTATGAAGTCCTGGCTAGGGAGATTGAGGCAAAGGGTTTCCTGAGAGGCGAGAGCGGTCTCACAGGCTTTATTGCGTAATAAGCTGATCCAACCTAAGATTTCTCCCGGCTCGATAAGTTGGAGGCTTCGGGGTGTATTACTGCGGGGATCCTGCCCTAACAATCTTGCCTGTCCCTCATAGATGATGGCAACTTGGGCGGGGAGACTATCTCGGACAACAATGGCTTGCCCCATACGGTAGCGGAGCAATTTACAGCTCTTAAGACATCGCTCCATGGCTTTGCTAGAGAGCCGATCAAAAGGAGAGACTGATTCGAGAAAGGACTGGATATCCGTTTTGCTGTAGGTCATTGCTCCACTGTTTCAGGTTCTTGAGGGGCTGCTTGGGGGGCAGCCAATTCTTCTGAGCTTGGTTCTTCTGAGAAATTTAAGGAAACTTGTTGTTGTTGTTGTTGTAACCAGCGCTGAAATAAATCGTTCAGCAATCGTTTCTCTGTCGCGTCATCTAGCTGTGCCGGTAGCAGTTTGTCTAACTGGACGATAAGAAACCATTCATCTAGCCGAACGGGAGGAAAAATTTGCCCTGGCTGGCTAGTGCGAAGGAGCTGCGCTAATTTTGGATGGGCCTGGCTTAACTCCATGGGACCAATGAGGCCTCCGGTTTGAGCTTCAGGACCTTGGGAATATTCTTTCGCAAGGTCGGCAAAGCTGGCCTCACCTTCCTGAATTCGGAAGTATAGCTCCTGAGCGATTGCAATATCTTTCGTGCGTATCAACGAGTAAATCACTCGATCTAGATGTTGCTTTTGCTTTAAAAAATGATTGCCGAGCTGAGCACCCCACGTGTTCCGTTTGAATGTTTCTAGTCGAAAGGGGCGAAACATCAAATGTTTCAGTTGTTCCGGCGACACGCCGTTGTGTTGTAGCCAAGCTTGTAGATCGCTCTCAGAACTAAGCTTATTTTGAGCAAAAAACTGCTGTTGAGCCTGTTGTTCTTCTTCAGCCGTGCATTCGACATCTGAAATTGCTTGATCAATAATTATCTCTTGCGATAGCTGTGGCAGCATCCGATAGGCCACCAGACGCTGGACTACCTCTGAAGCGGAAAAAGATTGATCGCCGACTTGAAGGACTGCTTTCATAAGCGTTGATCACAAATTCTGAAATACGTCTGTTCAGGATGCCCCGCTAACTGAGCCATCCGAACTGAAGAAGACTTGTAGGACATTAAATACATATTAGAAAAATAAATAATTCACCTTGTTTTTCTGCTGATTAATATTATCTATGGAAGAAGAATTTCTTCATCTTGGGCTGCGAAGAGGCAATGGCTAAGTTGTTTTTAGGGATTCGCAAATCAGAATATTCCA
>CALFCG010000137.1 GCA_937951315.1 uncultured cyanobacterium
CTCTTATAGAGATTTAGCCGGGTTGCAGAGATGGGGTAAGCCATGGGCTTCAAAGAGAAGATACTGACATTATCGCGACTGATTGAGGTTGCGATCGCTTCCCAATTCGCGGGGGATCTATTGGTAGTTGGTGGCTATGGGTCTATTTTGAGTAACATTCTAATTTTCCCCAGCAGGTTTTTCTGGCTATATCTTTGGTCCCAATCTATATATTGTTGCAGTTCCTCTGTACTCATGTCTGGACGGTTGATCGCAACTGCAACTGCTTCTCCTCTGTTGATACTAAGAACTTCATGTCTACTCGGATTGCTGTTTAGGCAATCCGTAAGCTGCCTTGCTATTGACCCAACAATCAAGTTCATAGGGGGTAGCTCTCCAGGGATATCCGGCTTCTCGATAGTTCCCTGAAACCCTAGCTTCTTGAGGTCAGCATTTAAGCTGCTCAGAACAGGGTCTAAGTACATCCGATCTATCCTGTTGCGATCGCAGCCGTCATAATATGAAATTGCGTTATAGGCACTGTAGGGATAGAAGGATTTTTCAGCTCTTCGGAAAAGTTCTATTTCTAGTGGAGTCATCTTTCTCGTCGTAAAGGTCAATATTTACGGCCAGTCATCTGGGTCTCTGTTGGCTGTCGGCTGAAGTTTATACCCTAATCAAAAAATAGCTGCTGCCAACAGTGGAAATACGTTAAAGCCGATTCCTCGGTATTGCTTGAGGTCTTGATGCTCTTAGACTTAGGGTACAAATGCATACAGGGCTTTTCGATTCTCCTGAAATCCTCTCTAGAGTGGGGATATGGCGATTTTTGATCACATTTATTAAACCATCTTAGGACAGAAATTCCACTGAGAGTGAATACCATCTCTATCAGAAGAACTCTCATGTCTGCTTTATGCCCAATTCGACATCTTCTAGGCAATCTCCTCAAATTCTAGTGAAGGAGATCCTGGAGAAAATGGCTCACTTAGAGCGCGTTCAGCTAGAACAACTCCATCAACATGTTGGAGACTTGCTTGCATTACTATCCCCTCCTCAGGATAGTTTGATCGCCCGTCATTCTCCGTCGAAGAAACCCCTCCCCAAAGAGCTAGTGGGGCGTTCCAGCGATGAATTGGAATTTTTGCGAGGTGTTCGAGGCGGCGGTTCTATTGAGTGGAAATATATTCGGCAGGGCAAGAAATCATATGGTCCTTACCCCTATTGGCGTTTCTGGATGGGGTCAACCCACTGCTCTATCTATCTCAAGCAATTCGCTCGGGAATGTCGTCAGGCAAAACAGCAGCAAGATATAGCAAACAATCTAATTGATGATAGGTGATAGCCCTAACGCTTTGGCCGCTAGCGAAAAATCCCAACTAAATTGGCGTAGTCCTGAAGCAATATTATCGATTCCGACGTGTCTGACCAAACCGATTACAAGATTACGAACCGCTGCTATCGCTTGTGGGGCATTCGCTGTGCGAATCTGACTTGCATCTTCTCTCAAGGTTACATCCCGAACATAGTGAAGACTATTCTCAATCCCCCAATGCCCTCGACTCAGCTCGAGTAGCTCTTTAGCCGATGCTTGGGAAGACCGCAGACTTGTGATTTTGTAATGGATCTGGACTTGCCAACTACCCTGACGCTGAGTTTGACAAACCAAGCGACAAATCTGTGAAATAGTCGGCCAGCAAAGCGAGCTAGGCAAAACTGTTTTTACATGAAGGGTCCTAATTTCATAACGTCCATGTGCTTGAGAAATTGTCTGTGACCATTCACAGTCTGCCTGCCCGTCTGACAGCTGCTGTGCAATGAATCGTTTTAGACTTGCCTGATTGTTCTTGACCTCAAAGAGGTAGTGCCCACCCTGTTGAACAATATATTCACAGAGGTCTTGATGAGGAAAGTTGGCATCACCTGTAATAACGCGATCGTTGAGATTGAAGAGAGATAGGAGGGGTATCGTATTGGGAATTTCCTTCCCTTTACCCGCTGATACTTGAGCTAAGACTTGTCCCTTATCAACAGCAAAAGCGCTAAGTAGGTGACGACCGGGAAGGGCTAGTGTTTTTGAGCCACGCAAAGTTTTGCCATCGATGGCAATGGGTTGAAAGCCCTGTGCCAGGTTCAGTGGAGTTTGAGCTGATAGCCACTGAATAAGTACTGTCTCAAATGCCATAACATCAAGGCTTTTGAGCACCCGATGTAAGGTATTGAGACAGGGCGTACAGCGCTTGAAACCAAATAGAGATTGGCACCAATCCTGATGCTTGCGCCCCCATTCAAAGATGGCCAATAGGTTAGTCGCATTGCACAACATGCCACAACAGATAAAGCACAGAATTGAGGCTAAGCCATGTCGTTTACCAGAAGCGTGACGAGGATCTGGGACTTGATATAGAGCTTCTAGTAAGGAGGGAATGCTATCAGTTAAAGCGATTTCCTTCATTAAAAAATAGCTACAACCCCTCTATTGTCTAGCCTTTGGCGAGAATCGAAAAGCCCTGAGATGTCGGGGATGCAGATTTGCCCTCAAAAAACTGCCAGATCTCATCGGCCATCTCAATATCTCGATTTTGAGCACCTAAGAGGGCTAATATCAGCCGGGAATAGGGTTGCTCAATACTGGGTTCTGCATGACCGCCGCCAAGAATCTGAATATTGGCGACTTCAACATTGGTTTTGATGTTTCTATATGTGGTGCGCGAGGCTGTGGAAACATCTGTTCTTGACCGATTAGCATATTGAATTGTGTGAGGTCTCTCCTCGCACTGGTTGTGCTTGACCCAGTACTTAATTGAATCATCGGTTGATTGGACTGCACCCCGACCGCGAATCATTTTGCCGCCCTCGTAGGGGAGAAATCTATCATTGGTGCCATTCATCAACAGAACAGAAATGAAATTTTGCGGCTTGCGAGCAAAAATCGGTTCAGGATTGGCCGCTGCAACAGCCGCTACAGCCGCAAATTTTTCGGGTGTTTCTGCGGCAAGTCGCAATGCCATATGTCCACCGTTGGATATGCCTGTGGCATATACCCGGTTGAAATCAATGGGATATGTCTCAGCAACGGTCTCAACCAAGGTGTTTAGAAAGTCTACGTCGTCTGAGTCCGGATTGGTGGAAATGTTTCGAGCGTCATTCCAGCCTTGTTTTCCATCAGGACTCACTAGACCGTCCGGAATAATTAGGAGCAGACCTTCTCGGTCTGCAATTGGCATCCAAAGCCGATAAGGTGCTTTTTGCCCTCTGACACCCAATAGCTGATCCGCACTTCCGCCGTGCCCATGCAACAGCAACACTGCTGCCAATGGTTTTTTCGATTGTGTTTCGGGAGTATAGATGCGATATGACCGTGGCTGCGCCTGGTGGTTAAATAACTTTTTTTCGGATAGATTCCCTTTGTTCGAGATGTTACTTGAAGCCGAACTCTCGAAAAATGACAAGCCATACAGCAACAATAGGCTAATACCCATTAGTTTTAGGAATCGTGTTTGTGTCATTTTTGCCAACCTCGTCTGAAATTTAGTCGTGGGAGCGAATAGGCTATGGCCAATGAAGGTTAATGTTAATTGAGCTAGATATCCAGAGCCGGTGGGTCAATCAGTCCCCCTACACTGAAGTATTATGCATCTTTCTTTTGATTGCTCTGTTGATGCTTGCGTTTGTATATGTAACCTTGCAATAAAAAGCCTTAAAAACCAACGAATGCAATGGTGTATTTCTAATGATCTGCAAAACAAGATGCCTTCGGTAACAGCAATATAAATAGGCAGAATAGGGATAGCAAATAAGATCATTTTGACTTTTCAATCTCATTTAATTTCTACCAAGGCTTGAATCTCTTATTGATTTTGTTCTTCTGTGTAAAAGAGTTCTGTTAACCGGCCGGTGACTAATGAACTTGAATGCTAAATCTGCTGTGGCTCACCTCTCCTCTGCAATACCTTTTTATGTGGCAGATTTAGGTGTTTATGTTGTCATGCCAAGCTTCATCGACACGTTCGCATCCTTTACTGGGTAAACATATTCTGTTGGAGTCAACAGCCGATCATATTCGCCGGACATAGCATGTACGCGTTGTTGGGCAACAAATCCAGAGATGTCTTGAATATCAAGTATCCATTCGCGAGCGTATTTTGTAATCACATCGCCACGCAAGCCCAATTGAATGGCTCGCCGTTCGACTTTTTTGCCTTTGGGATCGTGATCAGGATCCCATTGCAAGCGAACATCAGATTGATCTACGGCCTGTTTCCACTCTTCGCGTGTGCTGTAAATATCGCTATTGAATGACGAATGAATGGCTGAAGCTAGGATTTGATCAAATGCGGATCGTTGAAGTCGAATGGCGAGCACAACCTCTTGGCCTTCTTTGATGGCCCATCCGCAGCGATACATCATCCATAGAAAGTTCGGTTTGATCCATGTCATTCGCGTCAGTTTGAAGGGGCCACCGAAGTAGCCGTTCTCTGCGGCAAAGTTACCAATGGCTGGGCGATACGCTTGATACACGATGATGGAGTTCTCGTTGAACTGGGCAAGGATCACACGTCCTTTTTGTGGCCATCGTTTGATTTGTTGTGTGTAGGGTTCGGTCTCAAGCATTGTCATGGGTGCAGGTTTGATTGGGCTACAGAACTATTTATTTGAAAAAAACTTTCCGCTTTTAGAATCTAAGAACCAGATTCGGCAAATTTTTTATCTCAGAACTGTAGATACATTTGACGTGAGCTAGATCCGTTGCGTTCCTGTACGTATGGGTGGTGATGGATGAGCCATGCCCTATTAGGCAATACTTTGGAGATACTTGACTGCATCTTTGCAGTCTAAAGAAACTGCTTCTTCAAGAGGTGTTGCGTAATCGTCTATTTCTGTTCTGATGGTCTTATCTGCACCATGTTCTATCAGTATTCGTAAGCTGGTTACATCATTTCTGGCTGCAGCCATGTGCAGGGGAGTCCAATCATTGACTCCTTTTTGGTTAATTGGTGCTCCATGGTTGATGAGCAGCTTTAATATCTCATGCTTATCCGGTTCCTCACGTTCTAATGCGCTGAGTATGGGGGTATAACCTTCACAATCTCTGAAATCTAATTCTACAGATTTCGAAAGCATCCATTCAACCGTAGACACTGCCCCAACATCTACAGCATTTATAATCCATTTTCTGTTGATGTAATCATCACTTCCCTTGGGGAAATCGTTGAGCAGTTCAGCTAACTCTTCTAATTCACGAATATTTCCTCTGATTAGAATATCAATAATATTGGTGTAGTTTTTATGATCTAGATTCATCTATTTATTTGTTTTTTATTTTGATTGATTTAGGCGATATTCCTATTGTGAAACTCTACTATTCTTTCCTAAAGTTTTTTGCAGAGAAGGAATATTGCATGTGTTTATCAGTATTTTTTGAGAGATTAAGAAGGAAAATGCTCTATATATCCAACTATATTGGCTTGTATCAGGCCTGCTCTTCATGCAATTAGCACAACTGAGGTTATCGAGTACACCTCTGACTTTGTGACAACCTACAAAAAATCGATCTCCATCAGGAGGCAGCCAACTGCAGAAAATAATAGAAGTAAACTTCGTACTGAAGACTCTAGAACAGGGCTATCATTGAGGCATTCACGGGAATTTAGGCAGCAGCCCAACGTCGTCTAGCTCGAGCAAAACAAGATTATGGCAGTTTGTGACTACTCCCCTGGCCTAGAAAATGTGCCAGCCGCTCGATCCAGTATCTGCTTTATCGACGGCAAAACTGGACAGCTTGAATATCGTGGTATTCCCATTGCTGAACTGGCTGAGAAAAGTAACTTTTTAGAAACCGCCTATTTGCTAATCTGGGGCAAACTACCCAATCAAGAAGAATTTGATGCCCTCCAGCAAGAGATCATTCTTCACCGGCGCACCAAATACCGCATTCGAGATGCAATGGAATGTTTTCCTGAAAGTGGACACCCTATGGATGCTCTGCAGGCCTCTGTTGCGGCTCTCGGACTGTTCTATTCCCAACGCAAGTTAGATGACCCTGACTACATGCGGGAGTCAATTGTCCGATTATTGGCTAAGCTACCCACGATGGTGGCTGCTTTTCGCCACTTGCGAAAGGGGAACGACCCCATCACGCCTCGTGATGATCTCAGCCATTCGGCTAATTTTCTCTACATGCTCAATGAGCAAGAACCTCACCCACTGCAGGCCCAAGTTTTAGATACGTGTCTCCTTCTTCACGCTGAACATTCACTGAACGCTTCCACCTTTTCGGCGCGAGTCACGGGTTCTACCCTCACTGATCCTTACGCCATTGTTGCGTCAGCTGTTGGCACTCTTGGAGGGCCGCTCCATGGCGGAGCCAACGAAGCTGTGATTCCGATGCTCAATGAAATTGGCACTGTAGAAAATGTCCGCCCCTACCTTGATCAAAAGCTGGAGCGGGGCGAAAAGATCATGGGATTTGGCCACCGGATTTATCGTGTTAAAGATCCTCGGGCCAAGATATTGCAGGGGTTAGCGGAACAGCTCTCGGATACCTTTGGTTGCGATCGCTACTATGGTATTGCCCAAGAACTGGAAAAAGCTGTTGATGAGCGACTGGGTGAGCGTAAAATATACGCCAACATTGAGTTCTACTCCGGCCTCATCTATCGCCAGCTTGGTATCCCCACTGATTTATTTACACCTATTTTTGCAACTTCTCGGGCCGTGGGGTGGCTCGCCCATTGGAAAGAACAACTGGAAGCGAATCGCATCTTTCGTCCCACCCAAATCTATGCGGGTAACCATGATCAAGATTATGTTGCTGTGAATGAAAGACCAGGATAAATTTCTGCTCCTCTCTCTGCAGGTAAATTACTGTCCCTAATCTGAATCAGCTCGCAACTGAAGCACAGCACATCTCTATGGAATGCTCTCAATTGACTGCTAGTTCTAGCTTTACGCTTCAGGGCCGTTTACGGCGTCTGTATGGCAAGCATCGCAAGCGCCCCAAGGCCATCCAGATTAAAACAAAATATGGCAGAATCTATATCCAGATTCCCAAGAAGCTTCGCAAGCGGGGCTTCCCGAAGTTAAAGAAAGGGGAATGGGTTTGGGTGACAGGTGCCCTCAAGCCGAAGGGAAGACGATGCATCTTGAAGGCTGCAGAAATTCGTTCCATGATTCCCGAAGTCTCTCCCGAGGTTTCTTCTACTCCGAACAACGGAAAACTGGTGCCAGAGCCTTGCACCTCGTCATCGCAATCTGGCAAGGTGCTGATTTGCCTGAAATCAGATTGTGTAAAGCGGGGGGCAAAAGTGGTTGAAAAAGCCATCGAGACTTTGATTTGCGATCGCAATCTTACCGAAGAAATCACCATAAAACCCACCGGCTGCATGGGGCATTGTAAAAAAGGTCCGAACGTTGTTGTTTTTCCGGGTAAGCAGCGCTACCAGAATGTGAAACCGAGTGATGCACCCAAATTAATTACTCCAGAGCCATCTTGTAGAAAAAACATACAGTATTGAGTTTATACGGCATTGAGTTTATACGGCATTGAGTTTATACGATAATTATTTTATACAGTAATGACGTTGCTGAGTCTTGAGATATTCTATTAAAGCTAACTTATCGCTCTCTGGTAATTCAATTCCGTATACATGGCCCTGATTGCCGTTGGCGACAACCGCCGTGTCATACTTGAAACCCAATCGTTTCGCCTCCTCTCCTTGGGAGATAAAACCAACGGTTTCAGGATCATATACGTCGTATCCTCGATAAAAGACTTGGGTGCGTTGCTCCGGTGCCTTCAATAAATCCTGGAGGTTGGGAACCGAACCATTGTGTAGATAGGGTGCCCGCAGCCATAACCCATCTAGTGCCACTGATAGGTATCCATCTGTTTTTCGTAATTGATCAAAGTCATAGTCATAGCCTTCAGCAAATTCGTTGTAGTTATCCGCTGCTTCCTGCGTCCACATCTCTAGTCGATGCTGATCTGTACCTACCTCCTCCACGGGGATGACCGTGCCGGTGCGATCGCCGCCAAAGGCATGGCAGGAGGCACAACTCTTCTCAAACACGGGTTGCCCCTTTGCCGCCAGTGTTTCATCAATGGGGAATGGGAACGCAGGTGGATCCAGTTCAGTAATGTACTTTTCAACCCGCTGTAATCCTTCAATGTTGATTGATTTCCTTGTGGCACCATCCCCCAGGGCACCTGTGTTGACGGTTTCCGTGAGGGATGTTTCCAGACCATCCCAATGGAGGGCAAACCCTTGGTGTTGTTTCTGGTTCCACAGGGACATCATGTCAGAGTTTCCAATCGTCTCATCCACGGGAATATTCAGCATGTCAAATTTGACGGGATTAAAGGGATCTATGCGTCCTGGTCCCCAATCGGGTCGGGTGGTAGTCCAATCAAAGCCATTTCCCTGCTCCAGCATTGCCTTCTGAGTGCTGGGAATAATCAGAAAGCGGTAGAGGAATTTCTCCAGAGACGAGAGTGGATGATTATATTCAATCTCAGGCAAAATGTAGTCTGACGTAAATCTTGGATCTTCCGCACATGCTTTCAGAAAGCGCACATAGCCCAGCGAATTAAATTTCACCGACGGGCCAGCAGGCACAATAGTGGGGATATCTGTCGGAGCTTTGCGATAGGTGGCTGAATGGCAAACCGCACAGGTAATCCCTTGGCGGGGGAAACCGATTGTTTTTTTTGAGACCCCCACCGGCGTTTCCTTACCTTCTTCCCAAGTGAAACCCAATGATGTATATCCGTTGGGGCCTGGCAGATATTCCGGGAACAGGCGTGGGAGAACCACCCAGATCCAGTAGGGAACCCCTTGATCATTTTCCGTACCGATGGAACCGTATTTAAAATGCTCCTCCGGAGATTCAATGTAGGTGTCCACCTCACGCAGCAGGTTATACCAGCCGATGTAGGCTACCGTCCCCACCAGGAGAACGAGAATGAGAATAACGGTTGTGATGGTTTTCCCCAGTCTTGATTTCAGGACGCCCATAGTCTTTATGCCTCGATAGCTGCAGTCGTCTTACGGATAGATTTGGGTTGTGCTGGCTAACGCGTCTTGGTCCTGCATGGCGAAATAGAGCAAGATACCTTCGGTGATGCCGAAAATCAGATCCACAATCGCAATGGATATAAAGCCGAGTTCTTGATCAAAGAGCAGGACGGCAATCAAGAAAAAAGATGCACCGCCGCCTCTCGTGACCACCACTGACATCCAGGCCGTTGCCTTGTAGCGATAGGGATCAATTGCGCCTGGAATATACAGAATGCTAATTTCCAGCAGCAACAGTCCTGCTGCCCGCACCCAGATAATCGGAACTGGAATCGTCATCTGCAGCAGCGACAGTAACCATTCTGGGAAAAATAGGGTGGGAATAATAAACAAAATATTGGCGGCAATACCTGCCCAAACTACGCGACTGAACCATTTTGCATATTGATTTTCCATAAAAGTAAGGGCTCCAACTTAGAGAGCGAGGATGCCTATTGATTTCAAAGGGTTTTCAAGTATTCCAGGAGGGCTGTCTTGTCAGCTTCGGACAGGGTAGTGCCGTAAAGGTGGCCTTCATTGCTATTGCCTGGCTGCGTCGTGTCGTAGGCGAAAAATTGACGACTGTTATCTGCCGCAACATCCGCGACGAACCCCACTTTCGACGGATCATAGACATCGTTACCCCGATAAAACGGGGTTGGACGGTTCTCCGGTGGCTCTAGTAAATCTCGGAGCGTTGGCACCGCACCATTGTGGAGGTAAGGAGCTCGGAGCCATAGGCCATCAAGGGGATGATTCGCATAGCCATTGGTTTTGCGAAAATGGGTAAACCGCTGGTCCTCACCCTTGTAGGTTATATCGGCAAATAAGGTGTATTGATTCGAAGCGAATTCATAGGTATAGGAATTGAGGCGTCCTGGATCGGTGCCAATTTCTTCAATCGGCACCACCTGCCCAACGCCGGGACTGCCAAAGGCATGGCAACGGGCGCAGTTGTTTTCAAAGATGGGTTCACCCTGATCGGCAAGGTCTTGATTCACCGGATAGGGATATCTGGGAGCTGGCAAATCCCAGAGCCAATCCGCGACTCGGGTAATGGAATCAAGATTGATATTGGTCGGAGAAACCAAAGCAAGGGCTGCACTTTTGTTGCGTTCCGCCACTGAGGTATTGTCTCCATCCCAATGGAGATTCATGCCTTCACGGGGTTTTTGCTGCCAGATACTGGGGAAGTCACTGGCGGATCCTTCGATTTCCTGGATGGGCAAATCGTTTAAATCGATATTGAAAGTGCGTGTTTTATAGGGGGTAAAGGTATCGACTCGGCCTGGACCGTATAAAGGCTGATCATCTAAAAAGCTCAATTTAGCCGCCTGCACATTCAGTAAGGCTCGGGTCTGGGGAATGGCGATGTACCGATAGAGCAACGACTGCAAAGGATTCAGATCCGCCCCTAACTGTTTTATGTAGGGCATCATCTCCCTCGCATTGAACCGAGGGTCGTCTGCAACACGGGTGATGAACTGGAAGTAGGCTTGCAGGTTGACGGTGTTGGAAGGCATCGTCGTCATGACTTGGGGCAGACTGTCGGGCACCTCTCGGAGGCTACCCACATGGCAAAGGGCACAGTTGTTGGTTACCACCTCTAGCCCCAAGTTTGTGTCTCTGGCAAAACCGATCGGCAGATCTTGATCGGGTTCTTGGATAAAACCCAGTTGTGTATACCCCGTTCCAAGAAGGCGATAGTCCCCAGTGGGTAAATAGTCTGGAAACATCACCGGTAGCACCTGCCAAATCCAATAGGGAATCCCCATGTTGGATGCGCCCCCAATGGAGCCGTATTTGAAGTGGTCGTTAATGTTGCTGTATTGAGGGGTACGGGCTGTGAGGAGGGGCCATGCCAAGAGCAGAACAATGACGAGTACCAGGCTCACAAGTCCGATCACCAAGCGGTTGAAGCGGCGACAAACTTTCTGCCATAGGGTCAGTGAGGGTTGATTGCTCATAAAGTTACCTGGAAAATCTTATGCCTTGGTCGTCTTTGGGCTAAAGGGTTGGGGTGGTGGGCTATAGACCTGCATCGCATCTTGAATCATGGCGTTATGGGCCTCGATCTCTGCCTTCTCCTGTTCTGCGGAATTGGCACCTACCGTTGAGCGCTGGTAGTATCGACTGCGCTCGTAGCAGCCTAGTGGATATTCAAGATAGCTCCCCAAACATTGGTTGCAATAGGTACAGGGGCGTTCGGGGAGATCTTTCCCGGCTTGAAACTGATGGGCCATATCTTTATTGGCCACCAGTGGACGGGCGATGGTGACGCCATCACAAAAGTCTTGCTCAATCACCTGGCGAATAAATGAAGCCTGCTGGAATCCGCCGGTACAGATCAACGGAATCTTGACCTGTTGCTTGATGGCCTTGGCATCTTCGATTACGGTGCCTTGATATCGCGCCAGTAGAGTCTGTATTTCTGTCGTAGCCATCTGTTCTTGGAAAAATGGATCGAGGGATTGCGGCGAGATGCGATTGCCCTGAACGGGAGGCTGCCAAGGCTTCTCTAAACGATTCCAGATCGCCCGAAAGATGGGTCTTAGTAGCGGACTGCGAAACAGAAAGTAATTGAGCAGCGTCCGCCATGCGGCACTGGAGATCATTGTGTCGTAGGTGGAGGTAGCAATCTTGAAGGGGAAGGGACCAGCGGGCAATAGGGGATGGGGGAAGGTACTGCCCCGC
>CALFCG010000138.1 GCA_937951315.1 uncultured cyanobacterium
CAATGCTCAGCAGCTCCTCTCACGCATCGAACAACTGCTGGCTTTGCTGGAGCGCGCAACCTACTACAGCATTTTGGCACCCTTGGGTTTTGCCGCTCGCCAAGCCCTGTTCAAAGTTCAAGACTCTGATCTCAACAACGACAGCTCACCAGAAGTGACGTCGCTCCAGGACATCCGGGCCTTGGCAGCTGCCACGCCCAAGATCCCAGCCACGGATCAGGACTCACTTTTTGCGGTCTTAGCCACAAGCACAGAAGGGCAAAGCATTCTGACTCAGCTTCAGCAAATCGTCGATCGCTACGGCTATCTCAGCGAAGTGGGAACCGATATCGCTGTCCCCACCTGGGAAGAAGATCCCACGCCGGTCCATGAATTATTTACTCAGTTTTGTCTATCCCCACCGACTGCCACCCCCAAAACCTCTAGCTCAGGATCTTGGAAAACGAAGCAGGTACAAAAGCGCCTGGATCTGAAGGGGCAAGTAACATCCGTCTACAGTCAACTGCTGGCCCATTTGCGGTGGTGCTTTGTATCTCTAGAGCATCAATGGCGACAGTCTGGATATTTAGAAAACGCTGGCGATATCTTTTACTTAGAACGGCATGAGGTGCAACAGTTGGTCGCCCAAACGATAGCTCCGGAGAAGGCTGCAGCATGGGTGCACCATCGCCAGCAGAAATTTCAGCAGATCCCCTCCCAAGCCCCCTTTTTGCTCTATGGGAAAAATCCCCCGATGCTCCTAACGCCCAACAAAATCTCTGCCGCCAAAAGGATGCAGGGCATTGGCGTCAGTGCTGGACAGGTGGAAGGTCCCGTCAAGGTGCTGCTCAATTTCAAAGCTGGGGTGACCTCCCTTGATCCCGCCACAATTTTAGTGGTCCCCTACACAGATTCAGGCTGGGCACCTCTCCTAGCAAGGGCTGCCGGCTTGATTGCCGATGTGGGCGGACGACTCTCCCACGGCGCGATTGTCGCCCGTGAGTATGGCATTCCAGCGGTGATGGATATTAATCAGGCAACGCAACAATTCAAAGATGGTCAAATTGTTCGCATTGATGGCCAAAGAGGCACAGTTGAGTTGGTGGAGCAGCCATGAATAAGAAGGAATTAGTAGATGCGATCGCAACTCAAACCGCTGCCACAAAGAAAGATGCCAATGCCGTCCTCACCGCAGCTCTAACCACAATTATGGACACCGTCAGCTCAGGTCAGACCGTAAGACTAAACGGATTTGGAACCTTTAAGCTGATTCACGCTTCCAACAAAACCTTAGACTTCTCTCCCAGCAAGCATTTTGAGCAGAGAATGTACATGCCACATTTCACCAACAGTCTCTAGCGCCCCGTCTATTCTCTTGAGTAAGTGAGTGAGCAGGTTTTGCCTACTGTAGATAGACCTGTTTATGCCAAATAGCCCTGGAGAGACGACTTATTGCGGCGCAATATAGACAGCGCTTCACGCTCAATCTGACGAACTTTTTCGCGACTCACACTGAGCATGCCACCCACTTTTTCCAACGTTAGCTTGTGGCCATTTTTGAGACCAAAGCGCAGCGACAGAACTTCCCGTTGTGACTCTGTCAACTCTGCCATCAGCTGGCGCAGATCATCCTTCAGAAGAGAACGAGTGGCATAGTCTTCGGGTGAAAGCCCCTCATCTTCTAGCAGATCACCGAGTTCTGTATCTTGCTTCTCACCCAGCCTTACATCTAAAGACAAAGTCTGACGCCCCTTTCTGAGAAACGAACGGACCTTTTCGGGGGTCAAATCTAATGCACTGGCGAGCTCTTCAGTTGTGGCAGTCCGACCCAATTGTTGCGCCAATTGACGCTGGGTCTTCTTAATTTTGTTGAGCTTTTCAGTAATGTGAATCGGAAGACGAATGGTGCGCCCTTTTTCAGCGATTGCTCGGGTAATCCCTTGACGGATCCACCAATAGACATAGGTCGAAAAGCGATACCCTTTCAGGGGATCATATTTCTCTACGCCACGCTGCAGGCCCACCGCACCTTCCTGAATTAAGTCCAACAGCTCCAGCTGTTTTTGATTGGCATACTTCTTGGCAATGGAAACCACTAAGCGCAGATTTGATTCCACCATCTTGAGCTTTGCAGCTTCACCACGAGTGATGGCACTCTGCAGATCTTCTAGGGATAGACCAGCCTCTTGAGCCCACTCGTCCAGGGTTGGCTCTCGCTCTAGCTGTTCAGCGAGGGTCTCTTTAATAGCGCGCAACTTTACAAACTGCTGAACGCATTTACCAAGATGCACTTCTTCTTCATGCGTCAACCGCGGGAACCGAGAAATATCACGCAGATAGGAACGAATGAGATCATTGGAGGTATTTTTCATGATGCAGAAAAAGAATGATGGGAATTGCAAAGGCACACAGTCACTGAAACAAAAGCACGCGACGAATCACGACCGTGAAGCGTAGAGATGGAAGTCGAGAGAGTAAAGGGAAAACATGAGTTGATTCGCGGGAAGAAAGTTCAGGCTAACCCCCTAAAGGAGTTCAGGGGGTTACTGAGTGGATCTGCTACCCATGCAGTTTTACCTCTATAGAGTGAAAAGATGACTCTTAAATAGGAGGTAAACAGCTAGCTAACGAGAACAGCGATACCCACAGGAACCCAAGTCGCTACGGCGAAGGCTACCATTTGCCAAAAACGAGTTTTGGGTTGGATTTTATCGGCATAGGAGACCTTGGGACTAATGGCGTAGTTATTACTGATCCCTTCTTGATCGACCGTAGCGCCTGTCACTTTAGGCTGCGGGAAAGAACCTCGTGTCCGGCGAAAGCGAGCGGAGGCCTCGGCAGGAATCAAACCGCCAACAATGGAATATTTCTCAAGAGTGGAAGTTGAAGATGACATATCAATAACCTTTGTAGATTTACAACAGTGAATAGCAAGGCAAAACGGAAATAATTAGCTAACGAGGACAGCGATACCCACAGGAACCCAAGTCGCTACGGCGAAGGCTACCATTTGCCAAAAACGAGTTTTGGGTTGGATTTTATCGGCATAGGAGACCTTGGGGCTAATGGCGTAGTTATTGCTAATCCCTTCTTGGTCCACTGTTGCGCCTATCACTTTAGGCTGGGGGAAAGAACCTCGTGTCCGGCGAAAGCGAGCGGAGGCCTCGGCAGGGATCAAACCGCCAACGATGGAATACTGCTCAAGGGTGGAAGTTGAAGATGACATAGTGAAAACCTTTTGTAACGCTTTGTATCAATAATGTAACGAATTATTTCTAATGTTGCAACATTTTGCAAAATATTTTCTTTTTATGGTATTGAGCAACTCTACTTATGTGTCTAAAGAGCCCTCCTTGCCATAGAGAGATTGCAGGCGGTCCCGATAGGACAGACTGAAGAAGGGGTAGGGATTCAGAACGCTGATCAATGGCAGATCATGACGAGATGTGTTGATCAGCTTTACGACACACATTCTGCAGATTTAGTGAGTTTGAAGATCGCATCTTCAACAGAATGCTCTCTAATTGAGGCTGAGATACATTGCTAAGTCCAGCATCCGCAGGAGGGCTTTTGAAAGACCTGAGGTCGACAGAAAGCTTCGATTGTAGGCATCTTGACGAAGGGACAGGGATCTTAGGCTACGAGGGAATAGGACTTTCAGTATTTGTCACACTCAGGTTGAAATACATCTGACCTAGAAAAATAGATTAATGAATTTCCCCCAAGGGGTCACATAGCTTAAAAACCGATCTCCCCTCAGATTGGTTATGCGAAAAGAACAAAGACGGCAAGCTAAAGGGACAAGCTACCGGCAAAGAACAGAGCATCTGGGTCACAGCAAGCTTTTTGTTCCAAACCACTGCTTGATCTTGGGATACCCACAACAGTTCCACGCAAACGGGTTATCCAAGACAAAATCTGTTCGTCTGTATGGCTTACTGCATCGCAACCGTTCCCAGAGAGATAAATAAATTTAGGCGCTTAATATCCTAAACTCAAGGCTGCAATGCTTCTTGGTCATTAAGAAGCCCCTATGTATTTAAATTAGGCTAGAGCTAATCGGTTTGACACCTGCACGATCAAGAATTTGAGGGATCAACTCTTCTCGCTTAACCGCCATCATATGAACACCCTGACAAATCTGGCGAGCCTGTTGTACCTGTTCAGAGGCAATAGCCATTCCTTCCTGAAGCGGCTCTTTTGCTCGCTCTAGCCTTTCAATAATCCAATCAGGAATATTAACACCTGGAACACAGCGATTAATAAATCGTGCATTTTTCGCAGACTTAAGCAAAAAGATCCCAGCCAACACCGGCTTACCATGCGGCTCAGCAATCTGGACCATAAACTTTTCGAGTCGATCAAAATCAACAATCAGCTGGCTTTGAAAGAATTCAGCCCCAGCCTCGACCTTGCGCTCAAACCGATTCTGCAACCCCGACCAACTCGCCAGTTGTGGATCAACAGCAGCGCCAGCAAAAATCTGAGTGGGTCCATCGGGCAAAGACTTATCGTTACCATCCACCCCAGCGTTAAGCTTGCTAATCGTCTTCAGTAACCGAACCGATTCTAAATCAAAGACCGGACGAGCTTTCGGATTATCCCCTGCTTTTACAGGGTCCCCAGTCAACGCCAAAATATTGCGAATGCCAAGGGCATTCGCACCCATTAGATCTGCCTGGAGTGCAATCCGATTGCGATCGCGACAGGCCATCTGACAAATTGGCTCCAACCCCTGTTGTTGCAAAATCATCGCCGAAGCCAGTGAACTCATCCGCAACACAGCACGGCTACCATCAGTAATATTAATCCCATGAACCCGGCCCTTAAGCGTCAGAGCCTGTTTCACCATATGGTCTACCTCACCACCCTTGGGCGGAGTAACCTCTGCGGTAATTAAAAACTCACCCGCCTCAATTGCAGATTTTAACAATGCTCTTACTCAATTTCTCTGTCCTGGTATCATGCCGTCATCTACTAGCTGGCGTCAACCAGAGTAAAACCACACCGACAGGCTTAGCCCCCTAACAAACCTAGGGAGCCGTCTCAACCTCAAGATCGTTAACAGCCACCGCATCACCAATCTGAAGCCCTAACTCATTGGCACGCCCAGCCCGAAGTTCAATGACCTGATCAACGGGCTCACGGGGACCATACACAGGACATGGCTGCTTTGTACAGGGGGGGGCACTATCTTGAATTCCCACAATTTGTCCTTGGTGCAAAAACACCATATCAAGGGGCACTGGGACATTCTTCATCCAGAAGCCAACGCTCCTAGCCGACTCAAAGGGAAACAACATCCCACGATTATCAGGCAGTGGCGCGCGATGCATCAGCCCCGTGGCCTGCTGTTGCCCAGTTCGAGCGACCTCTAGTTCAATGACCTGGTCCGCCATCACAGCTTGGGCCGTAACGGGCAGGAACTGTCCAGCTGAGTCCGAACCCACCTCAGGCAGTGCATTACTTAGAGACTGACATCCCAGCATTAACAAGCCTGAAATAGCCACCGATAAAGGCCAAAGAGGCCTAAGCTTCGCGTAGAACATATCCCACTCCTCGTACCGTATGAATTAAGCGTTGATCGGCCCCCGTTTCCATTTTGAGACGCAGATACCGAATATAAACCTCGATCACGTTGGACTCTCCCATAAAGTCATAGCCCCACACCTGATCTAAAATTTGCTCCCGCGTCAGCACTTCACGAGGGCGCTCCATAAACAGCTTCAGCAACTCAAATTCTTTCATGGTTAAGTCAATGGTGCGCTGTTTTCGGACGGCTGTTCGGGTCGCCACATTGAGCACGACATCCACAAAGCGAAGCTGTTGTCCCACCTCAGCCCCCTCAAGGGGCTTGAGGTAAAGCCGCAGACGATTCTGCAACGTTTCCCGATGATGGGGCTGGAGGACGTAGTCATCGGCCCCAGAATCGAAACAAGCAACCCGATCTTCAACGGTTTCGGTCGGCATCAGCATCAACATGGGCACCTGCACCCCGACAGTGCGCAATTGACGACAAAGCTGAAACCCACAATCCTTGCCTAGCTCTGAATGAATCAAAATCAGAGCCGGCTCCAAGTCCGCTTGCTTCAGGGCACTCTTAGCATCTGAAGCTGTCTTCAATTGATATCCTAAAGCCTTCAGATCGGCTCCCATGTCATCCACAACATCAGTCGGGGGCCGCACCAATAAAATTTGAGACTCAGACAAAACGTCATTCATGAACATCAAGACTTCATCACACCGTATAGAGTTTCTGAAAGATCCAACCTTTGCAGTTTCATCCGCAACAGTAGTTCTATCCTGGCTCTTGTTTTAGCATGCCCTTTGAATAACTGAACAGGAGCCATTCACACGACTCTATCCATGAATCAGAATTGGAGTCCAGAGTTCCTCAAAGATTCAGACAAATCGCCTAGCGGACAGAACAAATCCACCAGAGAACAAGCCCGCCAATGCGATTGTCGTGTTCGCATCGGCAGGCTTGATTTCAATTTGAGCTACCAACCCCAAAATTGAACGGGTCACCGGTTAGACACAGAGGTCAGTTCTGATTCAAACCATATTGGCAATCCATTATCCATATCGCTTGGCCACCACAGGTAACCACTCAACGTTTAGACTTTCCGCACCTTAATTTGAATGCGATTTTGAGCCGTACGACGAATCACACCGCGGAGATCTCCAACCGAAAAGGTGTCATCAATGGCCTCTCCTCGACGAGCTTTTTCAAGGCTGGTAATCATGGAGGGTGTTGACTGGCCCTCCAGCATCCGATCTAATTGAGCTGTCATCAGGTCTAAGGACAGAGCCGGAGCAAACTGAACCTCACTTTGGATGATCTTGTTGGTCATACAGCCATAGAGCAAATTTACAGCCATCTTGTCCGAAGCAAAAGCATAGGATTCACGCCAAGGATCCCCCCAAGATTTCGGATCAGACTTTAGATCCGCAGGAGTAGGCTGATCATCTTGAGGCCAACTTTTGGTCCAAGTTTTGATTGGAGAAGATCCCAATTGTGTCTGGATCGGTTTGGCTGCAGTTTTTGGCTGCACATCAGCACGGCGTTTAGCCCCTAGATTGACCAACTTCCGTTTAGCGTTGGGAACATTGAGGGGCTTGAGAACTTCATCCATACTGCTGCCCAACTCAACAGCAGACCATTGAGTCACTTTTTCCCAGGCCGGCTCAGCATTGGCCGCATTGGCAGGAATATCTTGAAGAAGAGTTGCGATCGCATCTCCTTTTTTACCCGCCTCAGCCAGCTTATCTGCAGCTTGCACAACCTCCCAAACCTCAATAGACTGCTCTGCCTGCGAATGCAGCTTCTCATCCTCGCTGGACACCTGAGCCGCCAGATCAATAGCCGCTTGATACTTACCATCCGTTGCGAGAGATTGAGCATCCTGCAACAAGTCCGCTGACTCTTCCTTAGCCGCTGCTCCCTGAGACATCACCACCATAGAAGTTGCGAATGCACTCGCAGTAAAAAGTGCAACAATACCCGCCGCAATCGCAACAACATTCCGGGGACGCTTAGAGGAGACCGTAAAGGCACGAGAAGGTTCAGGCTCACTGGGCGAACCACCAAACGGTTGCCGAGATGGACCGGAGAAAGCATCAAACACCGTCACAGCAGCCTTGGGAACGGCCGACGAAATCAGTGTCGGAGAAACTGGCTTCAGATTTTGCAACTCCTGAAGCATCTCTTGCGCCGTCAAATAACGATTTACGGGATCCAGCTGAGTCGCTTGAGACAGGACTGCAGTCATCGAAGGACTAATCTGGGGCGCATGTTGCTGCCAGAGCAATTCACTTGTACGGGGATCTTTTTCCAGTTCGTCCGGCAATTTGCCGGTCAGAGCAAAGATCGCCGTCACCCCAAGACTATAAAGATCGCTAGAGTAGACCACACGTTGAGCAGCCTGCTCTGGTGGCATAAACCCTCCAGAGCCAATAACCACAGAGCAAGTCACACTCCCGGACGAACTCACCACCGTCTTCAGCAGCTGCTTCACTGCCCCAAAATCAATCAAAACCGGCATTTGATCCTGCTGACGCAGAATAATATTGTCCGGCTTTACATCACGATGGATCACATCACGGGGTGCTTTGTGATGGAGATAGTCCAGTACCGGCAACAGCTGAGTCATCATCTGCAGCACTTCAGCTTCCGCCAAGGGTCCCGACTTTCGTACCCTTTCCCCTAAGGTTTGGCCCTGGATCCATTCCTGAACCAGATAGAACTGACTTTCTTGTTCAAAATAGCCATAAAGCTTCGGGATCTGTTCATGATCCAAAAGCTCCAAAGTTGCAGCCTCTTCTTGAAACTTCTGGAGCGCCATCTCATAGGACTGCTGATTCGGTGTCTCTGGCCGCAGCTGTTTGACCACACAGCGACGTTGAGATGGCATGTGGGTATCAGCAGCCAAAAAAGTTTTGCCAAATCCACCTTGCCCGAGCTGCTCTAAGATCTCAAAGCGGTTAATTAAAAGCATCGCTACAAATTCTCCTCGGTGGTTCAATGACGACCAAAGGCAAAGGGAGAAGCCAACGCCCCAGGTATTGAAAACCTATGCCTTCAGAATAATTGTCACGTTCTCTCCTGTCAGTCCTCTACAAGCGGAAAACTAAGGTAAATTCAAGCAAAAAGACTGCCCCCAAAAGGGAAATAAAGAGAAACTAAGGGAAGCATTACGCTTGCAGCCACAACTAACCAGAAACGCTTTAGCATGGTCGCAACAGCCGCCACATAACAATCCGAACTCCTCACAAGTCCACACAACAAACACACTCAAAAGCAACAAGCTTCCTCGACAAAGACAAGAATATACTCACAGCCTGTCGATAGAAAAGTACATCGAGACCTAGCCCTCAGGCAGACCCCGGCGGGGGGGGAACTGTCCCCGCTCCTTGCGAGCCGACATTGCCCTTTCTAGAAGTGCCAGCAAGCCTGGAGCCTCTTCCTCCATCGTCAAGAGCAATCGTTCTCCCAAAGCCATATCCCCCGGATCGGTCCCAGTCGCCAGAACCTCCTCGAGCCGAGGAATTGCCCATACATCCACCATCTCAACCAAGCCATTAAAGCATCGATCAAACTGGCGCTCTGTTAACTCAGCATCCTCTAAAGGGAACTCAATTATGGCCCGAATCTCGCCATACATTGGGTCATACTCCCATTGCAACATCTTGGTTTCCCAAGAGATGACAAGCATTGTCTGCAGGATCTGCGCCTTATGGGGATGATCTTGCACACCCGTCAGCACCTCAGGCATAAACAGCTTGAAAAACTCTCCTTCTTCATCAAGCTGAACCACAATCAGCAAATCATCCTTATTCTCACCCACCGTATGGGTGAGAATACGAAACTTGTCTGACTGGACTTGGTAGTCTAAGCCACGGCCTTCTAAGTAACCTGCAATTTGCTGTAGCGTTGCACCCATCTAGGGATCCTCATCTGATGCCCAGTTCATAGGATCCAGTGTGACAGGTTTCTGGCATTTGAAAAAGCCCAAGCTCAATCAGAACCAGAGGATCCGTCCAATGCAGCAGCCGTTTTCTTCCGATCAAGCTTAAAGACTAGACAGGCTAACGGAGGCAAACATAAATCAAGGGAATAGGGGCGGTTATGCAAAGACCATTCATCAGCCCACTTACCCCCTAAATTCCCCATATTGCTGCCACCATACTCACGGGCATCACTATTAAGCAATTCAGTATAGAAACCTGCTTCAGGCACGCCAACGCGATAGTGACTGTGAGGCTGAGGCGTGAAATTACAGATCGTCAGGATGAACTCATCAGAGTCTTTCGCTTTCCGTAGGAACGAAATCACACTGTGACGGTTGTCATTACAGTCAACCCACTCAAATCCATCATAGGAAAAGTCCTGAGTATACAGTGCAGGCTCTGTCTTATAGAGACGATTCAGCACCGAGAGAAACTGCTTCAACTGCCGATGTGAATCATATTCAAGCAAGTCCCACTCTAAATCGGCCCATGCATTCCACTCACTCCATTGCCCGAATTCCATACTCATAAACAGAGTCTTTTTACCGGGATGGGTGAACATGTAGGAATACAAACACCGGATATTGGCAAACTTCTGCCATTCATCCCCCGGCATCTTCCCGGGCATATTGCTTTTCCCATGCACCACCTCATCATGGGACAGCGCCAACATAAAGTTTTCGCTAAAGGCATACATGATGCTGAAGGTGAGATTATTTTGGTGAAACTGGCGGAACCATGGATCCATACTGAAATAATCCAGCATGTCATGCATCCAACCCATGTTCCACTTCAGATTGAAGCCTAACCCCCCCACATAGGTAGGCCAAGAGACCATCGGCCATGCCGTCGATTCTTCAGCAATCGAAAGCGCCCCTGGGAAGTAGCTGAAAATCACATGATTGAGCTGACGCAAGAATTCAGCTGCCTCAATATTTTCACGCCCACCATACTCATTCGTCACCCACTCTCCTGGCTCTCGACAGTAGTCAAGGTAGAGCATGGAAGCCACTGCATCAACGCGGATGCCATCAATGTGATACTTATCAAACCAAAACAGAGCATTCGCCATCAAGAAGTTGGAAACTTCATTCCGGCTGTAGTTAAAGACAAGGGTGCCCCATTCCTTATGCTCCCCTTTCCGGGGATCAGCATGTTCATAGAGATGCGTCCCATCAAAAAACGCTAACCCATGTCCATCCTTAGGAAAATGCCCCGGAACCCAATCCACCAAAACACCAATGTCATTCTGGTGGCACTGATCAATGAAGTACATCAAGTCTTGGGGCGTGCCAAAGCGTGAGGTGCTGGCATAGTACCCCGTCACCTGGTAGCCCCAAGAACCATCAAAAGGATGCTCCGCGACCGGCAAAAGCTCAATGTGTGTAAACCCCAATTCCTTGACATAGGGAATTAACTTATCAGCCAATTCTCGGTAGGTCAGAAAGCGAGCATCCGGCTTCAGCTCTGAAACAATCACGGGAACAGTAGGCTTGCCATTCGCATCAAGGGCTGGCGCATCAGATGCAGCATGCATCCAGGAACCCAGATGAACTTCATAAACAGAAACAGGCTGAGTTAAAGGCTCCTTTTGCCGACGACGTTCCAACCAAGCTTGATCATTCCAGGTATAAGCCTCTAAGTCCGTAACAATGGAAGCCGTCTTGGGCCGCACCTCTTGCTGAAAACCGTAGGGATCTGACTTTTCGTAAATGTGCCCGTCGTTATTTTTAACTTCATACTTGTAGGCAGTATCTACCGTCAGCTCGGGGATAAACAGCTCCCAAATACCTGTCGAACCTTTACGCATTTGATGTTTTCGACCATCCCAGGCATTAAAGTCCCCGAGGACAGATACATTGCGGGCATTGGGAGCCCAAAGCGCAAAGTAGACACCACTGACGTCATCAACCGTTGTCAGATGAGCACCCAATTTCTCATAAATGCGGTGATGGTTGCCCTCTGCAAAGAGGTACTGATCATACTCAGTCAGAAGCGGAGACTTGAAAGCATAGGGATCATAAATTACGCGCTCATGCGGCCCCTCTTTAACCCGAAGTTGGTAATTCAAAGGCTCAGAGCTGGGAATCTCACACTCGAAAAAATGGGGATCATGTCGAGAGATCATCGGGTAGTCTTGCTGATCTCCAGGACAGATGACGGTAACCGCCTCAGCATTCGGAAGATACGTTCGAATAACCCATCCAGACTGACCCTCTAAATCAATCTCGTGGGGCCCCAAAATCTCAAAGGGATCCTGGTATTGATTGTTGGCGATCTTACTGACGTGATCGGCGGTAATAGAGATGGACATGAAGCTACCTATGGAATGTGCGAGGGTCTATGATCAACCGACCTTTTGAAGACAAGTTTTGCGAACAGCGAACACGTCATCTTCAAAGCTATTGAAAGTGGCAGTCACGAGCTTAAACGGTGGTGTTAATACCTTAATTGAAGTCTGCCGCTTCTGAACGCAAGAGTATGCGATCAACAAACTTGCGCAGGAGCAAGTTCGCCTCTGGCGTGGGATAGAGATTCGACAAAATTTCCTGCAGATGTCCATCTGTTTGCAGATAACGGTCTTGATAACGAGAAATTCGGGCTTCGAGATCATGGTGATCGACTTCTGGATGAAACTGAAATCCGTAGAAGGGCTTGCCTTCAATTTTGATCGCGTGATAAGGACACCGTTCGGTAAAGGCCAAGAGGGTAACCCCCGCAGGCAGGTCTACCGCACGTTCTTTATGACCAGAGACCGCTAAAAAGCCATCAGGGGAATCATGGAAAAGAAGATCGGCTTGGGCTGCAAGAGTGAGCCGAATCGGGTAAATCCCCATTTCCATCCGGTCAGGGTCAGCAATAACTTTGCCACCGAGCGCTTCTACAACCAATTGAAAGCCAAAACAAGACGCGAAAACGGGAACAGAATGATCCACACAGTAGCTCAAGAGCGCTTTTGCAGGTTCAACAAAAGGATAGGCCTGCGGATCAAGTACCGAGGCATCGCTAGACCCACCGACAAAGAGTGCATCATAGCCCTCAAGACAGCTAGATGAGAAATCAGGCTGCTCAAAAACGTTCAGGGTTTTAAACTGAGCTGCCTTGAGCCCACTGTGGCAAACAAATTCCCGCAGCTCCTCAGCACAGGTAATGACATCGTTACGAATTTGCATGTAGAGAATGCGTAACTGCG
>CALFCG010000139.1 GCA_937951315.1 uncultured cyanobacterium
CATGGTGAGTTAGGCACCCTTATGAGCGGTGGGTGGATTCCGGTCCTGAATATTCTGGTCGCCGTCAAGGTTGCCCTCGGGTCATGGGCAGCTATTTTGACCTTTATTCGCTATCGTGGTCTGCTGTAGCTGAATTGATGTAACTGAGCCTGCAGCTGTGATCGCAGCTAGGGAAGTGTCGTGAGAGTCTTGATTCTCTGGCATGCCCTCAGAGTATGGATATTGGGAAATAACAAGGTCTTACCCTTCTGGCTCAATGCAATATCTGCAAGCTTTGCCGGTGTATAGTCTCCATCGCTGAAGGGGATGATGGTGTGAAAAAGCCACGGAGTTCTGTACTCCTCGTTACTCCTCGTTGCGGACCTCAAATTGCTCCGTTCGGCCTCTTGGTGTTGATCGTCAGAACTGGTACTTTTCCCTAGATGATAGAAACTCACTACGTGGGACTCTGATAAATTTTGTGATGATATACCGCTAAATTGTGGTCCATTGTTTAAACAATGTTGAAATTGCGAAGGTTAACTTTGGGCTATTTGAGTGGCTTGTTTGGGGTGTCGTAGATGGTCTTTCGCAACGAGATTCAATGCATCAAGTTATAGCCTGAAGCCTATCTTGGGTGGGGAAGGACTGAATGTGACAGCAGAAATTTGAGGGTCTGAACTTATCCTATGGCCCAAATACAGCAGGCATACAATGAAAGTCTTGCGTATCACATCGTCAGCCCATGCATACAACTCCAGCAACTCGAGTCCAAGCGATTCAAGATAGCGACTTTGAAGCACTGTTGAACAACAACTCCCTTGTCATTGTCGATTTTATGGTTCCTTGGTGTGGTCCCTGTCGCAAGGTCGCTCGTTTCATGGATAAATTGTCTGAGACTTTTGCTGGCCAAATCACGATCGTCAAGATGGATACTGAGCAGAATCGAGAAATTCCGCAGAAGTTTGATGTTACTCGCCTGCCGGAAGTGTTGCTGTTCAAAAATGGAGAGCTCGTGGAGCGGGTTTTGGGTGCTAAACCAGAGACTACTTTTGAAGAGGTTATCACTAAGCATCTGCAATCAAGTTAATTTAGCTAAGATGAGCTAGACTCAGTGTTCTGATTTAGTGAAGAACTCTCAACACTTGGGTTGAGAGTTTTTTCATGGAGTGTTGGAACCTGATTTGTTTTTGGTTTAAGGAGATACAAAAATGGGGTTGAGCAATAGCATTCAGGATCAAGAAACGCAGGCCAAAATTGCGGAAGAGTGTGCCGAACTGATGGACACACAAGTGGCAGCAAAAAAAGGCATCTCAGGTATCGCGATCAAAACAGCCTATCGGGCTTTAAAGGGCCTAGGACCCAACTATATTCAACGGGCATTGCAGGGGTTATTGCCCCCAGCCCTGAAGGCTGTTGATCCGATCTGGGATGAAGGTATTCAGGCTGGTGATCCCGTGGCTCATCTCAGCCAGAATCGAGAAAAAACGGCGGAGGTGCTGCTGAGCGTCACAGACACAAAAATCAGTAAGGCAAAGAATAAGATTGTAATTGCAACTTATAAGCAAGTCCGTAAGTCTGTGAAGGGTGATGTCGAAGAAGCTGTCCCAGGCCTAGCGACCATCATTAATAACTATGCCCACTCCTAAAGATAAGCTGTCGCAAGTGTCTGCGCTGTGGGTAATCTAGCGGATTACGCATGAACGATGAAACAACATTATACGCACATAGTCCTGATTGCGGATCGGTCAGGATCAATGTCCGCTTCCCAAGGTGAAGCCCAAGCGGCCATCAATACGTTTATCCAGGATCAGGCCAACCAACCTGGAGATTGCACGCTATCGTTGGCTCAATTTGACAATGAATATGACCTCATCCACGACTTTGCGGTGATCAAGGATGTGCCTAAATACCGTCTACAACCCCGTGGTATGACGGCTCTCTATGATGCCATTGGCCTTTCCATTGCCAATGTTGGCTTGCAGTTGGCCCAAATGCAAGAGGCTGAACGCCCCGCACTTGTGACCGTTGTCATCTGTACCGATGGAGCGGAGAACTCAAGTAAAGAATATAGCCAGCAACGCATTGCCGCGATGATTAAGGAACAGCGTGAGACGTATAACTGGAAATTTGTTTTCCTGGGTGTTGATATTGAAGCGGAGCAGGTTGCTACTTCCATTCAGATTCCGACGGCTAGTGCTGTGAAAGTGAGTCGGCGTAAGGGTGCAGCAGCTTATCAGGTTACCAGCCAAAAGATTTCGGCTGCTCGCTCAGCCTTGGCCAAGGGGATGCCGAGTTCTGATATTGCCTACAGTCCGGATGAAAAAGAGGAGCTAGGTTAAGCTTAGGTTTCAGTCTTAAATCTGTGCTTAAGCGCGTTCTTCGTATGCGTGTAAATGGCTTCAAGTGGGCCAGTGCTCAAGTATCTCTTCCAGCGAGCTTGTTCCCTGGGAGGTTAAGCTTGCCTGCCGTCCCTCCGCTTGATATTGAAGTTGAACGTGAATGTAACTATCCGGCCAATCTGGCAAGCGTTCAGGCCATTCAATCGCGACAATGCCGAGGGGAAAATCGAGACCTTCCCAGTAGGTGTCCAAATAGAGATCAGAGACTTCTGCTGGGGGCAAACGATACAGATCTAAGTGATACAGAGGGATGCGTCCATCGTGGTATTCATTAATCAGGGTAAAGGTCGGACTGACAATGTTTTCGACAACCCCTAAGCCTTGACCCAGGCTTTGAACCAAGCTTGTTTTACCGCTGCCCAAATCTCCCTCTAGCAGCAGAATTGTCCCTGCAGGCAGTAACTGACCGAGCCTCATGCCTAGAGCTTGAGTTGCCGTTGGATCGGGTAGCGCTAGCGTGAGCATGACCTAGTGAGAGACTGTGAGTGACTGACCATTTTGCTGAGCCGTAAGCCGCAGAATAAAGGGGACAGCAGCACGACTCCATTGATCGGCTGTCGGATAAGCTGCTGCATGATCACCAAAGCAGGTTTGTAGCATTTCGGTGTTGATGATACCGGGGTTGAGGGCCACTGCAGCAAGCCCTGTTGGCAACTCTTGGGCTAGAGCTTGGGTTAATCCCTCAATGGCCCATTTGGTGGCACAGTAGGGAGCCACATCCGGAGAGGTTGAACGACCCCACCCAGAACTAAAGTTCACAATCACGCCTTGCCCACGATCAATCATTGCTGGGACAAAACTGCGAATGGTATTTGCCACGCCCCTTAGATTTACGTCGGTGACTTGGGTGAATGTGGCATCTGAGATTTCCCAGAGTGGAGCGGGGGCGTTCACGACACCCGCATTATTGACTAATAAATCAGGAGCCTCACTCTGCTCGAATATTGTGCTGGCCCAAGCGATGACTTCTGGGGCTTGGGCCACATCTACTACTTCAAAGTGGTGTGGCTGAGGATACTGCTGTTCCAGCTGTGCAATGGCTTCAGCGGAGCGTCCACAACCGAAGATCACATGACCTGCTTCAATGAGACCGTCAGTCAATGCTCGGCCAAGTCCTTGGGTCACCCCTGTCAACACAATATGCTTAGCCATGTTGCAGTCGCTGCAAAGAAAGCACAGCGGCTAGGGCCACCTGTGGATGTTCATCTTTACGGAGGTAGGCCAATGCGGACTGACTTTTGGGGGTTGGTAAGTTCCCCAATGCCTCAGCCAGACGCTGGCGAGCCAGCCAATCTTCAGACTGTACAAAGCTGAGTAAATCGTCTATGGCTTCTAGGTCTCGGATTTCTCCGAGGGCTGCGATTGCCGCTTGTTGGATCACAGCTTCATCTTGATGGAGGGCATAGATTAAGACGTCATGGGCACGCGGATCTTGAAGGTGACCTAGAGACACGGCTGAACTGAACCGCACCACCCAAGAGGTATCTTCAAAGAAGGCTCGCACTAAAGGCTGGAAGGCTCTCAGATCTCTCAAGTCCCCCAAGGCGACAGCGGCACCGGAACGAATTTCATCATCTGGATCTTCGCCTAGCAAGCGCACCAAAATATCATAGGCATCCTGACAAGGTTGTCCTCCTAAAGCCCTGACGGCCATCGATCGAACTTTGAGACTCTCATCTGAGAGTGTTTGCTTGATCAGAGGTGCTGCTTCTGCCGTGGGGATGTCTCGGAGAGCCACTAGAGCCAACATGCGATCGCAAGTATCTGCGCTATCGAGTTGAGCCGCAATTTGACTGAGCCGAGAGTTCACCATAGTGCTTGAGTTCGAACAAACGCTGAGCGCTCTTTCAATAGTAGTGAGATCAGGCATTAAATCTCATTAATCTTTGTGCACCATGAATCTGTGCTCTCTCATTGAACATGGCAAAAATAGGAGATTAGAGGCTAAATCCCATACCGTTTGCTTCTTAACCTTATCTTGGTTGAACCCTACTTTTATCAGATGGTATGAGTCATGAGTCCCCTATAGCCATCCACAGATTAAAGCAAGTCTAATTCTTACATCCTGAGCTGTCGAGCCACTTGTCAAGCGATTGACTTAGATCTATAACTGATCCTAGTTAGCTTATGAGAATTATTTTCAATTTGCAGACATGTAGTTGGAGTTTAACTCATAGGTTTTATTTATCGGTGTGAATGTCTAAATTATTTAGTGTGTGAGGAAAAATCAAAAATGTTGAATAGTCTCAAGAAGTCGCTGCTATTGAAGCCAGCTCTTCTCAGTCTGATGCTTCTTGCTCCCTCTGCTGCTGTTGCCGTCGAAGCTCAGGGCGAAGCCATTCATCAGGATTCTGTTGAAAACCTGAGTGTTGATTTCACTAACCAAGACTCTATAAGTGAGAATCAATCCTCTCTAGAGAGGATTGATTCTCTATTGATAGCAGATTCATCCGCCACTGAGCCCAATGTGGTTGAGCCTGACCTCAACGTCACGAGCCTGGACGAGATTGGGGCTGATGCCGATGGTTTGGGTCAGGTCACATCTGTTTCTCAGCTTTCTGATGTCCAACCTACAGATTGGGCCTTCCAAGCGCTCCAATCCCTTGTTGAACGCTACGGCTGTATTGCAGGATATCCCAATGGAACCTTCCGTGGTAACCGCTCAGCCACTCGTTATGAGATGGCAGCAGCGTTAAATGCTTGCCTAGACCAGATTAGCGATCGTTTTGCTTCTAAAGCTGATCTTGACGCTGTGAAGGCATTACAGGATGAATTCGCAGCAGAACTGGCCACTCTACGGGGTCGAGTTGACGGCTTAGAAGCGCGAGTTGATACCGTTGAAGCTCAGCAGTTCTCGACGACCACCAAGCTCAAAGGTGAGGTTGTCTTTGGTTCAGCCTTCGTCTTCGATGAAGATAATGACCTCGACAGCGTGCTGGGTGTCGATACTGATGATGGCAATAATGCTGAGGATCGCCTCTTCTTGGGTTACCGTGCTCGTCTCAACTTCGACACCAGCTTCTCTGGCTCAGACCGTCTCCGAATTCGCTTAGAGGCAGCTGATATTCCTGAGCTAGATGAGAATGGTTCTGCTGGAACCAGCTTGGCTCGCCTAGGCTTTGATGAGAACGACCCGGCGGGTAGCCAGGTGATTCTCGATGAAATCAACTACCGCTTTAAGCCTTTAGATGGGCTCACATTAAAAGTTGCTCTTCAGGGGGGTGACTACAAGGATGATGTAGAAACTTTTAACCCTTACCTCAAGAGCAGTGGTAGTGGTGCCCTTTCACGATTTTTCCGGGTTAACCCAGTGACTCACCGTGCTCCTGGGGATACCACTCTTAGTGCAGTCTACGAACTCAATGACACCATTGAGTTGTCTGCCGTTGTCTCGGCTGACGATGCTGAGTCCGCCGTTGCTGATGGTGATAACAATGGTGGTCTGTTCGGCGGTGGACAGTTTGGTGTGCTGGGTCAGGTGGGTATTTCCCTCTCTGAGAAGCTACGTTTTGGTGTTCAGTACGCCCGCAGCGAGTTCAGAGGTGGTGCCGATATCACGAATGATACTGGGGATGCCCCCACCACTCCTGGCGGTTTAGGGCTGGGGGGAGATACCTCTGATCCCTTTGATGGCGCAGACACTTCCACAGATAACTTCGGTTTCAATATTGACGCCGAGATTGCTAAGTTCGTCCACTTTTCGGGTTGGACAGGGTTAACCCTCGCTCGTAGTCAAGAAATTGATAACTCAGAGATCAAGCTGATCAACTGGGCTGCGAACTTTATCTTTCCTGATTTGTTAGCTGAAGGAAATAGAGGCTCTCTTTCTGTTGGTTCACAGCCATTTATTTTTGATAGTGGTGATCTGAACATTGATGATGGTGCAAATCCCAACATCACTGCAGAAGCACAGTATCAGTTCAAGGTGAATGACAATATCAAGATCTCTCCTGGAGTGATCGTGATTTTCCGGGCTAATAATACAGAGTCCAACGACCCCATTTTTGTCCCTATCATTCGAACAACGTTTAAGTTCTAAATAGTCTCGTTTTGGTTCCTAAAGCGAAGAGCTAGCACCAGGGTTGAGAACAGCCCTGGTGTTTTTTATGGTCTTCTCGCGAGAGAAATAGCAGCCTCAATTCAGCACAAGACTGTTGCCCCTTGCATTGTCCTACCTGCTGAATTGTCTACGTTGTTAATGAAATGACGAGTTGATTATCCGCTACTCCGTTACTGCTGAACGCCTCAAAATACTCCTTTATGGGTTGGGGCAATTCAGGATAGGACAAGACTGGATCGCCGTCTGCAACCGTGGCCCAGAAATCCTTAAGTTGGGGCGCTAGTTTGACAGCTTCTTCTGCTGGTAGATTGAGCGGTGGCTGCATCATAAAGTGGGTCATAAATCGAGTGCTGCGGTGGCCCATCATCTGGCGTGAGGTGGTTTGTAAGTTTGGCCAATCAGGAAGCGATCGCAACCGATGAGACTCAATAGAAACCTTTACCTCTCTGGCCTGTTGCTGCACCTGCAC
>CALFCG010000140.1 GCA_937951315.1 uncultured cyanobacterium
CCGTAGGCGATCAATTTGGTGGCGGGGCAACCCAGTGGCGCGATAAAGTGCAGCCCAGCTCGTCAAGTTAACGGGCCCCATGAGTTGCTGTAGCCGTTCTGTATAGTCAGACGCACGCATCTCGGGTTAAGACTTGACGCCAAACCGATAGGGCACGGGCTGAGGGGAAGGGGATTGGCCAGTCGCGAGCCGCGCCGCCGGAATTTCACAGGCAACAGGGGGGGCATGGGTACTGCGATATCGAGGATGATCGGTCGGTGGCCGAGTCGGCAGAGAATCGGCTAACAAACTTTGGGGCGGCAGATAGGTATGGGTCTCAGCGTCATAGGCTAAGACTTCGCCGGTTTCAATGTGGTAGACCCAAGCGTAAATTTGGAGCTTGCCCTGCTGAAGCCGGGAGCGGATCACGGGGTAGGTTTTGAGATTATCGATCTGAATCAAGACATTCTCGGCCACCAGAATCTCAACTAACTCTTCGCCTTCGGCATCAGGATAGTTGTCCATCACCATGCGGCGGGTGGATTCGGCATGTTTGAGCCAGTCATAGACCAGGGGCATGCCTTCTTGCAGCTTGTTGAGCTTCAGCAATCCTTTCATGGCTCCACAGTGGGAATGGCCACAGATAATCACCTGTTCAATGCCGAGGGCGCTGATGGCATATTCGAGGGTAGCGCCTTCGCCACCATTGGCGGCACCGAAAGGGGGAATAATATTGCCCGCATTGCGAATCACGAAGAGTTCGCCCAGATCCGTTTGGGTGAGCAGGTTCGGTGAGACTCGTGAATCAGCACAGGTGACGAAGAGAACACGGGGCTTCTGGCCGTGGGCAAGTTCCTCAAACAGAGCATAATTTTGGGCGACATAGCTCTGCTTGAATTCTTCAAGGCCACGAACAAGTTTTTTCACAGGATTAATATTGATTTAAGATATTGAGACCATCATACCTGCCGAGATGCAGGCTGCAGCGTTCTCGGCCAAGGGGATACGATGAACTTTGCTTATGAATCTGATTCGGTGAGACGATCCAACTTTGCGAGGAGTTCTAAACCCCGTTCAGGTTGCCCTTGGGTGGCCATTGCCTTAAAACGGGTTTGGGTATCGAACTCAGTGAGGGCAATGGTTGAGAGTTCTTCCATCAGTTTGTTGACGCTCATTCCCCTGGTTTGAGCTAGGTCCTTAAGGCGCTGATGCTTATCATCGGGCAAGCGGATGGTTAAAGTTCCCATAGGTGGTTAGCTCCTGGTTAGTACCTCTGGTTTTAAAATCGACAACTGCGGAAATGATAAGTCACAGCCCACGAAATCTTTGATGTTGTGAGTGACAATTGCTTGGGCATTGCCTGAGATCGCGAGTTCAATGAGATGGTTGTCAGCTTCATCTCGAAGATTGGGTCTCCACAGGTAAAAAACGTTAACCCACTTGCAGATGCTCAAAAACGCCTTGAGTAGTTCCAGAATTTCAGATTGAGTGAGTGGACATTGCTGTCGGATGTGATCGCGCGTAATGACGGACTCGTATTCACAAAACAAGGCATTACCCATCAGGGGGTGATACCGACCCTGTAAACATTGTCGAATGACGTCTCGACTAGGACCAGAAGGGCCGATGAGAGCACTAACAAAAACACTCGTATCGATGACAACCTTAGTAATCATGTATTTATGATAGCGTATATGCTATCAATTCTGAGACTGAGCTTTGTAGGGTTAAAAAAGCCACCCAGATGCTCAAAGGTATCGCCGCCGGTCTCACCGAAGGCGCCAAAATGGTCACCGCCTGGGAGACCTTCGGTCCCACGATCATGGCCTTTTTTAGCTTGCTCTAGACAAGCGCGCATCCTCACCATCCTTCAACAGTCTCCCCCCAACCTGAGGCGAACAGTCCTAGATATCTCAGGGCAAGCACCACTGTCTTAGCCCCCCCTTCATGGGCAACGGGTCAGACGTGAAGCCCTAAAACACCAGGCATCGTCTAGAATAGCCGGGAATATAAAAATAGTATTTATTAGTATGTCTATCTTTTTGAAAGCCAAAGAGTCTTCTCGGTTCTATTCAGCATCAGGGGCATTAGCGATCTTTTTGAGTGTGCTTGTACCGCTCCCAGCAATGGCCCAAGCACAGGTGCTCAAAACCCTAACGGTCGAAGGGAAAGGTGTCAAAAGCATCAATGCGCATATCGCCATCATTCATCTTCAGATTCTTATTCAAGGTAATTCCGTCCAAGAAACACAAAGCAAAATCGCAAATCGCTCCAATGCACTGGTTAATTTATTAACGTCCCGAGGCGTCGATCAGCTCAAGACCAAAGGGGTGAGTCTCAACCCAAACTATCGCTACAGAAAAGGGAAAAACGTTCCTGTCGGATACGAAGCCAAAACTAGCGTGAGTTTTCGAGTCAAAACAGATCTGGCTGGCATCATCATGGCTGAAGCGATCAAAGCAGGGGCAAACCAAGTTGAGGATATTTGGCTGGTCGCAACAGATGAAGAAATCAAATCTGCCCAAAAAGCAACGATTCGGGAAGCAACCCTAGACGCCCAAGGCAAGGCTCAAGCAGCATTAGAACCCTTAGGCTTCACCATTAAAGAGGTGGTCGGCATTCAGGTCGATGGAGCCTCAGCCCCACCGGTTCTATTGACCGTCCCCGAAGGAGCAGGGATACTCAGTGGCCAGCGGGCAACATCTTATGAAGATGAAGCTCCATCCGTGCAGATTGTCAGCGGTGAGCAAGAGATTCAGTCGTCAGTTACGCTGCAGATTACCTATTAGCCCCACTGCAAAACCGCCCTGCGCTGGGCCACAAGCGTTTCAGCAAAGGTCGATTTAGACAACACCCCTTTTGAGCCATCCGAATTAATGGGAGGATAGGAAGATAATTTGCCTTCATATATTGTCATATCTATTAAAAGATTGAATTTATATGAGGGCTTAGGCGCAGACTTCACAGGTAGGTAATCTTCATGAGCATTAATGTTGGGGCATTTCCCATTGATTTAGGAGCCTATAAGGCCGTCAAGCTTGATCCCAGTGTCAGCACTCTCACCGACGAGCAGAGAGAAGCGCTCAAATTTAACATTCAACTCTGTCGCGATGCACTCGTTTTCTTCACCGCAACCGGCGCTGCAAGAGGCGTTGGCGGCCACACAGGGGGTCCCTACGACACCGTACCTGAGGTGATGATTCTTGATGCCCTCTTTAAGAGTCAGCCTGATAACTACGTACCCATCTTCTTTGACGAAGCCGGTCACCGAGTAGGCACCCAATATCTAATGGCAACATTAGATGGCGATCTCCCTGCAGAACAGTTGATGCAATATCGTGCTGCTGATTCCAAACTGCCCGGTCACCCTGAGTTGGGTTTCACACCCGGCGTTAAGTTCAGCTCCGGTCGTTTAGGTCACATGTGGCCCTATGTAAATGGTGTGGCCATCGCCAACCCTGGCAAGTCCGTTTTCTGTCTTGGTTCTGATGGTTCTCAGCAAGAAGGTAACGACGCAGAGGCCGCCCGTCTGGCAGTGGGCCAATACCTCAACGTCAAGCTAATCATCGACGATAACGATGTCACCATTGCGGGTAACCCTTCCAAGTATCTACCGGGCTTCAGCGTCAAGAAGACGCTAGAGGGCCACGGCCTCACCGTCCTTGAAGGCGACGGCGAAGATATCGATAGCCTCTACGCCAACATCTGCAAGGCCATCAACACCCCAGGCCCCATCGCCATCATCAACAAGCGCCCCATGTGTCCTGGTATTGAGGGTCTTGAAGGCTCCAACCACGGTCATGATGTGATTCCGGTTGATTTGGCCCTCAAGTATCTCGAAACACGCGGCCACAGTGCAGCCGTAGAGTTCCTCAAGAATGTTGAGAAGCCCTCGAATACCTATGAATTCCAAGGCGCTTCTGATAAGCAAGGCTCCAACCGAAACGTTTTCGGTCAAGCCGTTGTTGAAGTCCTCGGCCAAATGAGCGAAGCCGACCGCAAAAAGAACGTTCTCGTCGTGGATAGCGATCTAGAAGGGTCCTGTGGTCTGCAACATATTCGCGGTGCTCACCCTGAAGTATTCATCAGCGGTGGTATTCAAGAGCGCGGCAACCTCTCCGCTGCAGCAGGTTTCGGTATGGAAGCCGGTAAGCAGGGCATCTTTGCCACCTTCAGTGCCTTCCTAGAGATGTGTGTCTCTGAAATCACAATGGCGCGCCTCAACAAGTCGAATCTACTCTGTCACTTCTCCCACGCCGGGATTGACGACATGGCGGATAACACCTGCCACTTCGGTATCAACAATATGTTTGCCGACAATGGCCTAGATGATGGCTATGAAACTCGCCTCTACTTCCCCGCCGATGCCAATCAAATGACGGCTTGTGTGAAGTCGATCTTTAACAATCCTGGCCTACGGTTCATCTTCTCCACCCGCTCTAAGGTGCCCATGCTCTTAGATGGCAGCGGCAATGAGCTGTTTGGAGGTAACTACACCTTCACACCCGGCAAAGATGACGTGGTTCGCGAAGGCACTGCCGGTTACATCATTGCCTTTGGTGATGCGGTTTATCGCGCTTTAGATGCAGTCGAGCGTCTGAAGAAAGAAGGCATTGATGTGGGCTTGATTAATAAGTCCACCCTGAACGTGGTTGACGAAGATGCGATCAAGAAAGTGGGTGCTTCCCCCTTCGTCTTGGTGGTAGAACCCTTCAACCGTCGCACGGGTCTGGGTAGCCGCTTCGGTTCTTGGTTACTAGAGCGCGGCCTCACACCTAAGTTTGCCTACCTCGGCACCCATGAAGAAGGCTGCGGTGGTCTTTGGGAACAGTACCCTCACCAGGGCATTGATCCAGTCGGTATCATGGCTAAAGTCAAAGAACTCGTCGGTTAATCAACTGACGCTTCAGGTCTCTTCTTTCTGAAGGAACCAACTTTTGGCTAGACATCTCCCCCCGTTCCATCAACCCATGGGAACGGGGGGAGTCCAATGAAACAAAGTACATTCAGCACTTTAACTCTCATGACAGTTCCCGCCGCCACAGATTTAGCCATTCCCGTAGACCAGATTCGCTACGACGATCGCGGCTTAGTCCCTGCCATTGTTCAGGACTATCTCGACGGCACTGTCCTGATGATGGCTTGGATGAATCGAGAGTCTTTACAAAAAACACTGGCAACCCAACGCACCTGGTTCTGGAGCCGGTCACGTCAAGAACTCTGGCCCAAGGGTGAAACCTCAGGACATGTTCAAAATGTGCAGTCGATTCGCTATGACTGCGACAGTGATTGCCTATTGGTGACCGTTGAGCAAGTGGGGGATATTGCTTGCCATAAAGGAGAGCGAAGCTGCTTCCATCAAATTGACGGTCAAGTCATTGCACCACCTGCCGATACTCTATCGCAGGTATATAACGTAATTAGCGAGAGAAAAGCGAATCCCTCCCCAAACTCCTACACCAACAAACTGCTTGCCGGGGGCGATAACAAGATCCTCAAAAAGATTGGCGAAGAGGCCGCCGAAGTTGTGATGGCCTGCAAGGATGACGACCCCGATCAAATTGCCGGGGAAGTGGCGGATCTTCTCTATCACAGTCTAGTGGCGATGGCCCACCACAACGTCGATATTAAAGACGTCTATCGCAAACTACAGGCTCGGCGCCGCTAGATGACCTCTGACAATCGCAACCTGTGGATTATTGCCTCAATCGCCTTCGTTAACGCCCTCAGCTTTACCATTCTGATCCCGATTCTGTATCTTTACGGTCGGCAATTTGGGCTGAACGATTTAGAAACCAGCATCTTATTTTCACTGTTTTCGCTGGCGCAGTTCTTCGCCACCCCTGTCTTTGGCAAGCTCTCAGACCGCTTTGGCCGCAAACCTTTACTCATCATCAGTCTAGCGGGGACTGTGTTCGCCAACCTCTGGGCCGGCGCTGCCACCGCAGCCTGGATGCTATTCTGTGCCCGAATTTTAGACGGCATTACGGGGGGCAACGCCTCCGTCGCTCAAGCCGTCATTTCTGATATTACCGATGAGCAGAACCGCGCCCGTGGTTTTAGCCTCTTTTCCGCCGCCTTTGGTCTCGGGTTTGTTCTAGGACCTGTGATCAGTTTATTTGCCCAACAGATTTCATTGGGGGCTGCTTTTTATGCGGCAGCCGCGATCGCAAGTCTTGCCCTACTGATGACCATCTTCTTGTTGCCTGAAACGTTAGAGCAGCGGGTCCACACCAACGTCCTTGATCTAGGACTCGAAACCCTAGTCACAGGGATGTTTATCCCAAGGGTGGGCATCTTGCTAATCATCAACCTCTTGATTGGCACCACCTTCTCGATGTTCACCTTCGCCTTCCAGCCCTATTACCTGGAGGTTCTCGGACAAAACAACCAGTCACTCACCTTGATGTTCGTCCTCTATGGCACCCTGGGCGTCATTATGCAGACCGTCGGCGTCCCCTTCCTCACCCGCCGCTTCAAACTGACAAGACTGTTCTTTTTGGCCTTGCTCGTTCGGAGTCTCTCCTTTATTCTGATGCCGATCTGGCCGATCTTGGCCTACTTTGTCACCGTTACCGCTGTGTTCTCAATTTTGAATTCACTGGTGCAACCGATCATTAGCACCATGATTTCTCTCAATACCAGACCAGAAAAGCAGGGGGTTGTATTGGGCTTGAATGCATCCTATCTGAGCATTTCAAATGCGATTGGCCCCGTCTTAGCCGGCCTAATGGTAAGCCAAGTCAACCCCATCACCTATGGTTATCCCCTATCCTTGGCCGGAATTTGTACATTGTTGGTTTTGGGAGGTGCGATCGCAACTCGCCAACGCTATGCACCAGCAACCTGATTCACATTTCCCAGCTTGACGGAGTTCCCTCCTCCCCAAAATAGAGCCAACTTGTTGGAAATCGAAAGATTATTGTGCAATCAACGCCCTTGGGACAACAAAAAAGGGGCGATGCCTATGACTGATCAGCAGAAACCTGCGCAAAAAGCTCAGCCCCAGTCATATCGTTTGTATCATTGGCAAAGCGGTAAAATTCAGGCTTCTCCTCAATGAATACTTGGTGGTCAAAGACGAGCAAGTCACTGTCTGTGAACAATCCCACAGGCATAAAGTGCTGCTGACTCTCCTTGAGCCGATAAAACAGATGGGTACCGCAGGTTCGACAAAATCCACGTTCTGCCCAGTCAGAAGAGCTAAAGATCGCAATATTGTCCCCGCCCTCAAAAGTTACCCCAGAACCACAATCCGCCGCAAAGAATGGACCCCCTGTCCAGGTTCTACAGGTTTTACAATGACAGGCCCCCACCTTCGGATCCAGAGCCTTTGCTGTAACGCGAACCGCACCACAAAGACAGCTACCCTTTGCTTCAACAGCATCAGACATTGCTCACGCCCCTCGCTCACATCAATACACAACGCCATTATAGGTGCTGTACCAAAGGAGCCAGGTCTTCACTCGCGTCCACCAAAAACAAAACAACAGCAGATTTTCCATAGACCCCGAAAACCTGCTGTTTAATTGAGAGATCAGAGAATGAAGTTAAGCCGCCACAGTCTCGTCGGCCGCAATTGCAGCCTCCCCAGCCGCAGTCCTTGTCAACGCATCTTGAGTCCAAGCCACATTCGCAGTCTGCAAAGTGGGATGCGGAAAAAACTCTAGGGCATGGGGCGCGCGCTTCATCAATTCGGTTGAGCGACTTTCCGACTCAATCCAGCTCGCTAACCAGGGTGCGAAGTCCATGATCTGCTCAGGTAGCAGCGAGAGTTCCCAGCTCCAATCCCGATTGAACTGAGGATCCTTAGAGTTCTTCGAAGCTTGGTTCGCAGTGTTCGGCCATTGATTCACAGTAATTCGTAAAACCAACGGTCGGTGTGGAATCAAGGCATCAGGCGCTGTATGCGCATAAATTGCCAGGCAATTGATCCGATTATGCTTATCAACCCAAGAGGCGACAGGCGCCATCGAGGGATTAAAAATGAGTGACTTGCCCTTAGACAATTTGACGGGCACCTTCATTGCAGTCTGAAATAAATCGTAGAACTCTTCTCTCAGAGAACTCAGGATATTAGCAGCGTCTGGCGTCATGGTTCCTCTCTCATCAAGTGTGGTAGCAGATAAAAAGTCACAGATGTACGAACATTGCCCCAATCTATTTATCTGGTCGCCATCCCCCTCTTATGCAATGTCGTACGAATACCGATAGAGTTCCCAAAGTTTACACAGAGTTAAACCTGACAATCGTAAACTTTTTTACATACTGAGACGAGAAAAATCGCGCGCGCGAATTTAGGTCACATTTTGGTGTTCAAAGTCACAGTTCTGGATATGTCCACCGCTTACTACCACCAACAACACCTAACGTTTCTCTAGACTCCCTTACACAAAGTCACGATGATCCAAAATCTCAAAATATCTAGCGTTGGCACAGCACAGAACATTAGACTAGGAGGTTGAGATTCGTAATTGATTTGTTTTGCACAGCTATGAACGCCATTCTAGAGTCGCAGGCCGCGACCAACGATAAATTATCCCAACGCTTTATTGAACTAGACCCAGGCGGCTATTTCCTAATCTTCCTTGATCAAAGCGCGGGGCTCATTTGTGCTGAGCATTACTCTAACAACATCAATGACAAAGGACTCGCAACCGATCCCGAAACCGGAGAGCCACTGCCCTGCCATGGATCTTTGAAACGTTTACCAACGACCAGCTTTAAAGCTCAAACAGCCAAGGAACTCTGCATCCAGATTTTTGAGACACCCCAGACTCAACTCGTGACAAAGTTAGACCATGCCGCCTATTTGGGGAGAGAATTTGTTCGAGCTGAGATGGCCTTAGCTGACGGCACTACCTATATTCAGGACTAGCAAACATAAGCCACACACCAAAGATTGCGGTAATATTGCTCTGAATAAATAATTTGTTTTTATAATCCAGCATGGTGGCTAATTTACGCTTGTTCTCAACGTTCCTGCTACTCAGCTTTTTAGTCGGGTGCACCCCAACACAAGTCTCCGACTCTGGAGCAGCAGAATCTTCCTTAGATGAAACGGGAAGTCTATCCGGTGAAGGCCAGGTCAAGCAGCAAGAGGGCAAAGTCTCTGTTAGCACCATCAGCAAAGCACAACAGGCATATTTTTTAGAAAATAGCTGGTATGCCGAATCACTCGATGACTTGGATGTGGTCCTCGCTCCAAAATCCTATGAGCTAGAAATTGTTGAAGTTAACAAACAACAGGTCATTACAAAAGCAACCCCGACAGAAGAGGGGCTAAAAAGCTATATAACAGGTGTCTCGGGCATTTCACAGCTCATTGTTTGCGCGAGTGATACACCCGGGAAAGAAATATCTAGCCCAGTCTTCCAAGATGAAGCCTGGGCCTGTGGGCCTAATTCAACAGTGGTAGAGTAGAACAGCATTTCTGCCCCCCAAGCATCTGTTTAATCACATCTACAAGCAACGCCGCTTCCGGAGAACGAGGGGCAAGGCAGACATTAGGGCTAGAACGCTGCAGGCAATAATAAACGAGCTGAGATTTTCCCCCTGCAGAGCTTGGTGCCCTGCGACACCAACCCAGGTATAGGCGATCACACCTGGAATAATACCGATTAGCGTTCCCAAACTGTAGGGAAACCAGTGGATTTTGGTCAACCCAAATAGAAAGTTAACCAGATTGAAGGGTGAAATAGGAGCGAACCTTACGGAGAGCACAAACGCAAAGGGACGATCTTGAATGGCGTTATTAAAAGAGGTCAGCAACTTTTGATCGTGGATACGTTGCTGGGCCCAACTGTGAAGAAGAGAACGTGCCATCCAAAAGGCTCCCATCGCCCCTAGGGTGGCACCAATCAGCGACCATAGACTGCCCCAGACCAAGCCAAAGGCTAATCCCCCCACCAAGGTCAAAACAACTCCAGGAACACCAATGACAGTCGCCCCAATATGGAGCAAGATGAAAATGGCGACAGACCAAAAGCCACTTTGACGGAGCGCCTCTAGCAAGCGCATCTGATTGAACAGCAGGGGAATGATTTCAAAAATCTTAGGCAGTGCTAGAACACATAACAGTGAGGCTAACGCCAGTAGCGCGGGTCGTGGTAGATATCGTTTCACCTCATGCTGCATCCGGTCATCCGTTTAGGTCGAGATAGATTCCTGCGTTTCGGGTACCGCCTCAGCCAGTGCTTTACGAGCAATACGCGTAACCACCACAGTAACGGCAACCGTCGCAATCAAACCAATAATTCGAATCGCCCAAGTAACAGCAGGATTCGAGGGTGCATCACCCGCACCTAAAGTCGCTAAATTACCCGCAAGAGAGCCCAGATAGACATACATCACTGTGCCAGGGAACATCCCAATGGATCCAAGGAAATAATCCTTGAGTGAGACATTAGTGACACCCAGACCATAATTCAAGATGTTGAAGGGGAAAATCGGTGAGAGCCGAAGCAAAGTAACAATCTTGAAGCCTTCTTTACCCACAGCTTTATCAATGGCAGCAAAGTTTTGATTGCCCTCAATTTTTTTCGCCACCCAGCCTCTAGCCAAATACCGTCCGACTAAAAAGGCAAGGGTCGCCCCCAATGTTGCCCCGACAAAAACAACTAACGATCCTTGAACGACTCCAAAAAGGACACCAGAACCTAAGGTCAGGACTGAACCGGGGAGAAAAGCAACGGTGGATACGATGTATATACCAATAAATGCGATCGCACCTGCCGGGCCCAAATCTTTCACCCATTCCAAAGCATCCACCAGAAGTTGCTGCGGATTGAATCCAGCACTAACGGCCGCCAATGCTGGGGGTTGCACCGTAATAAATAGGCAAACAGCCATAGCAATCGACGTATAAAACCAGCGTTTAGATCGAGTAAACATAGTGTGACCTATTGAATGAAGAGTAGAGGGTCAGAAATTTTAAACCAGGGAACCACCGCAGCTCGAACCACAGCCTGCCGTACAGCCGTAACAGAAATCATCTGTCTGAACCTTGCCAATAACATCGAGAGAACCTAGCTCCAGCAGCCGACTGACTGTCAGTTTTTCTCCCTCAGGTGTTTGGGCTGGGATATCTTCCATTTGATTGAAATCACAGTCGTAAATCTTGCCGTTGTAGTCCACTGAAAGCTGGTTACGACACATCAAACTTCCCACCGTGGCCGCATTAAATTCCCCTTCTAAAAACGAAAGGTAAGGCTGGTGCAAATCGCGATGCTGGAGATGAAACTTAGTGCGACCAATAGGTAAATTTGTAATGGCAAATAGGTGATTAAAAACAATCCCAAAGTGCTTATGAAGGTGGGCTTTATAAGCCTGCTCCAAAGGTTCTTGAGCAGGTGTCGCAGAAAAATCTGCCTGAGTTGGAATAGGCGGGTTATAGACCAGATCCAAAATAAGATCGGAATCGCGACCATATCCGAGCTTATTCAACCACTGTAAAGCCTTAATGGATTCGTCATAGACGCCCTGGCCGCGCATCTTATCAACATTGTCTTCTAAGTAACAGGGCAGTGAAGCCACTACCCGTAACTGGTTTTCAGCGAAGTATGCCGGTAAATCCTCAAAACCCGGCTGAAAGAAAATCGTCAGATTAGAACGGACGATAACTTCTTTCCCAGACGCTCGCGCGGCCTCAACCAGGGGCCTAAAACCATAGTTCATCTCCGGAGCCCCCCCCGTCAGGTCCACTGATTGAATCTGAGGGAAACGCTCAATAACCTCAACTAACTGCTCACAGATTTCTGGTGACAGTTCTTCGGTCCGCTTGGGGCTTGCTTCAACATGACAGTGAGAGCAAGCCAGATTGCAACGACGGCCGAGATTAATCTGCAGCACCGAAATAGGCTGCTTCGTCAGGGGTTGATCTAGCTTTTCAGCAAAAGGCGTTAGTTGAGTATTTTGTATCGATGTAATCATGGCATTTTTGAGAGGATAGTGAGCATCAGCAGCAAGCTAGCAGCAACCGCCGCCGTCATAATGCCAAGTCGAATCCGTAATCACGACCTGCTGCGGGTGAGACTTGGCCATCTTCCCAGCGGTCTTATCGCACACCGCAACAGGAACCCCCAAAGAAAGAATATGGCCAGCTTGATCATCAAAGTGAGAATGAGGTCCGGTATAAATCGCTGTTTTTCCAGTGAAAACACAGGCTCCATCTTCAGCAATATCCACCTTAAAAGAGACTGTATCTAAGCTCTCTAAAAGCAGATTTTCCTTCAGATTATAGTTTTCCTGATCCAACAGACGATAAGGACGACGAGCACGCACCTCGACCTGACCAAACCCAGCCATAATGATTCGCTGGACATATTTCTCGTAGGTCAGTGCCCCGGATAAACACATGGCTCGCAAGCGATCATCCTGTTGCAAATGCTCAGGGACAGGACGCGTAGCAATAGGATCGCTCATCACTAAGCGGCCGCCGGGCTTCAGCACACGAAAGGTTTCTTGCAATGCTCGCGTCAGATCCTCCGGTTCAAAGATATTGAACAGGCAGTTCTGAGCGACAAAATCCACCGAGTTATCAGGAACCGGTAGCGAAAAAGCATCACCAGCACGTAGCTCGACAAAGCTAGTGTCAAACCAGTCATTTTCTTGGGCAGCTAACTCTAGATTGCGAGCCGCAGCCTCTCGCATCTCGTCAACGGGATCGACAGCAATGACGGCCCCGGCATAGCGCGAGAAGTAGGCAAACTGGAGAGCCTCAAGCCCACCACCAACACCGACATAAAGAACCGTTGGATTACCCGAGAGTTCTGCCGCATGGACAGTTGTTCCACAGCCATAATTCATTTCATGCATTTGCAAAGGCACATTGAGACCTGGCAACTGAAGCGGCGTACTTTGAACACAGCACAGGCCAACATCAGGGGTCTCAGCCACTTCGCTATAAAATTGGGCAGCAGATTCAAGATAGGTCATTGCAGTCTTTCGTTAAGGTAGATGGACTAAATGCTTGGTGAGCAGGAATTTTTTAACTCTAATGAGACAAAAAGTAAGACCCTAGATATTTCTAAGATTCATGTCATAGCTAATTTGTATGTTTCAGCCTTAATCACAGAGGTGTCAGGAATAGATTATAAATTAGCTTTTCTTTAGGTTAATACCATAAAAAGCTAGCTCCCTGAATTTTCCCTGAGAGTAGCCCCGTAGAGAGTTAAAGTCTGCTTTGAGAATCAAACAGTGACGGTAAGAACACGACTGAATATCACCGTGGATCACCCCCTTCACCATGCAGCGCTCCCCTCATAAACAGACGTAATTTAACCAAAAGAACACAGCCTGCTCATAAAACAGTCTTATCGGCACCGTAAAAATTTGGCAGTCGCAACAATTAAAAGGCGCTACCTTCTGGCCTAAAACCAGAAGGTGGCGTTCTCCCTTCCCTCGAGCATATAAACATACGCCATCGGCATGTCTTGCCAGTAGAGACTTAGAGTGAGAATTTTATTGACCTGGGCCCCAATCTAGGAAGGGGTCTAGCAAGAAAGAATGCCCGCCCTAACCGTCTAGCTCACAGCAATATCTTTCCAAGCCAGAAAGACGCCAGAAATATCACAGATAAACACGGCACTCTTTTGAAGGACCTTCTGCTCAAGACAGATCCAACAGAGCGAGTAAAGACAGCCGTCCATTACTTCTAAGGCCCTGCATCATCCCATCTTACGACTGCAGAATTTGGTTGAGCGCCTGATCAACATTAGAAAACTGAAATTCGAACCCAGCAGCTTGTGTCTGTTGAGACTGGACATTCTGACCCGTTAAAATCACCTGCGCAGCTTCTCCGAGTAAGAGTTCTAAAGCAAATCCGGGTACGGGCAACCACGAGGGACGATTAATCGCCTTTCCCAAGGCAGAACAAAATTCATTCATACGGACAGGTTGAGGCGCAGTTGCATTGTAGACTCCCGCCATCTGACTATTGGTAAGCGCTTCGATCACCAAACGCACTAAATCCTCTCGGTGCACCCACGAGAACCATTGACGCCCCGTGCCCACAGGGCCGCCGCCAAAGAGCTGGAAGGGGGGCAGCATACGCCCTAGAGCTCCACCCTGGTCAAGAACAATACCAATACGCAGAATAACGAGACGAGAGCCTAGCTCTGTCACGGGCTGTGCCGCAGCTTCCCAAGCTTGGCAAACCTGCGCCAGGAAATCATTCCCGCTGGGGCTGTTTTCATCAAAGGTGGCTGTTTCACTTGTACCGTAGTAACCAATCGCAGAAGCATTGACCAAAACACTAGGTTTTACTTCAGCCTTAGCAATCGCTTCTAGAATTTTTTCGGTTCCAAGTTGACGACTGGCAATAATTTCTTGTTTGCTATTAGCCGTCCAGCGCTCCCCAAACAAGGGTTCACCCGCCAAATTAACAACACCCTCACACCCAGAAATCTGCCCCTGCCAGTCCCCTGACTCTTTGGGCATGTAAGCAACAGATTGAACCTGCGGAAACTGAGATTTAGGAAAGAGTCGGCTAGCCTTCATAACATCCCGAGCCAAGACAAGGATGCTATGACCTTCTGCGTGTAGACGCTCAACAAGACGCTGCCCGACAAATCCTGTCGCACCTGTCACTGCTACTTTCATATTGCTCTCACACTCAGTGATTTGCTTCGATCATACAAAAATCTGGGTCCAAGAACGACCCAAACTCCAAGCAATGGGAATCGCGAATACCAAGCTGCTCACACACGCACACAAAGCACTTCCCTATATCAGAAAATGCAAGAATCGCCAACCTATGTTGCGATAAATTTACATATACGATATATTTGTTAACAAGCAGATACTCAGAGAAGGACTTCACATGATCAGCACAACTGATGAAAGAGGGATTATCAATAACTTTGCAAAAGATCCTGTTGCCTCTGCTGTTGAATATCCTTCCAAGGCTCAGCAACGTCGCTACTGGATCATGGGTGCCGTAAGTACGGTTTTCATGGCAGGTGTCCTGGCACTCGCTTATGCCGTCAGCTAGGTACTACCCTATCGGTTTATTCGCTCAATATTTGTTTACAACACTATAAAAAAAGGAATTTTTAATGATCAGCACAACTGATGAAAGAGGGATTATCAATAACTTTGCAAAAGACCCTGTTGCCTCTGCTGTTGAATATCCTTCCAAGGCTCAGCAACGTCGCTACTGGATCATGGGTGCCGTAAGTACGGTTTTCATGGCGGGCGTCCTGGCACTCGCTTATGCCGTTAGCTAAGTTGAAACATTTGTTGACCGCTTAAATAGCGAGTATTCGTGAGAACCATTCCATGTTTCTTCTACTATCACTGGCTATTGTCATTTGGGTCTCAGCTTTAGCCTTAGGCACACAAGCTCACTACCGACATAGGCAAAGGGCTCATACTCCAAGTCTTCGTGAATCTTCCGTCAGACTTGCAGCAATGATTACTGGGCGAGGTACAGATCTCAGTCACAAGAGGATTGCGGATCAAGCTAAAAGCAACCGCCCTTAGACCTATAGTCCTCGCGTTCAGGATGATGGCGGGGGCTTTAAAAAACTGAACCGATACAAGGGTTTAGCCCATCTCAAATAAGAGGTGGGCTAAACTATGAGGCAACGGCAAGATAATCAGCAAGAGCAAGACTAAGGAAGCCAAGCCCAACAGGTCCCGTGCGTTATCAAGCTCACTCACATCATTGAGAGCGGGTTCATCAATCGCCGGAAGGCACAGAAGAATGATGGCCCACAATAGCAGCAATGGCTGGATAAAAGACAGCAGCAAAACCAACAGACGCGTCACTTGGCCAATGATGGCCCCGTTGCGGTGACCAAACATAGCATGGACGATGTGTCCTCCATCGAGTTGACCGACGGGCATGAGATTGAGGGCGGTGACAATAAGCCCCAGCCAACCTGCGATCGCAACGGGGTGTAGATCAATCACTTGGGCCATCGTCAGGTCCGCCTGAAAAACAGCCTTGCTGATCAACGCCACCAGAATAGAAATATTGGGGTTAAAAGCATTGGTATCTAAGACACTGGGTTCTGCCGGGATGCTCGTAAGCGAGGAGTGCATCAATCCCCACGCCAACAGCGGCACCGTCACAACAAAGCCCGCCAATGGACCAGCCAACCCAACGTCAAACAGAGCGGTGCGGTTAGGAACCGGAGAACGCATCTGAATAAAGGCCCCAAAGGTACCAAAGCTAAAGGGTGGTGGCAAGGGAATAAAATACGGCAGAGTCGCCTTAATCTTGTAGTAGCGTGCCGTTAGATAATGACCAAATTCGTGGGTGCCTAAGATCAGCAGAATGGCAATCGCATAGGGCAATCCGGTCTGTAACATTTGCAGATTCGCCCAAGCTGGCCATGTCAGCTCAGTATTAACCAGCTTCGTTCCAGCAATGGTGGTGGTGAAGAATGTTGCGAGTAACAGGCCGAGTGCAAACAGAGGCCGCGTCAGTTTCCGGGCCTGACGACGTCTTTGCGGATCGGGCACTAAAGCAAAGAAGGGTTGGTTCTGTGCCCCCATTTGAAAGATGACAAGATAACGATCACCAAACTGCTGTTGAACATTGTCTCGGATCGTTTGATAGGCGGCATTGGCCTGCGCTTTTAACTGCCCACGGCAAATAATCGCCTGAGGTTTATAGTCAATTTTTTGTAAAAAGTAGGTAGACCAGGGAAAGCAGGTTTGAAGCTGGCTTTCTTCAGCCTTAGTCAGTGAAAGAGGTTCAGGCATCGTCTTGATCGGTGATTCTGATTCTGGCTGCGGGGGTGCTGAGCGCTTCGGGTTCAGGCGAACGAGGGCCACATAAAGAATAGAACTCATGAGAAAAGAGCCAATCACCAGAGGGGGGGGAATTGGATCTTCGGTTCCATAGGTAGAAACCCAACCCGCCATTAACACAGCCGGTGCCATCAGAATGCCCCAAAGCAACCACCAAGGCGTCTGGGTCACATAGACAACACTGTATTGGACAATGAAATACAGCAGCAATCCGAGCAGCAGCAGCGAAAACCAAATCATGCAATGCGATAGAGTATGGACTCAATAGAAACAGGCGGGAAGAGAAAATCGTGAGTAAAGCAGCACAACAGGTTCTTGACTCAATCTTTGCCTTTTCTCCTAATCGAGAAACGTTAGGAGGGACCGCTTATCTTATTGTAGGCAATCCCTGGAACATCCTAGTCGATTGCCCTGCTTGGACACCTGAGAATCAGAGTTTTATTACCCGTCACGGCCAGGTGAAATGGCTCGTCATCACCCATCGCCAAGGGATAGGGGCCCATGTCGCCCAAATCCAGCAGTCCTTAGGATGCCAAATTGCGATTCAGGAACAGGAGGCATATTTACTCCCCAATTTAGCGGTGACGACTTTTCAGGAGCGGCTCAGACTCTCTGAAGACAGTGATCTCCTCTGGACACCAGGATATTCGCCAGGTTCAGCCTGCTGTTACGATCGGCGAGACGGGGTCTTATTTACAGGACGGCATCTTCTCCCCAATCAGCAAGGCCATCCAGTGCCACTACGAACGGCTAAAACGTTCCATTGGCCGCGACAGCTCCGCAGTCTTGAGGCACTACGAACCCACTTCACAGCAGAAACATTACGCTTTATCTGCCCCGGCGCCAATACAGGCTTTTTGCGGGGGCGGCGGATCATCGATCAGGCTTATCAAGCGATTTCTACCCTTCATCCCGCAGAGTTGCTGCAGGCAGAGATCGGTTTCTAATGATTTGACACCATTGTCGGCATCCAGTCCAGACAAGCTTGGAGCTGTTGTTGCATGAGTTGGGGCGGTGCGTGATGGCGGCGACCGTGACCGGGGAGAACCCATTCAAAGCGATAGTCTAACAGTCGCTGCATTGACTCAATTTGTTGGGGCCAAGAGTACCAACAAAACCGATGGAAACCCACAAGATGATCGAAGGTCGCAGACCATGCCAAATGATCGCCGGTAAACAAGAATCGATTTTGATAAAGCAAAACGGTGTGACCTTTGGTGTGTCCAGGGACAGGAATAATCTGCAAATCAGGCGCTAACGCAAAGGGTTCCTGTCCTGTTAACGAAATTTCAATATCCTGTGTTGCAGCGGTGATGTCGTCCTGATGAAGGATGCGATCGCAACTAAACCGTTCTCGAAATTTTTCATGATCGGCCACATCATCTCGGTGAGTCAGATAAAGATAGCGCACGCCCCCCAGCGCCTCCAACTGTTTAACCAAGGGTGGCGCAAATCGGGGAGAATCCACCAAAACATTCCCCTCAGGCCGTTGAATCAAGTAGCTAGCGGCCCCAAAAGACTTTTTAGAATGATAACCACAGTGGTAAACCAGATCTTGAATGTGTAGCGGAAAACTCTGCTGGGCTTGCAGAATATCTTTTGACGTCTCCACAGTCCCAATCGAAGCCGTCGGACAGGCTAACAAGGCCTGGAGACTCTGCAGCCGCTCCTGCTCCGTCACAGGCTGATGATAAACCACAGACTGTCCGGCCTCACGACTGAAGACCTGGGGCATCATCCAACGGCAGGTATCACAATCTATACAAGTGCTATCAACATAGAAGTCACCTTCAACATTTTCAATGCGTCGCTCGGACAGACGGGCCATATTCTCCCCTCTTAGTTGCAGCTAACTCTAGCTTAGCGTCTGCTTCCGAACGCAAGGGAGAGTGACAGAATGACCTCAAAGAAAATTCTAATCTGAGACATCGGGCTCAGACAGACCCAGCCACATGTTCCAGCTTTCATCTACCCCAGCCCCCCATCTTTACTCTCCCTGCTGCGATGAACAGGTACCCCATCCTCTCCAATCTCTAGTTCAGATGCAGCTCCCCAAAGGGCATCAACATAAGCCCTCTCGAACATCGAACGTTACTTGATTCAGCCTGTTTTCAGCACCTTCAGCAACAATCAGCTTCTTATAACTACTGCTGACAAGCTCGTCCGCCAGCAGCTCATGGGTTCGCGCCAACGGTTCGGGAATAAAGGGGAAGCCTGTCGAGCTGAGTTCCCAGGCCCGGATGTTACCTGTTGCCTTATCAAACCGAAAGTCTCGGACTCGGCCTAAACGTAAACCCACTTCAGTCATAATTTCAGCCCGCAGATAGGTGGTATGGGTATACACCGAAAACCGACCTACAACATCTTCTTTTTCAACCCAAAGGGCAGAATCACTAAATTCAACATTTTCAAGTTTTACATAGCGTTGTGCACCCAAATGCCATTTTTTACACACCCCTAAAACAACAACTTGCTGAAATCCAGAAATACACCATATTTGATTGATTAGTCCTAATTTTTCCCGACTCGCTCGAGTAAAAATTGGCGAGCCGATTAAGGTAGAGCGTTGCCACATAGTAGAAGACAGAATATCTATGTATGTTGAACTGTAGAAAGTCTATAGACATGACTATAAGTTTGCCCAAATCTTAATTTTCGCTCTACAATCTTGAGAAATAGAAAAGTCTGTCGCTCAGTATCAAGGGATTGAAGACAGAAAAAAACCTGCCAAAAAAAAGCTGCCCCCTAGCAGAACCAATGCCAGAGAGCATCCATAATCAGTGGTCTTTTGTGTTCCCCAGATCACCGAATACTCCCAGCCTCCATTGCCGGGAGATATATATAATCTAACCGCGCAACTTTACAGTCCCCTGAGTAAAAACACGGATTAATTTGATTTGTTTGAGATTTGCGATGGATCGATCAAGGGGTAACGATGATGGAGCCATTGCTCTGCAGTCATGGGATCTGGCAGCAGGCCGTCAACCGTTGCCGCCCATATTTCTCCCAGCATTTGCTTGAACTGTTTTCCAGGCCGGTAACCCAGTCGAATTAAATCAGATCCATTGAGCAGAGGTCTAATTTGAGACCAGTGGTTGAGATATTGCCAAAGGGAGCGTCGTTGCTCCAGACTCCCTCTGGCTGCCAGCAGGAGCAGAATCGCCAGATCATGCTGCCCCAGGTGTTGGGAAATTAAGCTTGGGCAGACATTGTCCGCTTCCAGAATGTCGGCAAGCGACTGCTGGTGGGTTGTAAACCTCTTTAATCTTTGCTGCGTGGGTTCAGAGAGGTGTAGGGTGACAGCCACTTGATGCGCCTGTTCAGACGGCAACTCCAAAAGCAAATGCTCTAGGATTAAAAGCCATTGTGAGATGGCCTTGGCATTGGGATCAAAGTGGTGATGCCAGTGCAACGCAATACGGCTCTGTTTCCACCACTGTTGCGCCAGACTCAACTGAGGATGCAGGCACTGGAGGGCTCCTAAGTCTTCCAAAAGCTTGAGGGCTGTGGGCCAATAGTCGACCTTAAAAATATATTTGAGTTCGTTGCGGAGTCGCGCCTGTAGAGCCGGTGTCTTCTGATTTTGGTCTTGGGTTTGTGGGTAGATACCACTTGCGATCGCATTTCTCACATACCGCTCCGTCTGCGACTCAATCTGGAATCCTAAGCGCGTTGCGAACCTTACCGCTCGAAAGATGCGGGTCGGATCTTCAATAAAGCTATTCGGATGCAGAACCCGTACCTGACGCTGTTGTAAATCCTCTAACCCCCCAAAAAAATCAAGTAACTCTCCGCCCTGACGCTGTCGATGTTTGTGGGGTGTTAACCTTACAGCCAAAGCATTGATAGTGAAATCCCGGCGATATAGATCTTGACGAATCGAGCTGGCCGTGACCTCAGGGTTCGCAGCCGGATAGGGATAAAACTCACTACGGGCCGTGGCAATATCAACGGCGAAGGTCCCCAAAACGGGATCGCGATTCCAGATCAAAGCAGCTGTTTGGAATTGGCCGAAGATCTGCAGCTGCGCCTCTGGGTGTCGTTGCTGTACCAGCTGCGCCAGCGCCGCACCTTCGCTCTCTCCCGTATGAATTCCGTCCACCACCAGATCAAACTCCTGCAGGTGGGGAGGCTGCTCAGCCAACAACAGATCTCGAACAGCTCCGCCCACTAAATAAAGCTGCCATCCCTGCTGTTCTGCCAGTTGTGCGATTTCAGTTAAAACAGCCTGCAGTGGCTGCGGTAACAATGTCTGCAACCGATCCTGCACCGAAGTTCGCACCACCGCCTGCGTAGACTGAGACTCTGGCTGCTTCAGGTGATGAAGTTGTCGCAGCATATCCGTTCGGGTGACGATGCCCACCAATGTATTGTGGTCAACCACCGGTAAGCGCCCAATATCGTAGGTCACCATTAACCGCTCAATTTCAGGTAGCGGCGTATCAGCAGAAATGGTCCTGACAGGCGCCTTCATATATCCCTTCGTTGGAGCATGGCCAAAGCCATGATGGAGCGCTAGATCTAAATCTCGACGTGAGATAATTCCCACCAGTTTTTCTTGCGCATCCAAAACAGACAAACCCGAATGACCATAGCGCAATAAGATGCGACGGGCCTGGTTAATCGTGGTGTGAGGCCGGATTGTGCGCACCGGAGACGACATGAGATCAGCCGCCGTCAGAGGAGGAGGAATCTGTGCCACCAACTCGTGCATGAGTTCATCGATCACCAGCTGCGGTTGATTCGTTTTGAGCGTTGCCGCCGCCGCACGGGGGTGCCCTCCGCCCCCCAAAGGATGCAGCAAACGATGAAGATTAACCCCCTCCACACGGCAGCGACCGATCACATTCAGACGATTTTGAGCCGATTTTCGCGTTTGATAGGCATTGCCCAGCACGAGGGTGTCACTCTCGCTCAGCGTCATTAACTGAGAGGCAAGACTCGAGAGCCCCGGAACATAGTTCAAAGTTTTCAGCATCACCCAAGAGATCTGGTAGCCGTGGACAGTCCGCGTTTCCAGACAATGCAGTGCTTGGCCTAAAAGCTCCTGGAGTTCTGCCGAAAACCGAGGATCCGTGTAAGTCGAGATCGCCTGTTGATTGGCCCCTTGAGACATCAACCAAGCCAGAGCCGCTGCATCTCTGGGAGTAGAACGGTCATAGGTCAAAGATCCAGTATCAACGTGAATACCGAGAGCCATCACCGTCGCATCCGCAACAGAAATAGGAGCCTCTTGAGCCTGTAGCTTTTCCACCAGAATGGTCGTGGTCGCCCCCACCGGTTCCAGCTCAAAATGTCCTGCGGGAATGTCGCTCTCCACCTGCAAATGATGATCGTAGATCGTGATCGGGATATCAGGAATCTCCAACCATTCTGCAGCTTTATCCAGGAGCTCTCGCTGCTGTACATCGACAATGGTGAGCGTTCGCAACGTCTCAACACTGACCGAACGCCGCTCAATCAGCGGGTACTCATCACGGTAGAGTGCTAAAAATTCCCGGACCGCAGGACCAGCGCCCCCACAAAGAACAATGCGGGTTCCGGGCCGCAATCGCGCAACCCCCACCGCAGCACCCAGGGTGTCAAAATCAGCAGTTCGATGGCAAAGAACCACATCCATAGTTACCCCCTAAACTTTATGCACGGATCAAGGAGCGAACCCTTTTGAGGTATGATCAATCTCGAGTAATCTGCAGGCACACTCAGTCGCCTCACGTAGCTTTTTTTCTATTTAAATCGTCTTTTACCGCTTGATTGGGAGAGAACCATGACAATAGCCTTTCAATTTCTGCTCTACTTCTTCGTTTTTGTTAGCTCAGTGCTAGCTGTGGGTGTGCCCGTAGTTTACGCCACTGGAGACGAAGCACAAGTACGGACTTTTGTTGAAATTGGCTCCGCTGCTTGGATCGTCCTGCTGGTTCTGGTCACAGTCACAACATTGGCAGTGGTGTAGCACAGCTACATTTTCCCTTACACCCCATCTGGAAGCGACAGTTCACTTTCGTTCAGGTGGGGTGTCTTTGTTTTGTATACTCCCTAGGCTCAACGCTCGATGGCAACTTTTGAGGGCAACTTTACCCAAACCTCTGGCCTGCGATTTGCAATCGTCATTGGCCGCTTTAATGATCTAGTCACCAGCAAGCTTCTAGCGGGCTGCCAAGATGGCTTGCAGCGACACGGCGTTGATATAGGACCTGACAGTGCACAGGTTGATTATGTCTGGGTTCCAGGTTGTTTCGAGATTCCCCTCGTTTCTCGCCAGCTAATTTTATCCCAACGATACGATGTTGTGATTTGTCTAGGAGCCGTCATTAGAGGACAGACCCCCCACTTTGACTATGTTGCCGGAGAAGTGGCGAAAGGCATTGCTGCCACGGGTCTTCAGACCGGGATACCTGTTATTTTTGGTATTCTAACCGTAGATAGCATGCAACAGGCTCTAGAGCGCGCTGGAATCAAGAGCAATAAGGGCTGGGAATTTGCAATGAACGCGCTGGAAATGGCCAGCCTGATGCAAAGCATTAAGCAAGGCGTCAAGCCTGCGGCCTTTCATTCTGGAGGAGGCGCATTACCAGCTGCCGCCCAGAATACGCTTTCAGCCCAACCTAGCAATACAAACCCAGCAGAATCATCATAAATAAATATTGACAGAAATCGGCTTTGTCTGCGAAGCTTGTAGAACGCTAATTTTGCGGGTATAGCTCAGTGGTAGAGCGTCACCTTGCCAAGGTGAATGTCGCGCGTTCGAATCGCGTTACCCGCTTTAAAAACTTTATAAAAAAGCCACTTCTCAATTGAGAGAGGCGGCTTTTTTGTGTTCAAACCTCCCATTTTCCAACGTCTGAGACCCAAGTGATTGAGGTTAGAATTATCAATAATCCCAGTTAGCCTCAGCAAATGAGTGACACAGCTTACTAAACGCTACGCACCCTAGCAACGATCGGTCAAATACAGCCTTTCCGCCATCATGCGAACGCCCCGATGAGTTCTGCTGTCCTATGCCTCAAATGAAAACAGGTCAAATTGATACAAGGATGCAATATCCGTGTCCTGCCTGTCGTCGGGGACAGCTCTCCTTAATCGCCCTTACAGAAGCACTCGGATGTCAAAAATGCCAGAGAATTTTTGTGATTCAGCCAGATGGCTATACGATTGAGCAGCTTTCGACCTATCCAATAGGCCAATCTTGGCGTTGGCATAGCCGAGGCTGGCAGCCGATTCGCCAAGATTGGTCGATGCGTTCCATTCTATTATTGAGCTTGACCGTATCTGCAGTTCTAATATTCATCGGCATTTTGCTCGCATCAAAAATTGCTTTCAGAAGTGGGATGCTACTATGGTGGACTCTCATGGCTATCGTCGCAGGCATTTTATGTGCAGGTTTTTTGATGTCCTTTCGATCTCGCCGTTATTAATGTCTTAATTTATGGATGCATCATCAATTGTTGGCCCTGCAGCCACCCTGCATCAGATCCGCCGAGCTGCAGCAACGTTAGGTCAAACGAGTAGCCGAGCGCGCAACCAAGCGATTCAACGCTTAGCTGAGGAACTCCATCAACATCAGAATGATCTGCTCGAGGCAAATACGCTCGATTTAGAAATGAGCCGTGAGTTATCGGTTCCCAGCGTTGCCCTCAATTGGTTAAAGCTCACGCCTGAACGCCTGAATCGCGTGTCTGTCATCCTAGAGCAGTTAGTGCATTTGCCCGATCCGCTAGCCAGTCACCCAATAGTACAGCCCACCGCCCAAGGATACATGCTCGCGAAGCCCCTAGGCATCGTGGGATTCATCCATGAGGCTTTCCCAGATCTACCGATCTTACTGGCAGCAATGTGCTGGAAGACAGGAAATGGCCTCCTTTTACAGGGAGATATGGCCAGCAGGAATTCTAATCAATTTGTGGTGGAGTTGTTACACAGGGCTTTGAGCCAGGCAGATATTCCTGAAGCTTGTGTGCAAGTCTCAGGAAGCGATCTAAGCCAAGGAATGCAAAATTTAGCAGCAGTCGATCTAGTTATTCCCTATGGACGTCCTCACTTTATCCAAGAAATCCATCAACAGGCGAGGGTGCCAACCCTATGCCCCACCATCGGGAATTGTTATCTCTACTGGTCGGAATCCTGCAATAGTGAACAAGCAAGGACGCTGATTCTAGACAGCCATATTGGCTGCCCTGAAGCCGTCAATGCCATTGAGAAAGTACTGGTTCCGCCTTCCCTTAAAACTTCACGTCTAACGCTGCTATGGGGGGCTCTCAAAGAACAAGGCTTTGAAATTCGGGGTGATGCAGAGATGGTGGCTGAGTTTCCTGAGCTCGTACTCGCCACAAAAGACGAGTGGCAACAACCCTATTTGCAAAAAACGGTCGCGTTTAGACGTGTTGCAGATCTCGAGCATGCTGTGCAGTGGATTAATACCCACAGTCATGGGCATGCGGATTGTTTAGCAACTGAATCCTACGCTGAAAGTCGCCAGTTTAGCCTCAATATTCAGAGTGCGACCACCTATATCAATGCTTCGCCACGCTTTTCGCGCCAATGTGGCGGCCCCCAAGGCACAATTGCGCTAGGGACCTGCAGTCGCCGCAGTCTTTATCCAGGTGTCATCAGCCTGCAGACACTCTTAGCCACGAAACAAATCATTCAGGGAGATGGTCATGCAGTCACAGAGCCGTGAGCATGAACTATCAAACCCACTGTCGGTGGATGGAACAAGCCATTGCAGTTGCAGCTGAAGCAGGTCAGGCAGGTGAAGTACCTGTAGGTGCAGTTGTGATTGATGCTCAAGGACAGTGTGTTGCGATCGCATCTAACCGACGGCAGCGGGACTGCGACCCCACCGCCCATGCAGAAGTGCTAGCCCTTCGTCGTGCGGGACATCAACTCCAAACCTGGCATCTGAATCAATGTACCTTGTACGTCACCCTCGAACCCTGTCCCATGTGTACAGGCGCGCTCCTACAAGCCCGACTCGGTCTCGTGGTCTATGGAGCTGATGATCCCAAAACAGGGGCCTTGCGAACAGCACTCAATCTACCCGATAGCCCTGGTTCAACCCACCGACTGCCAGCTCTTGGGGGCATTTTGGAATCAACCTGTCGTCAACAGCTACAGAATTGGTTTAGGTCTCGACGCTAGACCTGTCGGCAAGAAGACTCTACGGGAACGACGAAGAATTATTGGTCCCGGGCACAATTAAATCTGGCTGCTCTTTCAGCTGTTCTAAGCTCAGATTAACCGCCAATGACAAAAGACCACCGAACAGAGCCGTCATCAAGAGACAACCGACAGCCACCATCAGCAACTGTTTTTTCAGCGAGGCCATAGACACCTACGAATTCCCAAGAACTAGTCCTGGATACAGACCTCACCTGCACCCTGATGCATCGTTTTCACCCACTTCAGCCGCTTGGGTCTCACCGACATTCGAGCCGCGATGCTTGCAACCACAACAAACCAGTGACACATGTACAACGTCCCCTGCAGGGTCTGAGCCATCAAAAGGAAAGGCTGAAAAGGCAGCTCCTGTTGCCGTCGAACCTTATCCAATCCCGCACACATCCCCACTAACGACAACCCTAGCGTGATGCCTGTAATCGGTGTCAGAAGAGGCAATTGGCTACGGGTCGTCGCCATTAGTAAATCAGGAACAGCCGCCGACGGTAAAAAGTACTGGGTCACCCAAAACATCAACAAATCAATGGATTTACGCAGCCCCAACCGATTGCGAATGAGTAAAGGCCAATAATCTAGATACCGCTGATAGCCGCCCTCAGCCCATCGATTTCGCTGATGCCAGAGCGAGACAGCTTGGGTAACCCCCTCTTCTTGAACCGCAGGTTGAAATAAGAAATCAATATCCCATTCGCTCAGATGCAAACGCAGGGTCAAATCGAGGTCATCCGTAATCGTTTCTTCATTCCAACCACCACATTCTTTGAGCGCAGCGCGTCTGACAAATTGACCATTGCCACGCAGCTCACCAATGCCCCCAAGAGCAATGCGCCGCTTCTGCCAAAAAGCATCGAGAATCATCTCTGAACGTTGGCCTCGGGTCCAAAAGTTAGTGGAGGCATTTGCGATTGCCTTGCGCACCTGCACGGCCCCCACTCGTTCACGCTCAAAAAAGGGGATAACCTGCCGCAACAGATTGGGGGTCACCCGGGCATCAGCATCGAAGACACCAATAATATCTCCCTTGGTCAAGGGTAAAATTTGATTCAGGGCACCGGACTTGCCCCCACCCGCATCTGCCGCCCGCCGCTTAAGCTGAAGCTGAGGGTATTTTTGAATCAACGCCTGCAGCACCGAGAATGTATTATCTGAGCTGTTATCATCAACCACCCACAACTCATATCGACTAGCAGGATAATCAATCGCACAGAGGGTCTCAACCAGCTCACCGATTACCGGCGCTTCATTCTTAGCAGCCACCAGCAACGAAACATAGGGATAATCCGTCTCATCCAAATCTGAGCCCAACGGTGCAGGCACAGGCATCGCCTGAGCACATAACAAGCGCAGAGCATGCACCCCCATCAAAGTGGTCAAGCCATAAACAAGCCAGATTCCACCAGACATCAAGTGCAGGGCAATCGTGCTACTCCACACCAGCACCAGCACCAAAGCAGCCTTGCGACGACGACCTTCCCCACCCGGGTAATCGGGAGATTGTTCAATCTCAGAAGGTTCTGCAGTTCCCATCAGCGCAGCACCAAGAGACTTAGGCGAGCTGCAAGAATCTTTTTCGGGCCAGGAATTCTCCGGCATAGGTCACTTGATTTAACAACCAATACTTATCAACACCTTTAAAGAAGCTAGGAATGAGGTAACACCAGACGGTGCATCCATCACATACCGATAGTTTGCCCTGTGACTGCCGATATTCTTCTACTGTCTCAGAGCCTCGATAGAGATCATAGAGACGCCCTTCAATGGGCAGTCCTTGCTGGGCAAAATGGTAGCAAGGCAACAGCAGTTCATCATTGGGAGAAATCGCAATCACAGCATCAACCGCTTTGCATCGGGGATGATTGATGTCGTTACCCCCGTCTCGGATAAACTCTAGTGCGGCCTTGTTATATCCTAACCGAGGGTAACGACGACCACTGTTTTCAATCGCTGCAACGATTTCAGGCGTCGGGTTCTTTTTATCATTGTAGTTGCTATGCGCTGTAAAGGCTGGGTTAAGCCACACCCTTACCCCTAACTGCTGGGCCAAGTCAGCAATCTCATGCAAGCGCATGTAGTTCTGTGCTGTCACCGTATGGTTGAGTACCGGATATTCCCCAAGCCTCAGCGCAATCTCCACCGACTCAACCAGAGTTTCAAAAATTTGAACCCCCCTCGACTGATCGTGCGTTTCAGCATTTGCGCCGTCTAAAGAGAAATTGAGAAAATCAACCAACCCCCTCATCTCCTCTGCTTTTTGTGGGTAGAGGATTGTGTTCGTGGTCATACTGGTATAGAAACCCAGTGCCTTAGCCCGTTGATAAATCTCTGCGACGTCAGAACGGAGAAGGGGCTCTCCACCCGTAAAATCGATGTATTTGACTCCCAATCGCTTCAAATCATTGAGATTATGGGTAATCGTCTCTAGACTGGCTTCTTTTCCAGGATCAAGTGACCAAATATCGCAAAAATGGCAGCGAGCATTACAGCGGTAAGTCAGGTAGTAGTTTGCGACTAATGGTGCCATCGTACTTAAATCACTGTCATAGATGGGACAAAAGCTACCGCCTCGAAACTGAGGCTTGTGGGCAACCAACAAATCTTACCTTGAGGATGGAGTGAATCCCTACCGCTGCCCTTATCACCTATACCATAAAGTTAAGTTAAGTACTCTGCGTAATCTTAATTCTCAATAGAGAGAGCCGATCAGATTATTCTCTACACAGGCAAAAAATATAGGGTTTAAATTTGAAGGAGAAGGCAAGAATGAAGGGTCGTTTGCCCATACTGCTTATATAGAGATTTTTGCCACGCATCATCTGTAAGGACCAGTAATCTATGACTGCTGTGATCGAAACAATTCAACCCGCTCCACCGAGAGATGTGAATGTATATCTTCCCTACTATCAAGGAGGAAAACGAGATCTTCTACCTCTGGCTATTTCACTCTACCAACAAGGGAATCTAGAGGGGCACCGGGGCATTGAAGGCGGGAATAATATTCCTTTCGTTTCTACCTGGAATGTTTCTAGCCTTCCAGCAGACCTAACACGCTGTCGCATGCAATTTGAGAGCGACTCTGATTTGAGCTACGAATTGACCATCACAAATTTTGAATTTATTGGCTTCTTGATCGAGTTGATCACAAACTATCGACGCGCGAAAGTTGCCGACTTCCCTAAGACCTTTTATCGTAAGCTTTTAAAGCTAGAAGACTGAGTTTAGCTCATCCACTTGAGAAGGAATATCGCTGTGAAGCATCTGCTGATTGGCTCATTGGAAGCATATAGCGGCAAGTCAGCTACGATTTTGGGGTTGGCACAGCAGCTACTCTCTAGAGACTTACAGATTGCCTACGGCAAGCCTTTGAGTACCTTTACAGCTCCCGCCTCTCCTGACATTGTGGATGAGGATATCCAGTTTCTCAAGAACACACTGGGCTTAGCCGATGCCCAACTTCGTCCCACCATTCTCTGGCTTGATACTCTCCACCTCCTCCAGCGAATGCAGAATGCTGATCAAATCAATTATCGGCAACAACTCAATCAATACAGCCAGAGAAATGATAGCGATCTCGTTATTTTAGAAGGCCCCAGCACCTTGCATGAAGGTCAGCTTTTTGACTTATCTCTGGCTCAAATGGCTAATTCTGTGGATGCCGAGATTGTCTTGGTTGTTCGTGGCCATTCTCCTAAACTAGTAGATGCACTAGTAGATGCCAAACGCTGTTTAGGAGACCGCTTACTGGGGGTCTTGATCAACGATATTCCTGAGGCTCAATTTGACACCTTTACTCAGCAGGTGAAGCCGTTTTTAGAAGCTCAGCACATTGCAGTTTTTGGACTCATGCCCTACAGCTCTCTTTTACGGAGCGTGAGTGTCAAAGAGTTAGTGGAACAGCTGCAAGCAGAGGTGCTTTGTGGTGGAGACCGCCTGGGCCTAATGGTTGAACAACTGACAATTGGGGCAATGAATGTGAATTCGGCCCTTAAGTACTTTCATAAAGCGATCAATATGGCGGTGGTGACCGGGAGCGATCGCACCGATCTCCAGCTTGCGGCTTTAGAAGCATCCACCCAATGTCTTATTTTAACGGGACGATTTGCTCCCAACACGATTGTTCTCAATCGTGCCGAGGATCTAGAGATACCGGTTTTGCTAGTGGATTCAGATACCTTAACAACCGTGGAGGTCGTGGATCGAGCCTTCGGCCAAGTGAGACTGCACGAAGCCGTCAAGGTTGACTACATCGAGCAATTATTTAAAGAACATTTCGATCTCGATCGACTGCTCACGCGATTAGGGCTTGCACCCGCGCTGTCGGCGTGAAGAAACAAAAATTTCCTCACCTCTTGGGCTCTAAATGGACCGCAAGAGAGAAGACGTTCGGCTGGAGACACTTTCAGGTGGTTAACCGCAAGAATGAAGGCAAGTTGGTCTTTGCAGAACTTGTATCAGCTTGTGATCCCAGTGTTCGCTTTTGGACCAGTACAAAGTCCTTGAGCGATCGCGATCTCTGGCAACCGGGCTGGAAAACCCTAGAAGAGCAAGCTTAACCCCCGCTAATTTTAACGGGGTATCCCAGTTTCTTCAGGACTTCGACAAGTTTGGGAGCGTGATCTCCTTGAATTTCAATGGTTTGGTCTTTAACAGTGCCACCGCTACCACATTGACTCTTCAGTTTTTTAGCTAGCTCGGTCAACTTTGTCGTTGAATGCTGAAAGCCACTTATAACCGTTACCGTTTTACCTTTACGCCCCTTCCGAGACGCCTGTATCGTCAGTTTTTGTTCTGAAGCTGGCGGGTCGGGCCGAGACAGCGGATTTGCTTCAGCACTACCAAACTCACTGTAGACGGCGCGGTCATTAGCAGATTTCTGTTTTGAACGTTTCATAGCACACGCTAGATACACTTCCGGGCAGCGGTCGTGCCGAGAGGGATTTGAGATAAGATCGGGGCCTGACCGTTTACCGTATCACCAATACCATGAGCCAAGGCACACTGTTTGATAAAGTCTGGGATTTACACACGGTGGGGGTTTTACCCTCCGGTCAAACTCAACTATTTATTGGTTTGCACTTGATTCATGAGGTAACGAGTCCCCAAGCGTTTGCCATGCTCAAGGAGCGAGGACTCAAAGTCCTCTACCCACAGCGTACGATCGCAACGGTCGATCATATTGTCCCCACCGAGAACCAAGCTCGGCCCTTTGTCGATGTGCTAGCCGAAGAGATGATGCAGGCATTGGAACAAAGCTGTCAAGAACACAACATTACATTCCACAATATTGGGTCGGGCAACCAGGGCATTGTCCATGTCATTGCTCCGGAGCAAGGCCTAACCCAGCCCGGCATGACCATTGCCTGCGGCGATAGTCATACATCGACACATGGTGCTTTCGGTGCGATCGCATTTGGGATTGGTACCAGTCAGGTCCGCGACGTCTTAGCCTCCCAGACCTTGGCACTGGCTAAATTAAAAGTGCGCCGGGTCGAGGTCAACGGTCCTCTCAAGCCGGGTGTATACGCCAAAGATGTCATTCTCCATATCATTCGTAAGCTAGGCGTTAAGGGCGGCGTAGGCTATGCCTACGAATTTGCAGGGACCACCTTTGAACAAATGAACATGGAAGAACGGATGACCGTTTGCAATATGTCCATTGAAGGGGGAGCCCGATGCGGCTATGTGAACCCGGATCAAGTAACGTTTGATTATATACAAGGTAGAGACTTTGCCCCCAAGGAAGCGGCTTGGGAGGAGGCTGTTGCATGGTGGACCCATCTCCAGAGCGATCAGAATGCTGTATACGACGATGTTGTGGTCTTTGACGCCGCAGATATTGCCCCCACAGTCACCTGGGGTATCACTCCAGGACAAGGCATCGCCGTCGATGAAGCTGTACCACCCCCCGAAACAATGCCAGAATCAGAGCGCGTCATCGCATCTGAGGCGTATAAATATATGGAACTCGAACCCGGTGCGCCGATACAAGGTACAAAAGTAGACGTTTGCTTTATTGGCAGCTGCACCAATGGGCGGCTGAGCGATCTACAAGAAGTCGCTCACTTTGCCCAAGGTAAGCATGTGGCGAAGGGCGTCAAGGCGTTTGTCGTACCAGGTTCTGAGCGGGTCAAGCAGCAAGCCGAAGCGGAAGGGTTAGACAAGGTTTTCGAGGAGGCTGGATTTGAATGGCGGGAAGCCGGTTGCTCCATGTGTCTAGCCATGAATCCGGATAAACTCCAAGGCAATCAGTTGAGCGCTTCATCGTCCAATCGCAACTTTAAAGGGCGGCAAGGCTCCTCTTCAGGGCGAACATTACTCATGAGTCCGGTGATGGTAGCCGCAGCAGCCGTAACGGGTGAAGTCACGGATGTGCGCAGCCTCATCTAGACATGTTATCCACCAAATATTCCCTTTCGGGCTCTTCATCTGCCAATAAGTTGCGAGCTTTCAAGGGAATATCAGTATAGAACCAATGATCAAACCCCAGTATTCCTTCATTATTCCGATATTTAATGAAGAAGAGACCATTCCTGAACTATATAAACGGGTGAGTGCCGTTATGAATCAGATGGAGGAGGCGGTGGAGCTGATTCTAGTCAATGATGGCAGCAATGATCGGTCTTTAGAACAAATTCGGACTCTCCGGCAGCAGGATACACGGGTTTGCTATGTGAGCTTAGCGCGGAATTTCGGCCATCAGATAGCAGTAACAGCCGGGCTCAATTTCGTTCGAGGCCAGGTTGCGGTAATCCTTGATGCAGATTTGCAAGATCCACCGGAATTAATTCCTGAAATGTTAGGTCTATGGCGACAGGGGTATCAGGTGGTCTATGCGCAGCGTTCAAAGCGGCGTCATGCAAGCTGGATCAAAAGACTGACAGCCTTCAGCTTTTATCGACTCCTGCAAAGATTATCAGATGTCAAAATCCCCAGTGACACCGGTGACTTTTGTTTGCTAGACCGTCAGGTTGTTGACCTGCTCAACGCAATGCCTGAAAGGAATCGCTATATTCGAGGCCTCAGATCATGGGTCGGGTTCCGTCAAACCGCCATTCGCTTTGAGAGGGACCCCCGCTTTGCGGGTCAGGTGAAGTATACGTTTCGCAAATCCTTCGCCTTGGCCATCAACAGCATTCTTTCCTTTTCACAGGTCCCCCTAAGATTGGCGACCTATTTAGGCTTAGTATCAGCTGGCTTTGCCCTGATCATGATGTTACTGGTGCTCTATTGGAGATTATTTAGCCTCTCCCCACAACTTGTAGGCTTCAGCATTATCACCATTGCCCAATTTTTTCTGGGGGCTGTCCAGCTGATCTGTATTGGCATTTTAGGAGAATATATTGGGCGCATCTACGAGGAAGTTAAAGCCCGTCCCCTGTATACAATTGGTGAGATTGTCGGCTTCACGCAGACTGAGGATATTGTCATTGAATCCTTGTCCCGCTAGGGAAGCAAAATCCCTTCTACTCGGCTCGCAATCACAGAACAGGAACTCAGCAGACGATAGAAGCACGTCAGGTCGCCGGTAGGAAATAGAAAGAAAGACCTAGAACAAGGTAAGCAGCAAGGAGCAAAATCCCCTCCAACCAGTTCGATTTACCATCTGAGCTAATGGAGTTAGCGATCAAAACCGCTACCACAACCGCAACAAGCTCAAACGGATTGAAGTCTAAATCCATCGGCTGTCCTAAAAACCAGCCTGCAATCACAAGAACCGGCGCCACAAATAGGGCAATTTGCAAACTCGAACCGACTGCCACAGAGACAGAAAGATCCATCTTGTCCTTCATCGCCACGGTCACGGCAGTGGTATGTTCTGCCGCATTGCCAATAATTGGCAGCAAAATCACCCCCGTAAACAGCGGCGTTAACCCCAAGGTTTCCGTCGCCACTTCTAAGCTACCCACCAATAGTTCAGACTCTACGGCCACAGCCAAGGTCGCAGCTAGTAGGACACCCACCCATAGCTTCAAATTAGGAGTGTCATGTTCTGCTTCTTCCGCTTCCTTTTCACCTGTCCCAGCAACACCCACATCATAGAGATAGGCATGGGTCTTCATGGAAAACAGGAGCGTCAGGCCATACACCAGCATTAAGATCAGGGCGACGCCTATCGATAGTTTCTCAATTTCATTGAAGCCTAGACCGCGATCGGAGGAGAACTGAATCGCGGTGGGTAGCAAAATTGCGATTACAGCTAAATTCATCGAGGAAGCATTAACGCGAGCCACAACTGGCTGAAACTCTTGCTCTTTATGACGCAGCCCCCCCAACAGCATAGAGAGCCCCATGACCAATAAAAGATTGCCAATAATCGATCCAGTAATACTCGCTTTGACCACCTCCACAAGTCCAGCACGGAGAGCAATTAAGGCAATGATCAGTTCCGTCGCATTGCCAAAGGTAGCATTGAGCAGTCCACCAGCAGAGGGTCCCACCACAACAGCGATTTCTTCGGTCGCCGCCCCCATCCACGAGGCGAGGGGCACGATCGCCAGAGCTGACAGGATAAAGACCACCAAGGATCCCCAATGCAGTAAATGGGCAGCAATAGAAATGGGGATAAAGACAAGCAGAACAAGGAAGATACGATCTTTTAAGGTCACAGATTCATCCTAGATAGCGGCAGTCAAACAGTTGAATTTCAAGAGCTCCCCAATTTTGGGGGATTAAGAGAACGAGTGCAACAACCTTGATCCATACACTGCTCAGAGCAGGGAAGCACTACAGGAAGACGTTCACATAATGCCCATTTATCACCGATGCACATCATTTTTGCCGCCCATTCCTTTGGGAAATCTTAAGTTCTGAGCTGGGATCAACATTTTTGAGCGGGGATCGCTTAGCTTGGGCCAAGATATTTGTCCCCCCCTGGACGCGTTCTCTATCCAAGTGTCCTGAGATATCCCCCTGTAGAAGATCCTAACGCTTGCAATAAATACACAATTGCTTCGAGTTTAGAGTGTCCTCTACCTCGAACTGTTCTAATTTGGTGACCTCTCTCATGCAGACTCATTCTGATCACATGCAAACGCTACAGCCTGATCATGTTGTTGAACCTGCCACACAACCTTTCGATCATTCGTCGGACACATTAGCTGTATCGCCTCAGGCAGCGCAGGACTTGGGTGTTTACATCACAGTTCATGGCCATTTTTACCAGCCGCCTCGCGAGAATCCCTATTTGGGAATCATTGAAGGCCAATCCAGTGCCGCCCCCTTCCGAAACTGGAATGAGCGGATTCATCACGAATGCTACCGTCCCAATGCCTTTGCTCGGATTTGCAATGACCTGGGTGAGGTCGTAGATATCGTCAATAATTTTGAGTATCTCAGCTTCAACATCGGTCCCACGTTAATGAGCTGGCTAGAGCATTATGATGCCGAAGTCTATCAGCGAATTTTGGATGCGGACCGCAACAGCTGCGAACGTCTGAATGGGCATGGAAATGCCATCGCTCAGGTTTACAACCATATTATTTTGCCATTGGCCAATGAACGGGACAAAGTCACCCAAATCCGCTGGGGCAAGGCAGACTTTCAAGCCCGATTTGGTCGAGAGCCAGAGGGCATGTGGCTTGCTGAAGCCGCCGTTGACTATCCTACGTTGGAGGCCCTGATTCAGGAGGGAATCCGCTTCATAATTTTGGCCCCCTCCCAAGCTGAAAAATGTCGTCCGTTGATCTCTGAGGATCAAGCATCCAATCACGCGCCTTCTGAGCATCCCTGGAATGCGGTCGGGGGTGGTCAAATCGATCCAGTCCGTCCCTATCGCTGCTTTATACCGGGTGGAGACCGCAACCGCGACTATATAGATATCTTTTTCTATGACGGTCCCATCTCAGCAGATATTGGCTTTGACGATGTACTCAGTACGTCGGGCCACTTCACAGGACGACTCGCCCAGGCAGTGCGCAAACACCATAACGAGGCTCAGATCATTTCGGTCGCCACCGATGGAGAAACCTTTGGCCATCACAAATCAGATACCGAAAAAGCCCTTGCCTATGCATTGACCACAACCTTTCCAGAGCAGGGCTGGACGGTGACCAATTATGCACATTATCTCAGCCTGCATCCCCCCACATGGGAAGTGGAACTCAAGTCAGAAACAGCCTGGAGCTGTTCCCACGGTGTCGGTCGCTGGCAGGATGACTGCGGCTGCGGCGGTGAAGGCAGTCTATGGCATCAAAAGTGGCGACGTCCGCTGCGTGATGCTCTCAACTGGCTCCGAGATCAGCTCAGCGAAGTCTATGTTGACTTGGGAGAAAAACTCCTGCGCGATCCGTGGCAAGCCCGAGACCAGTATATTCAAATCTTAGGTCAGCCACCCCTTACAACCCTCTGGGATCAGGGAGTGGGCGATGATCGCATCACTGAGTTTTTACAGCGCCAACAGCAGCATCCGTTGACAGCCGAGGAGAAGATCGACACGCTCCGATTGCTGGAAATGCAGCGCCATACGCTATTGATGTATACAAGTTGTGGCTGGTTTTTCGCGGAATTGTCACGCCCCGAAGGCGTCCAAATTTTGCGATATGCAGCTCGTGCCATTGCCCTAGCCGCCGAGGTAACGGGAGTGGATTTAGAGTCAGAATTTATGCAGCGCTTGGCTTTAGCACCCAGCAATGTCGCGGCGTTTCAAAATGGAGCGGGGGTGTACGAGCAACTGGTGAAGCCCTCTCAGGTGAGTCTCAAGCAAGTGGCAGCTCACTATGCCATGAATTCACTTTTCAATACATACCCAGATCAGGACCGGATTTATTGCTATCAAGTCCAGAAGCTGGACTATCAACTGCAACATATAGGCTCTCTCACCTTGGCTGTGGGACAGCTCTGCCTAACCTCTGAAGTGACATATGAATCAGAGCAGTTGGTTTTTGGCGTTTTGCATCTCGGGGGATGGGACTTCCACTGCGGGGTACAGCCGTTCGCAGGACGCAAACAATACACCGAGGTCAAGGAACAGTTATTGGATGGGCTCCATCAGGGGGTGGCTCCCGTGGTATTGGCCCTGGATAGAGTCTTTGGTTCTCATCACTTTGGTCTCCAGGATCTGTTTCCTGATGAGCGCCAACGGATGATGGAGTTGCTGACTCAAAGCACCCTGAATCGATTAGATCAGCTTTATTCCCAGGTCTATCGGGATAACTATGGGGTCTTAATGGCTTTTCAGCAAGATAATTTAGCCGTGCCGCAACCGCTTTTAATGGCGGCACAGGTGGCCCTTAGTCATCGTGCAATGCATGCCCTCAGAGGGCTCGAGCAGGATTTGAGCAGTATGGCCGCGGACGAGAAGTTGGGAAGCCGGTACTTTGTAGAAGTGGATGCGATCGCAACTGAGACTCAGCACCTCGGCTGTACATTAACACTCGAAGGGGCCGAAAAATCCCTAGCAGATCTAACGCTTCGACTCCTGTGGCAGCTTCTACAGGATGCAGATTTAAATCACTTACAGGTCCGACTCCAGCACCTCGATCAGCTACTAGCCGTGGGACCAAAACTGGGTTTAACGCTCGACCTCAATCCAGCACAGGAACTCTATTTCCACCATTTGCAAACACAACTCATCTCTCAGTGTCAATATTATGCTGAGGCAGACCTAGAAGCAGTCGCAGAAGAAGAACAAGCTAGGATACCCAAAGCGCAACTTCGTCAGCTCCTCAAGCTGGGCAAGACGTTATCGGTTGCGGTCGATCCTTTTGTATCTTTGCTATCGGAGTGATCTCGGCTCTACTTTCAACGAAGGCCCTGCTGCTACTCCTTCCTGGCTTAGCAGCAGGGCTTTTAGCAGGTGTCCTAGGCATCGGTGGCGGCGTACTACTGGTGCCACTATTGGTGAGCTTTGGCTATCCACCAGTCATGGCAGTGGGAACCAGCACATTAGCCATTGTGATCATTGCCTTCGGCGGCACATTACAAAATCTGCGGTCGGGTCATCTACGCCTCCCCTCTATTTTGGCATTGGGTCTACCCTCAATCCTTACGGCACAACTGGGGGTATTCTTCGCCAGCCAAGTTTGGCAACCGGTCTTGCTCGCCTCCTTTGGCTTCTTACTCTGGCTCACCCTTTATCTGGTTGAACTGCGAAAGAAACTGGCGCGTTTACCCAACGCCCACCCCAGGCATCACACCGGAAATTTATTACCAGCCCGCATATTCACAGGAGGGGTGGCGGGCTTCCTCGCCGGTTTTTTTGGCGTGGGTGGAGGCGTCGTTCTGGTACCACTTCAGATTTTGTTACTGGGAGAACCGATTAAGGTCGCGATTCAGACTAGCCTAGGGGTGATCATGATAACCGCACTCTCGGCGTCAATGGGACATGCGATCGCAAATCATATCCTCTTCACCGAAGGATTATGCTTGGGCCTGGGTGGATTCCTAGGTGTACAAATCAGCACCCGCTTTTTGCCCAAACTACCCGAACAGCTGATTAGCCTCTTGTTTCGCTCTATGTTGGCCCTTCTATCCATCTATATTTTCTGGCAAGCCTGGCAATTGGCAAGCACGACCTAAAGACCCCGATCAACAATCAATGTCTTGTCCCTATTGGAGCACGAGCACAATTCAGCTTAACGATGAGAACAAAAGCTAAAAGCAGCAAGTGATGGAGCAAGACTCATTAAAGAAGAATTAAAGATACAAATCTGTAGGAAAAATGTATTTAATGTAACAACAGCAGAGATAGAAGCATGAATGCTCTATGATTTCTGCAATATTCTTCAATCCATAACTATGGAGCTTGTAAATAAATGTCAGTGACAAAAAGAGCCATTGCCGAGCTGATCGGCACATTTTGGCTAGTCTTAGGGGGCTGCGGGAGCGCCGTACTCGCTGCAACCTTCACAGCCGAAGGCGCAACACTTGGTGAGGGCACCCTATACCCCTTGGGTCTCGGGTTCGTGGGTGTCTCCCTCGCGTTTGGTTTAACCGTGCTCACCATGGCCTATGCCGTCGGCCATATTTCAGGCGGACATTTCAATCCAGCCGTCTCCTTTGGCCTTTGGGCAGGAAAGCGTTTCCCCGGTTCAGAGCTTTTACCTTACATCGTGGCCCAAGTGGTGGGAGCCATTGTTGCAGCAGGGCTCATCTATGTCATTGCTAGTGGTAGCGGTCCTCTCGACTTGAGTGGTGCTAACGCATTGGCAACAAACGGTTTCGGTGATCAATCACCGGGTGGCTATAACTTATTAGCTTGCCTCATCACAGAAGTCGTCATGACATTCATGTTTTTGCTCGTGATTTTAGGGGCTACTGACAAGCGTGCTCCCCAGGGATTTGCACCCATCTCGATTGGTTTAGCCTTAACACTAATTCACCTAATTAGTATTCCCATCACCAATACATCCGTCAATCCAGCTCGGAGCACAGGTCCCGCTTTAATTGTGGGCTTGACAGGCAACCTAACGGCCTTCAGTCAAGTTTGGTTATTCTGGGCAGCGCCTATTGTCGGAGCGGTACTAGCCGGTTTTGTCTATTACTCTGTCTTCGAAGACCATCGGCTGGATGTAGCCACAGATAGAGAAATGGTTGAACATTAACCTCATTCAGTTCTCTTAAGGGCTTCAAAAAGCAAGAGATAGAACACATTCAACATCGGTTCGGGTTAAGCCCATTTGGGAACTTCTACCAAGAAGTTATGCGGGTTCTAGCCAAAAAGGAAGAAAAAGTTACAGCTTTTCCCGAACTCATACCCCTGATCAACAGCAGTCCACCACTGGGTTAACGAACGCTGTGGAATATACATTCCCGAACTGTAACAGACTCTAAATTTGCCAGAGAGATAGATCTCCCTCGTCAGCATCATTTAAGTACTGCCCCGTTAATTGAGCTACTGTCTGCGGATCTCGCTGTCGCCATGCTTCCAAGGTCTCAGTGCGGATATCTGGATTCCCTTCAACCCTATCAAGACCCGCCGCAACTTCTGCGAAAGCCCCTGCGGCTTCATAGATCACGGAAACCTCAGCATGGGCCTCTAACAGCGCCATCCGCGCAGTAAAGGCTGAGGGAGAAGCATTCAAAAGATATTCATGCCCCAATAGTTTTGAGTTACGGTAAATCAAAACATGAACATCAAACTCAAAGACCTGGTCGCGTTGCGAGGGACGCCCCTTCGGCATAGCTAACTTCAACAGACTCAAAACCATTCTTAATAACTCTTTCAGTGAAGGAAATATAGAAATAGCTGTTCCGGTATTCAGATAACTGACATAGCTCTGCCCCAGCAGGCAGATCTAGAGCTATCGCCTGTACTACGTAAATACAACCAATAGCAATCTAGCCTCAGTGTGCCCTGTGCGAACTCCAAAATAGCTATCCCTAAAAACGAGACTCTTCGAGGTGCATCGATCCAGGCTGCCATTGATACTGCCTTAAATCGATGCGATGGGTCGTACTGAAGATCACATCTTCCTGTTCTAGCAGAACTCGCTGTAGATCATCACTCCCTCGTCGCTGAGGCGATTGGGAAATTTCACCCTTTGCATTGACGACACGATGCCAAGGTACATCCGCATCCGGTGCCACCCTAAACAGCGCATATCCAATTTGTCGTGCATGTCTCGGTCGTCCCAGAAGCGCCGCAATCTGGCCGTAGGTCGCCACTTGTCCCATCGGAATTTGACGGACCAGGTCATAGATCTGCTCGTATAGTGGATTCCTCTGACCTCTATCCGTTTTGCGCCTACCCAAAACCATGCTCTGCCAAAAACTCAGGCGAAATAGACGACATGGCTGGGACAGATGCATCATGAGAATGGGATGTTCTCAGAAACTTAGCAACATATTTACTCAAAACATCGGTTTCTAGATTGACGCTTTGACCGGGCCGCAGCTGCTTGAGATTCGTCTCTGCAAAGCTATGGGGAATCACAGCTACCGTAAACCAGGTGCCTTCCGCATTACAATCAGCCACCGTCAGACTGATACCGTTCACCGCAATACTGCCCTTAGAGACAATATGGCTGGCGACGACGGACGGTGCATTAAAGCGAATCACCCAGGACTCGCCCGTTTGAGAAATCTCTTCCACCGTCCCAACCGCATCAATATGTCCCGTCACAAAATGTCCCCCCAGACGGTCTCCCACTTGCAAGGCTGGCTCTAAATTAATCGGCATTGGGACATTTACCCGCTGCTCTAGGGTGGTGCGCTGCATCGTCTCAGGCGAGGTCGTGACGATAAATCCTCCTGAGACCAAGGTCTCCACCGTTAGACAAACCCCATCAACGGCAACGCTATCGCCAAGGTCAAGGGTCTCAACCCAGGGCTGTCGGGGGCAGGTAATGAGTAACTGATGGGCCCCCTTAGATTTGAGGTAGCCAGTACTTTGTACGAGTCCTGTGAACATTTGATGCCCCGTGAATCAATATACTGTTACATAGGCTTGAGTATTTTCCCCATTGTCAAAGCCCCCTAGAGATCGTTACGCTCGAAACGTAGCCTTTCTCTATATCGAAAAACTCAGATTAAACAATTTTCTTGGGAGACAATGGTAAATGATCGAACTCTCAAGGCAATTATAGAGATGATTAGGGTTGCTCATCCATCAGGGCAATCGCTACTTATATACCCTGGGGGCTGAGCCGATGATCGAAATGAATGTTGCAGGTATTGCTCTGGATGCCTCCAGTCGCCTACCCATCGTCCTATTGAAGGATGGAACAGGGCGCAGAGCGCTACCCATTTGGATAGGTCAGACTGAGGCGCGCGCCATTCTGAGCGCCCTTGAGAATCAAAAAACGCAGCGGCCCATGACCCATGATCTAATGGCCAGTTGTTTTATGGAATGGGACCTAGAACTCACCCGCGTTGTCATCCATTCTTTAGAAGACAGTACCTACTACGCCATCCTCACAATGGAAAACGGCGATCAGAAGAAAGAAATTGATGCGCGTCCCAGCGATGCAATAGCTTTAGCCCTCCGCATGAACACGCCGATCTGGGTGTTAGAAGAGGTGGTTGCAGATGCCTCTATCCCCGTTGATCAAGAGGCTGATGAGCAGGAACAGGAAGAGTTCCGGGAGTTTCTAGAAAACATCAGACCCGGAGACTTTCTCAAGAGTTCTGGAGGCGGTGAAGCGACGGGGTAATGGACTATCGTCGTTTTGGTCGCACAAATCTCCAGATGTCGGTTTTCTCCTTAGGGACAATGCGCTATCTGGCATCAGCCACCAATGCCCATGCCACCATTGAACGAGCATTAGCACTAGGCATTAACCATATTGAAACGGCCCAAGGGTACGGCCAAAGTGAGCTGTATTTAGGGGCAATCTTGGGCAAACAGATTCCCCGCGAGCAGGTGATCCTCACCACGAAGGTGACGCCAAAGCCGGATGCGACTGCCATGACAGCAGCCATTGAAACATCCCTAGAAAGGTTAGGGGTTGATTATGTCGACTGTTTAGCACTCCACGGCATTAATACACGGGAGCATTTAAGTTGGGTATTAGATGGCTGTATGGATGCAGTTTGGGATGCGATCGCAACCCATAAAGTCCGACATGTCGGCTTTTCTACCCACGGCCCTTTAGATCTCATCATCGACACCCTAAACACCGATTTCTTTGAATTCGTCAATCTGCACTACACCTACTTTTGGCAGCACAACGCCCCAGCCGTCGCCCTCGCCCACCAAAAAGATATGGGCGTCTTTATCATCTCCCCGGCCGATAAAGGGGGGTTACTCTACACCCCACCCCTAAAACTTCAAGACCTTTGCACACCGATGGATCCACTCCACATCAATGCCCGCTTTCTCTTGAGCCAGCCCCACATCACGACATTGAGCGTGGGTGCAGCCAACCCTGCAGAGCTAGACTGGCCCCTCGAGATTTCCGATCAAAGTGGGCCCCTCACCCCGACCGAGCAGACCCTTCTGAAGCAGCTGGAGCAAACTGCCGTGGAGGCACTCGGCACCGACCAATGCAGCCAGTGCCATGCTTGCTTACCTTGCCCTGAAGCCATCAATATTCCTGAAGTGCTACGGTTGCGAAATCTAACGGTAAGCTACGACATGACAGAGTTTGGGCGCTATCGCTACCGAATGTTTGAAAATGCTGGTCACTGGTTTCCAGGCCGTAAAGGGAACCGCTGCACAGAATGCGGGGACTGTCTGCCCCGTTGTCCCGAACAGCTGAATATTCCAACTCTGCTAAAGGACACCCACGAACGCCTCAACGAGCAGCCCCGCCCAAGACTGTGGGAGTCCATTTAAGCAGGTGCAGCCCCTTCTCGTACTTCAGGACAAGCCTTCGCCTTCGGCTGAGCTACGGAGCAGTGGGTGGCTAAACAGGGCTGATGATAGAACGGTTCTTCTTCAAGAGGTGGGGCAGGTTGGCCAAACGCCATCTCACAACTTAAATCTTCAAAATTAGGCGTCAACGTCAACGGGAAACCAAACTCTTGGGCAAAAAAGTCTTGGGTCGGCAGCTTACACATATTGATACACATGCCCACACAGCCACTTTGCTCTAGATATCGACACTTCTTGATCTGAATACCGCTATGTTGCACCCGAGGCTGTCCCTGAGGATCCAAGACTTCGACATCTTTCTGCTCACAGGGCCCCACCAACCAGGCAAACATATGACTTGCAAACCAGGCATTCCATTCCAAAATTAAGCGCGCCGGACGCACAAAGGTTCGAATAGACCATAGAACCGGGGCAGGGATGAGCGATCGCAACATTGTCCCAATGACCCGCTGCTGTCCTTGGGCATCGTATCCCTTGACCACCTGCTCAGATAAATCAATCAGGCCTTCATAGCCGGATAATTCAGTCGTTTTGCCCACCGCCCGTGACATTTTACGGGCCACCAGTCCAATCAAAACGCGTTCAAACGGACTATCGTTATATTCTTCGAGCGGTGCAGACATAGATGATAAGTTAGCCCCAAAATAGGGCAGCATGGAATCATATCCAGTCTACACTTGCTTTACAGCCCTTTAGACCGAAGGGAGTCCAACCATGGCCCTAGTTCCCTGTAATGTGTGCGGCACCCTCAACAGCGAGGATACCGAAATTTGCCTCAGTTGTGAGTACCCCATTCGAGGACGCAGACGTCCGGCAATTTTTCAATGGGCTGCTTTGCTACTGCTGATTCCGTTTGCCTTAACAGGACTATCATTGGCATTCAACTGGCTCAGACCGAAGCCGCCTCATCAGTCCCCAGCGGAGAGAACAGCGCTCCGCTAAAGAAGCCGATTGGAACAGACTATTTTTTCTTCAAAGCATCCAGGTTTAAGGGTTTTAGAGGATTCTCATCCTCACTCGATGGCTGAGACTCTGAGCTAGGTACACTGGGCTTGTCCTTGTCTTCTTCTGAGTTAATTTCAGGCTTAGACGGCTCCGGACTCGGTTTAGAGGATTCCGTTGGGGAGGGCTGAGGGTCTGGCGTTGGTGTCGATGACTCAGTTTGCTTTTGGGACTCAGCTCCGCCCACAGAATCAGGCTTGGCTGGGGGTGAAACAGCTTTTTTGTCCTGATTTTTCGCCTCTTCTGGCTGTGAAGAGGTGGACTCATCTGTCTTTTCAGCCTCTTGAGGCTTTTCGTCTTTTTCAGCTGATGTCTTGTCTTGTTCTTCTTTATTTTTCTGCTCTTCTTCCTTCTTTTCCTTTTCTTTTTCCTTGTTTTCTTTAGAGTCAGAAGACTCTACCGGCTCTGCATCCTGCTCCTTTGCTTCTTTCTCTGACGGAGGTGTTGAGGGCTGATCCGACGATGATGGTGTCTCCAAGCCTCCGGTCTGGAAGGTGTACTGAAAGACTAGAGCTTTCCCTAGATCAGACTCTGTTGGCTCATATTGTTTAACAGCCTCAATAGCGGCTTGGTTCAACGCGACCTGCTCAGATTTGACAATTAGCTCAGGGAACCGTTTCTCACCTTCTGGTGTAATGAAGGCCCGGACCTCAACGCTGTTATCTTCATCTTTGCCCTGCACAGCATCAGCAGGAAACGCAAGCTGTTGCTCAATCACTCTGCTCTTGGGAACTGGACCATTCGTCTCACGAGCAATTTTATTCAACCAATTAAAAGTTGATGCAGCCTTTTGCCCTGTTTGACTGAGGCTAGCGGTCGCATCAGCAACATTCACAGGAGGAGATGTATTACCGCCAGAGGTGCCACCTTGCTGCTTTGGATCCCCAGGAGGCGGTGGTATATCAAAACCATCCTGTTGCGGACCAGAAGTAGGGGTTTGATTGGCAGCCACGGGGGGAATTCGCACATCACCAGACCCCAAACTCCAGCCACCTTGTGGATCATTATTGATGGGATTCGCAGCCAATGCTCTCTGGTTCCGCTCCTTTTCCGCCTCGGCCAAGGCCTGCTTTCTTTTCGCCGCAGCCTGCTGCTGCTGTCCTAATGCAGCCTTTTGCTGGTCTTGGAGTATCTTTTGCTGTTCTCGTATTTGTTGCTGTTGCTGTCGTAAAAATAGCTCCTGCCGGAGCGCTTGTTCCTTACGGGCCAACGCCTGCAAATCCACTTTTGGAGGCACCTTTGAGGGCTGGCGAAACGCTTGTGCGTTGGGTTTCAAGGACGGCAGTCCAGCCAAGGACGATTGTCCCTTGGGCGGCAGTTCAGGAGGTGGTGGCAGCAGAGCATCAGGATTTTTAGGAGACTGTGGTCCAGGGTTCTGAGCTTGCCGTTGCAATCTGACAACTCGAAGTTTTTCTGGGGTTTCGGGTGCGGGGGCCGAGAGTAGGGCTGACCCGGTAAAAAAGACCACATGGGCTCCAACTGAAGCCAACATTGCGAGGCCACTAACACTTTTGAAGGGTGAGGGTGAAAATGAAGATGTCATAAACGCGTCATAGATGAGGGCGGGTATAAGCTCTACTCTTGGCAGATCCACCTTAGCTAGCATCCTAAGCCAAGACGAGGAATAACCCGTGAATGTTTCACTTTCAGAGACGCTTTTCGTCTCATATCTTGGCTATAGTAACAACTCTGACGAGATAGCTGACGTTAATCAACTGGATAACCAGCCGCAGAAATCGCATCTCTGATCACAGCCTCTGGCTGCAGCGTCGTGACCTGGACAGCCTTAGTTTTCGTATCAGCCTCGACGGTGGCATCTGCGTCAATTTTGAGCACGGCTTGGGTGATCGAATCCACGCAGGCTGAGCAAGCCATACTGGGTACTTGAAGTTGGTAAGCCATCGCAAAACGTCTCTATAGGAACAGCGTATCGAGCCTAATTTAACGTAGAAGTTGGTCCTTTCAGTGAGTCAAACCAGATATTCAGCCTGTGTTGCTGGCTCTCGTCGTGACCTACAATTGCGATCGCAAACCTGTGGCCACCTCTTCTGTGAATAAAGCCCGCTATCGGCAACTGCTCCCCTACCTCAGACCTCACTGGCCCACACTTGCGATCGCAACCACCTGCACCCTCGGCTACGTCCTCACCATGCCGCTGATTGCCTATCTGCTGGGACAGGTTGCAGACTATATCGGCCAGAAAAACATGGAAGCCTTGTTGCTGCTTCCGGTCTTGGCAGCGGTGCTGTTTATCGTGCGGGGCATCTTTGAATATGGTCAAGATGCATTGATGGCAGGCGTTGCCTTTCAGGTAGCCATGACGTTACGACTAGAGACGTACAGCCACCTCCAGTGCCTCAACTTTGACTACTTTGAACAGGCACAAACAGGCGACTTAACCTATCGACTCACAGAAGATGTTGATCGCATTGGCGAAGTCCTCAACAAGCTGTTTCACCAGGCACTGCCCTGTGTGCTTCAGCTAATCGCCATCTTGGCCTATATGTTTTATCTCAACTGGCTCCTGACGTTGGAGACGCTAATTTTGGCCCCCGTCATGGCCGCCTTAATCGGCTGGTTCGGCAACCAACTGTTATCCCTTTCCCGAAAGAGCCAGAATCAAGTTTCAACACTTTCAGCCTTACTCACAGAGGTCTTTGGCGGTATACGACTGGTTAAAGCCTTCGCAGCCGAAGAATACGAAATCCAGCGATTCACCCAGGCAGCTGACCGTAATCGACAGGCCAAATATGCAGCCGAACGGATCAAGGCCATTCAATACCCTGTGGTAGGACTTTTAGAAGCCATTGCTGTGGCCTGTCTCTTTCTATTAGGCGGGTGGCAAATTGCTCAGGGAAATCTGACCGGCAGTGAATTTATTAGTTTCATTACTGCGGTCGCTTTGATCATTGATCCGATCAACTTGCTCACTGCTAACTTCAATGAATATAAGCAGGGTCAAGCCTCTGTAGATCGAGTCTTTGAACTCCTGGCAGTCCAGCCAAAGGTCACCGATGCTCCCGATGCCAAGATTTTAGCCGCCGTCCAAGGACAGGTAGAATATCGCAGTGTTTCCTTTGCCTACCGCCCCGATCAACCCATTCTGCAAGGCCTGAGCTTAACGGTACAGCCCGGTGAAGTGGTTGCCTTGGTGGGTGCTTCTGGGGCTGGCAAAACAACGTTAGTCAACCTACTGCCCCGTTTTTACGAGCCACAGGTCGGACAAATCTTCATTGATGGTGTCGAGATTCAATCCGTTACCCTCAAGAGTCTGCGCCAGCAAATCGGCATTGTTCCCCAAGAGACGCTGCTGTTCTCGGGGACCATTGCCCGCAACATTGCCTTTGGGCAAACGCATTTCGACCTGAAAGCGGTCAGAGAGGCAGCAAAAATCGCCAATGCTCACGATTTTATTCTCCAGTTCCCTGAAGGCTACGGAACGCAGTTAGGCGAACGGGGAGTGACGCTATCAGGTGGACAAAGACAGCGACTTGCGATCGCAAGGGCAGTCCTGCTCAATCCCCGCATTTTAATTCTGGACGAAGCCACCTCAGCCCTCGACTCCGAGTCGGAGATTTTGGTTCAAGAAGCTCTAGAGAGACTGATGCAAGGTCGGACCGTCTTCATCATTGCCCATCGTTTGACCACCGTTCGTCGGGCCAATCGCATCTTAGTCCTTGAGCAGGGAAAGGTGGTCGAATCTGGCACCCATGAGCAACTGAGCCAGCAAGCCGACTCACGCTATGCAGGTTTTTGTGCACACCAGTTTCTCAGCTAACGATGGCCATTTCTACTCACCCACAGACAGGGTATAGCGATACTTCTGGCCCGGCTCACTTGTGCCGACCCAAACGCTGTACCTTCCGGCCTTCAGCTTCTGAGCCACAAAACCAGCATCTGACCCCTGGCTCGTATCATCTGCACAGAACAGCTGCTTACCCGGCCCCTTAAC